>JAFOBK010000257.1 GCA_017381835.1 Oscillospiraceae bacterium | reverse complement strand
TTCCATGGCCGTTTTCGCACAGCTGCCCGAAGGCATCCAGCAGCAGCTGTTCCTGGAACGCGATCCTCACGGCAACGTGCAGGTTTCTTTGATCGAGTCCGAGAAGCTGTTCTCCGAAATGGTCAAGAACAACCTGGCTGCCCGTAAGAAGGCTGGCACCTATAAGGGTAAGTTCTCCCCCCTGCATCACTTCCTGGGCTACGAAGGCCGCTGCGCTTTCCCCTCCAACTTCGATGCTGACTACTGCTACAGCCTGGGCTACAATGCTTTCATGCTGATCCAGTATGGCTACACCGGCTATCTCAGCAAGGTTTCTAACCTGTCTAAGCCCGCTGAAGAGTGGGTTGCCGGCGGTATGCCCATCACCAAGATGATGAACATCGAGCGCCGTCACGGTGCTGACAAGCCCGTTATCCGTAAGGCTCTGGTTGAGCTGGACGGCAAGCCCTTCACCTACTTCGCATCCGTTCGCGAGCAGTGGGCAAACGAAACCTGCTATGTCTACCCCGGCGCTATCCAGTACTGGGGCCCCGCAGAGGTCTGCGATCAGACTACCGTTACCCTGGCTCTGGAGCAGGGCGAATAATTCCCAAATAATAAAAATCCCCATCCATACGGATGGGGATTTTGCTATTTAATTCACAATCTCTACCCGGTAGACCTTTCCAACCCGGGCGGGATAGGTTTCCATCAGCTCACCGTTGTAGAATACATTCACGGTGTCGCCCACCTGGGGAATGGGCCAGGAGGTTTTGTCTATTAAGGACACTTCAATTTTATCAGCGCTGCTGCGCTCCCAGGCATCTTCCGCGGGCTCAACCAAAAGATAGGTATCGTGGACTTCCAGGACGGTTGCCTCAAAGGAATGCACATCCTCTTCTTTGGAGGCTGCTTTGTAGGCAGTGAGGGATAGGATACAAAGAAGAGCCAAAAGAACAATCCAATATCGTTTCATTACAGAACCTCTTCAGAAATCATCTTGCACAGGTGAGCAACATCGGTAGAACCGATAAACTCAAGCTTGACCCGACCCATGCCGGAAAACCAAAGCTCTAGTTCGCTGTCAAGATCAAAAGCACCTGCGGTTTCTACGGAGAAAGACTGAATCTTATTATAAGGAAGAGAAGTGAAGTCTTTCTTCTTTCCGGTGATACCCTGAATATTAATGGTGATGATCCGCTTACTGGTAAACACAACACCGTCACGAATGCTCTGGAAGCAACGGACGATTTCTTCACCGTTTACGAGAATCGGCGCTACCATCTTTTCAAAGGCGTTGTCATTAACAGGGCGAAGCTTCACCAAGGAAGCGTTATTAAAATCGATCATGATAGATCCCCTTTCTCTTAGTCCTTCTTTTCCGGCAGCCGGCTGCGTCTACGGCGGCGCTGCTGGGCACCACTGGGGCGGCGAACTTCCGGTTCTGCCTTGTCTGCTCTTCTTGCGTAGGCTTCGGCAGCTTCAGAGGTGGCTTCATAGGTCAGACGGCTGACCCGGATGGTGCCGTCGGGCTGCTCGGAAAGACGGACACGGATCAGGAACTTACCGCACTCCGGGCAGGTTGCCAGGTCCATATAGCGCTTGCCGGGCTGGGAGAACCAGCGGGTACCTTCCATTTGTCTGCCGCAGGTGGGGCAGATATTTTCTTTGCCGCTCATAGCGCTGAGAGCAGCCTTTTTGTCGGCATAGTCATAGAATACCTTGCGGCTGATGCAACCAGGAAGCTCTGCGCCGTGGAAGCCGTTCACATGGCTCTTCAGGGCTTCTTCATATTCTCTGGTGCCTTTCTTAAGATCCAGCCGTGCGCAGATCAGCGCCGTGTGGTAAGCATCGCCCAAAGCATCATGGGCAGGACGGGAAGGCTCGATTTCGAAAATCTCCATAGCGGTCTTCAGGGCCTTCTGGGCATTGGAGCCGTCGGTCTGGGCATTGAAGATCATCTGGGCGTTGTACCAGCGGTTGACCCAGTGATCCTCCAGGCCGTAAAGCTGAAGATTTTCCCGCAGGATGGTAATATCGTCAAAACCCCAGGTCAGGAAGATCACATCCTCACCGCACCATGCCCGGAAATCCGCGATGGCATCGGTCATGGGAACACCGCGATCCCGTAGGTCAGTTTCCTTAATGCCGGTGAGCTTGCTGACACGGCGGTTTAAGCGCTTATAATATTTGGGTTTAATTAAAACCTGGAATTCATCGGCTACCTGCTGATCCTCAGTAACACGCACCGCACCGATCTGCAGGATCTCACCCCGGATCTGCACGGGCAGCACCTTCTTGGAAGAAGGGGAGCCGGGCCAGGGCTGATTCCATTCCATATCCAGAACAATATAGTCCATGATATACAAAACCTCGATTTGCACATACTTTTGTCTATCATATCATATGAAAGGGGTATCTGTAAACCATAACTTCCAAACAATTGGGAATAGAAAACTGGCCTTTAAATATGAAAGAAAATTGGCACTTTATTTATTGCCAGTTTGTGGTATAGTACAAACAGAAATTGACAGGAGGGATCCGTAGTGAATAAAAAGAATGGAGAAGCGCAGATCCGCGCTAACAAGAAAAAGTGGATCGCTGTCGGTGCCGGTCTGACGTTGCTTGTGCTGGGTGTGATTGTAACGGTTGTTACCCGCAGCGGCGCTTTGGCAGAAAATGCGGAAGCAAGCAATAAGGTTTCCTTCGCGCTGGGTCTGATCATGACCCTGGTGGGTATTGTGATTCCCATTGTGGCATCTGTGCCTGAGAAAAAGAAAACCGATGTCAGAACCCTCTCTATGGCAGCTCTGTTTGCGGCGCTTTGCTACATCGGCTTTACTTATTGTAAGATCGACATTCCCGTGGGCATGGAGAAAACAGCATTTCACCTGGGCAATGTGTTCTGTGTGCTGGCGGCGCTGTTTTTAGGCGGCCTTTGGGGCGGCATGGCCGGTGCAGTGGGTATGACCATCGCGGACCTGACCACGGCTTATGTGACTTCCGCACCCAAGACTTTCCTGCTGAAGCTGTGCATCGGCCTGATCACCGGCTTTGTGGCACACAAGATCTTTAAGATCAGCCAGGATAAGGAAAACAGAAAAGTTCCTCTGACAGCGGCAACAGCTATCAGCTGCGCGGCAGGTATGGGCTTTAATATTATTGCAGATCCCCTGGTAGGCTACTTCTATAAGATGTATATCCTGGGTGTACCCCAGGAGGCGGCCAGCATTTGGGCTAAAATTGGCGCAATGACTACCTCTGTGAATGCAGTGGTGGCTGTGGTTGCAGCAACGGTGCTGTATATGGCCCTGCGCAGAGCTATGAAGCGCAGCAATCTGATGCCTAAGATTTGATGTGTTAGGGGAGGGTTAGAACCCTCCCCAACATTTTTTGAAAAATTTTGAAAAAAGGGTTGACAAATAGGATATCCTTGTGTATAATCCATCATGCGCCTGGACGATTAGCTCAGCTGGCTAGAGCATCCGCTTGACGTGCGGAAGGTCATAGGTTCGAGTCCTATATCGTCCACCAAAAAAGAAAGACCACTCTAACGAGTGGTCTTTTCTTTTTAGTGGACTTATAGGGCTTGAACCCATTTCAATGCAAGGCTCCGGTGGAGCCTTGCTGCCACCAGTTCAAAAACTGGTGGCTACAAATATTTTCTTTCCTGTGAAGGGGAAAATGCAAATCGAGTCCTATATCGTCCATTAAGCAGAAAGAATATACCGAAGAAGCAAGAATGCTGTAAGGAAATAGATGCTACTTTGCCTGACGGTGACAAGCAACTGCATAATCTGCCGTTGCGATATGTGATCAGATGAAAATTTCCTTCCCGTGGTCATTGCTTTTCTCACAACTTTCTGCTTTACTGTAAGTAGAAATAAAAAGGAAGGTGGATTTCTATGTTCCGTAAAATTGCTGAAGGCGATGTTTTTGCCACAACAAAAGAAAACGCTTGTACCAGTGGCCCCCGCTGCGCAGTATTGGCTGACGGAAGCCTGGCTTGCGCCTTTATGATCAACTCCAAGGGCGGCGCTAATGACTTTGTGCCTATGATTGCTTACTCCAAAGATGGCGTGGAATGGACAGAAGCAAAGCCCGTATGGCCGGCGCTGGAGGGCAAGAAATCTATCTTTGCTTCCTTGCGTGGCGCAGGCGATGGCCAGGTGTGCCTGGCGGGCAAGGCCTGGGAGATTGCCTGCCCCGGAGAAGCTTTCTGGTCCGATGAAGCTGCTGGCATGAAAGAAAACAAATTGGTCTATTCCCTTTCCGCCGATGGCCATGATTTCCCCTTGCCAACAGAAGTGGATGTACCGTTCTATGGCTCTGCGGAGCAGCCTGGCGGCATGCTGGCGGAAGACGGCGGCAAGCTGACTATGATCTACTCTCCCTATCCCACCATTGATAAGAAGGAAGAGGTGGATATCAACTGCATGGGAATCCTGAGAAGTATAGATGGCGGCAAGACCTTCTCTGCTGCCAAGTTTGCCCAGGCAGAAGGCCCTTGCCAGTATGGCGAAGCTTGGATCACCCGCCTGACCGATGGCCGGCTCTTTGTATCTACCTGGCAGACTGCCGTTCCGGAAAAGTCTACCCAGTATCTGCTGTCTGATGATGACGGCGCTACCTTTGCAGGTCCGTTTGTCCAGCCCTTCCGGGGACAGAGTACCGGTATTGCGGCATGGAAGGATGGCAGTGTTCTGATTGCCTATAACCAGCGCAAGGAAGGCACAGTCGGTGTCTGGCTGGCAATGGAAACATTTAACGGCACGGAAGTGGAAGTGCTGGAAAATGAGCCGGTTTGGGCAGCAGAAATTGCTACCAAGTCCGGTACCAGCGGCGATTTCAGCCAGTGGACGGATTTCTCCTTTGGTGAACCCTCTGTGGCAGTGCTGCCCGATGACAGCCTGCTGGTAACGCTGTGGTATCAGCAGGGCGGTGTCAACGGTATCCGCTATGTGCGCCTGGTAAGAGAATAAAGAATAAAACAAGCCCCCTTGTCTGGAACAAGGGGGCTTTCTTTTTTAGAAGATCTTCATATCCTGCAGGATTGCCTTGGCGGGGCCGGTGTAGCCGTCCTCAGCGGCAATCTCTGTAGACAGCCGAATGGAGGACAGAACCTGCTTTAAGCTGCCGGTAATGGAAATGCCAGTGACAGGCATAGTCTTCTCACCGTCGCAGTAGTAAGCCAGACGAATTTCGCCGCCGATGTAATCATTGAAAGGATCCACCTGCAGACCGGACATGCTGAGCACCTCCAGATAAGGAGCGGCGGTCAGGCACTTTGCGCAGGCGCTGCCGGGTGCCACCTGGATGCAGCGCAGATTACCGGTGGGCACCTCTTCCAGATACTGACCGAAACGGTTGGCACCGTAGTAAGCCACGGCCTTGCCATCCTTTACAATGGTGGTGTCCTTCAGAGTCATGCCGTCACCATCGAAATGCGCGCTGCGGATATTGCCGGGGACAGAACCTGCCATGGTGATGGTGATCTTGTCACCGGTGGGGTCTGCCTGAATGTCATCACCCTTGTGGTAGAGATTGGCATGGGAGTATACGGTAGAGAAATTCAGATCATAGCTGATGGTGCCGAAAAGTTCTCCCAGTTCCTGCTTGTTCAGAATCACCTTGCAGTTCAGAGAGAAGTCGGGCTTCACAGCGGAAGCTCTGGCCTTGACTTCCCGGAGCTTCTGCGCGATTTCCTCCTTGACGGTTTCTGCACAGAAGGCGCTGAAATTATACTGCTGATACAGCTCCACGCTCTCACCTTCGCCGTTGAAGGTGGGGATCGCCTCCACCATAGCATCATACCGCACCTGGGTCTTGTGGATGCCTCGGCTGTTGCACACAGTATCGGTGTGACGGTTGACGAAGACTTCCACAGAGTTCAGATCGGCATTTTCCAGGTTATTGGCGCTGAATACTGCCTCGGTGATCTCTTTGGAAAGACCGGAGAGGGTGTAGGCGGAGAAATTGCTCTCCACTTCATACTCGCCGGTTTCATTTTCCGGCAGAGTATACATCTTATTATTAAGAAGGGAAGCCTTTTCCACAGCCTTTTCAATCAGCTCAGACAGTTCCTCGGAGGTTGTGGAGGGATAGACATAGAACTGAGAGTCACCCTTGAATTCACCGTGATCCACATAAACAGTCACGATTTTATCGCAGGTGTCGGTGCAGCGGACAGTCTCCAGCTTGCCCTTTACATAGAAGCACTCGTAGCTTTCCTTTGCAGTCAGATTGATCTTGTAATCGCTGACCCTGGGGTTGGCTTTTAAAGCCGCAATGATGGTTTTCATCCTAACTTCACCTTCACTTTCAGTGCGGGGCCGCCATCGCTGACACGAACCCATTCCTTATAGCCCTTGCCGCAGGAACCCATACCGGTGACCACGAAATCGTCGGAGATCATGGAGATGGACTTCAGCAGATCCGGCACATAGCCGCTCATGACCACGGGAGCCACATAGTTGTCGGTGAGCTTGCCGTCCTTGATCTCGATACCGTACTGAGCGACACACTGGATGGCCCAGTTTTTGGGGTCTTCCATGCCGTTGTCGGTCTCGAAGAGCATATAACCGTGGTCGATGGAGGCGATCATATCCTCCAGCTTGTCACTGCCCTTTTCGAAGAAGGTGTTGGTCATACGGGCATAGGCCTTCCGGCGGGTGGACTCTCTTCTGCCGTTGCCGGTGGGGGGAGTGCCCAGCTGGGTGGCGGATGCCAGGTCGGAAATACCGGTGACCAGAATGCCGTCCTTGATGATCTGGGTATCGCCGGCCAGCACGCCGTCATCATCGAAGAAGTAGGAGGCAACGCTGAGGGTAGAGCCTGCGCCGTCACGCATATTGCAGATGGGGGAGGCTACATACTTACCCACATATTCCTTGGCCAGGGCGCGATCCTTCACAAACTGATCCATTTCCACACCGTGGCCGAAGGCCTCGTGGGCAATCAGGCCGGTAATGGAGGGATCGGTGATCACATCGTAAACACCGGGCTCAATGGGCTTTGCCAGGGTCAGGCAATGGGCGGTGTGAAGCATCTTGTCCATCTTGGTGGGCAGCTCTGCCAACACATCGGCGATACGGTGGTAGTTGGCGCTTTCATAGACCTGCACAACCTTGTCGTTTTCGCGGTAAATGCTCACCATAATGCCGTTGACCCAGCTGTAATTCTGGCTCAGTTCCCGATTCTCGGAAACAAACAGCTTGGAGACTTCCATAGTCCGCAGATTCACCATGCCGTTGAGGAGGTTCTCGCTCTTGCTAAGTAAGCATGCGCACTGTTCTTTGCAGAAGTCCAGCAGCTGGGATTCGGTGTAGTCCGCCAGATCGTGGGGGCGCTCAAAGGACTGCACCAGGGGTTCATCGGGCAGGATGCTGCCAGCGATGGTGTTGCTGCTGTCATAGACAACGGATGCAGCGATCTTTGCAGCCAGAGCGGGGATATCACCGCCGATGTCATCCAGGGAGTACTCGCAGAATACGGTGCCGTTGTGCATCTTCACAACGAAGCCGCATTCGGTGTCAGCGCCGGGGGAGATGTTGGAGGTGTTTCGATCCACACGGATGGCGGTGGTCTTCACATCCACACCCAGCACGCTTACATAGGCGAAGGTTTTCTTCAGCTCAGAAACCAGCGCCTTGCAATCCTGACGCTTTGCGTCCAGGAATTTGGAAAAAGCCATAGTTATTTCCGTCCTTTCTTTTCGTCTGCCCCTATCATGCCATACTTTGGAGGAAAAAGCTATGCCCCATTTGTTGAATTTTTGTAAAGAATCTCAACTTTGGGTTGCCGGGTTCGTTCTGTATGGTAATATAATACTATGTGTAACTTTTTTAGTCTAAAATCCCTCTATATAAGTGAAGAGGTAAAGCGTGCGTATAGAAAGGTGGGGATTGTATGAAAAAGTGGATACCGCTTATGATTCTTGCTATGCTTCTGACGCTTCCGTCCTGCAAAAAGCAGGATTCTCAGGCAAGTCAGGGGAACGTGAGAGAAAAAGAAACGCTGACTGCCACTATGGACTATCCTTATTACAGCGGTGTGGAAGAACTTGCGCAAAACGCGGACTATATCATCCACGGCAAGGTGATGAGCAAAACCTGTGAGTGGCGGGTGATCTCCATGCCCGCTACGGAGCTGTATCTGAATCCGGAGGATGTTCCCCCGGCAGAAGAAGAGCTGGTCACGGTCTATCAGGTGCAGGTGCTGGATTCCTATCTGCCAACCGCAAAAGCCGGCGATACTTTGGAAGTCATGATGATGGGCGGCGAAACGGAAACTGTCATCCACATCTATGAGGGGATTCCTGAATTGTCTGCGGATGATAGCTATGTATTTTTCTTAAGCAAAAGCAGTTTGTTTGAAAATGCCGGCTGGCCGCTGAATCCAAGCCAGGCCATCAAAAAAGTAAAGGGTTCTCAGCCGGAAGGGATTTCCTTTGAGATGCTTGAAAATCTGCAGAGCGCTTTGGAAACACCTGCCACGGACGCGGTCAGCTTTTCTGACTACGTAAACGAGGAATTGCAGGTTTATTACTGCGATTTCCTGAAGGCGGAGGATACCAGAATCCGTCTGTCGGAAGATCAGGCAAAAGAACTGATGGAACTGCTGGAGCCTTACGGCGACGTTCTGACAACGGATGTTCTGAAAGCAGATTTTATGAAGTACTACCGCATCAAGTTTGGCTTTTCTATGACAGTAACCATTGACGCGGAGCGGGGCAAATACGGTAATCAGGGAGAATCCTATTTGTTTGCGATGGACGAGACCCCCGGTGCCTATATTAAGGGTACTTATGTGAATGCAGACCTGCTGAACTTCCTGGAGGAACAACTTGCGGAAGAAGGTACATAAATCAATAAAAAGCACCGGGTTGCCCCGGTGCTTTTGCGTTGTAAGGATTATTCGATTTCTACCATTTCTTCCTTCAGTTCGCTGCGGCGGACCAGGTAACGGCGGATCGCAAACAGACCAGCGATACATGCGATACAGATCAGGTTGCTCCAGTAGTCGTCATGGCTGAGGATAACATGGCGGGTGATAGCCACGGTCAGCACTTCCAAAATGTTGGCGGGAGTGGTATCGATCATCATTCGGACGAACTCGAAGCCGACCACAATATTCAGAATGTTGTGGAGGAAGTGGTGGGTGTCAAACAGATAAGCGCTGGGATTAGCAAACATCTGATACACCAGAAATACAAAAGAAACGATAAGACCCAGCAGAGTGATGGTTGCTACAGTGCGTTCTACATAGTGCAGTACATGGCGGAAAAAGTGGTCACTGCGGTGGGCGCGCGTTTCCATCTTGGCATCGCGCTCGGCCATTTTTTGATCCTGGGGATGTTTGTGGCTCATAGCAAGTCCTCCTGTGTGCTTTTTCTTAATTGTACAAGAAAAGGAAGAAAAAGGAAAGAAAAAATTAGAAATGTTTCTGCATTTCTTTCCGGGCAGCTTCCACTTCCAATTTCAGTTCCCGGGCGGACATGCGCAGCACGCCGGAGCGGAGAGAAGAGATCTGCACCAGGGCATCGGAGGTGGCCACACGAACGGCATAATTTCTGCCGATCTGGTCGGCCAAAGCTTCGATGTAGGCATCGGCAGTTTGATTTTCCTTGGTGTAGACTACCTGGATGTTGTGGAACTGCTCCTTTTCGCCGGGATTGCCCTTCACCTTCCAGCCGTCGAACACCAGCACTAGATAGCACTTTTTAAAACCGGCAAAGCTGGAAAGGATATCGCACAGCCGGCGCCGTGCCGCATCCAGGTCATGCTTTGCCTGATCCGCCAGCTCTTCCCAGGCAAAGATCACATTGTAGCCGTCTACAATAATGGCAGATTGCTTGGGGGGACGGATCTCAACCTCTGCTTTGGCGGATTTATTGGCGGGTGCCTGGTATAAAGGCCGCTTAATAGGGCCGAACTCCCGCTCCATGATGGCTTCCAGTTCCTTATCGTCCAAACGGATGTTCCGGGTGATCAGAGCGGGTTCTTCGGACTTTTTCAGTCCGCTTTCCAGGTGCATATAGTCTTTAACCTGGTGCCACTTAACGGTGAAGCCGGCACCGTGGCTGCAGAACACAGAGTCGGGAGTGTTGTCCAGATCCGCTTCCGGATCATAAGCGGCGGCAGCAACCACTGCATCCTGATTGTGGCAGGGGGCATAGCCGTCCAAAGCCACCTGCAGCTGGCCCTTGCCCTGGGTGTAGGCGGCTACCTGGTCGGCATAGTCACCCAGCTCTGCGGCGGGGACAGTGCCGGTGAGGACGGAATTGGCGCCAACGGGTTCCGGTGCTTCGAATTTGCCGCCCATGGTACGGATATCGGTGATGGCTCTGCCAATGGACTCCGTGGGAACGGTCAACTTAAAGCTGTACCAGGGCTCCAGAAGCTGGGATTTTGCCTGCATCAGACCCTGGCGGACGGCCCGATAGGTGGCCTGGCGGAAGTCGCCGCCTTCAGTGTGCTTTAGGTGAGCCTTGCCCACCAGCAGGGTGATCTTCATATCGGTGATGGGCGCGCCGACCAGCACACCCCGATGCATTTTCTCACTTAAGTGACCCAAAATCAGCCGCTGATAGCCGATGTCCAGCACATCTGTGGAGCATACCGTGTCAAACACCAGACCGCTGCCCAGGGGCAGGGGTTCCAGCAGCAGATGGCACTCGGCATAGTGGCGCAGAGGCTCAAAGTGACCGATGCCTTCTACGGTGTTCAGAATGGTCTCCTTATAATAGATCCGGCGATCCAGGAAGGCGATTTCCAGATTAAACCGCTGCTGGATCAGACTTTTCAAAATTTCCAGCTGAATCTTACCCATGATCTGCACATGGATCTGTTTCAGATGATCATCCCACAGCACATGCAGCTGAGGATCTTCTTCCTCCAGCTGCCGCATTTTCGGCAGGAAGGTCATGGGGTCGCAGCCCTTGGGCAGCTCTACACGGTAAGTCATCACCGGCTCCAAAACCGGTGCAAGGGCGGCAGACTCTGCGCCCAAACCCTGGCCTGCGAAGGTGGCGGAGAGGCCGGTGACAGCCACCAGTTCGCCGGGCAGTACCTCCTCCGGAGCGGTGAATTTATCGCCGGAGTATTGCCGCAGCTGCACGACCTTTTCGGTCAGCTCTTTTCCTTTGGGGTCAGAATAGGTCAGAATATCCCGCACCTGCAGCTTGCCGCCGGTGACCTTCAGCCAGGTAAGCCGGTTGCCTTGGGGATCCCGGGAGATTTTGTAGACCTTTGCGCCAAAGTCGGCAGCATATCGGGGCAGGGGAGCGTACAAATCCAAAATGTCTAAAAGCCGGTCAATACCCTCCAGCTTCAGACCGGAGCCGAAGCAGCAGGGGAAGAGAGTCCGGCTGGCAATCAGTTCCCGCAGGTTATTATCGGTGACGATGCCGGTTTCCAGGTAGGTTTCCAGCAGCGCCTCGTCGCACATGGCGGCGGATTCGAAGATGCTCTCTTCATCGGCGGAAAAGTCTACACAATGAGGGCTTAGCTGGGTGGAAAGATCAGCCATCAGCTCTTCTTTGGATTTGCCGGGCAGATCCATTTTGCTGATGAAGAGAATGGTGGGCACATGATAGCGCTGCAGCAGGTTCCATAGGGTTGCGGTGTGGGCCTGCAGCTGGCCGCCGATGACAAGAACCGCGCAATCCAAAATGGGGAGAACCCGCTCCGCTTCCGCGGAAAAGTCCACGTGGCCGGGGGTGTCTACCAGGGTGATGACTCTGCTGGGGGTCTCCATCCTGGCCTGCTTGGAGAAAATGGTGATACCTCTTGCACGCTCCAGGGCGTGGGTGTCCAGGAAGGCATCGGCGTGGTCTACCCGACCCAAAGTCCGGCGGGCACCGCTTACATACAGCAGGGCTTCAGAAAGTGTGGTTTTGCCTGCGTCCACATGAGCTAACAGACCGATGCTTAAGGGATGCTTTTTTGTTCCGGCCATATGCAATGCCCTCCTTTACGAAAAATTCTGGATGTATTGTATCATAAACATGGCAGATAGTCGAGATGGCGGCGCCGTTTTTTGTAGCCGGAGACGGAAAATGTATTATGGGCAGCGACGGTGTATTTTCCTCAAATACAAACGATCGAATCGGTCAAATCTCCTTAAACGAATGCCACAATAACGACGCTTTAGTTTTGTGCAAGTAACCAATTCTTGATTGAATCGGTCATTAAAAATTGACGTGATGACAAAATCGTGCTAATCTATCTGTGTTAGAAAAGATAGTAACCTGTAGTACTGTCGTTTGTGGGAGGAAGCAATATGAAGAAATACTTGCTGGGTATCGACGTGGGTACCACCGGTACCAAGACCTTGCTGTTCTCTACGGACGGTCAGCTGCTGGGACACGCCTACCGTGGCTATGAAATGTATAATCCCCAGGTGGGTTACAGTGAGCAGAATGCTGAGGATTGGTGGAACGCGGTTTGCGAAACTGTTCGTGAAGTCTGCGCCGATCCTGAAATCGGCAAGGCAGTAGCGGCAATCTCCCTGTCTTTGCAGGGCGGTACCATGGTTGCGGTGGATAAGGATATGAAGCCTGTCCGTCCCGCAATGGTTTGGAATGACGGCCGCGGCGGCCCCCAGACGGAAGCCTTCATCCGTGAGTTCGGTGATGCTGATCTGATGTATCAGAAAACCGGCTGGCGGCTGAGCAAGTCCATGCTGGCTACCGAAAGCCGCTGGATGCGGGAAAATGAGCCGGAGCTGTTTGAAAAGACGGCCATGTTCCTGTCCGTGCCGGACTATATCTCTATGAAAATGACCGGTATTCCCGCGGTGGACATGTCCGATGCGGGCAATAACCAGTTTGCCAATATCCGTACCGGCTGTTATGATCCGGAGATCCTGAAGTTTTCCGGTGTCAGAGAAGATCAGCTTCCCAAGCTGGTTCATTCCGGTGATGTAATCGGCCATCTGACAGTGGAAGCTGCCGAGGCTATGGGCCTGAGCACCGACTGTGTGCTGGTGGCAGGCGCTCACGACCAGTATGCTGTGGCACTGGGTGCCGGCGCCCTCAACAACGGCGACATCCTCATCGGCTCCGGTACCTGCTGGGTGGTCACCGCCATCGGTGATGAGCCCGCTTTTGAGACCGGCCTTGCCCAGTCTATTGCGGCAGTACCCGGCAAATGGGGCTCTCTGTTAAGCCTGTCCTCCGGCGGTGTTTGCCTGGAGTGGTGGCGTAAGAACCTGACGGTTGCCCCTGACGGCAGTCAGATCCCCTTCGATGTGATCAACGAAGAGGTTGCAAAGCGGAAAGCGGCAGAAGACGGTTTGTTCTTCTTCCCCTTCTCCGGAAATGCGGCTCCGAACCGCAGATTCCAAAAAGCGTCTTTTATCGGCTTGGATCTTTCCCATGACCGTTTTGATATTGCCCGCGCCATTATGGAAGGTGTTGCGTTCCAGGCGATTTGGATGATGGAGTCTTTCAAGACGAAACCCTCCAAGGAAGGCCTGAAACTCGCAGGAGGCGCTTCCAAGAGTGCACTTTGGTGCCAGATGGTGGCGGACATAGCAAATCTGCCTGTCCGAATTCCGGAGGTTGCCGACCTTGCTTGCGTGGGCGCAGCCATTATGGCCGGAACGGGCTGTGGGATTTACTCCAGTGTCGAAGAAGGATACAAATGCCTGGCAATCCGGGAACGCGTGATCCAGCCGGATCCCGCTCGCGCAGCCATGTACGCAAAGCTCTACGAGCAGTACAAAAAGTGCGCCGGAACACTTGGTGAAGTTTACGGACTTTAAAACCGTATAAATAATAAGGAGGAAATGAAGAATGAAGAAGATTATTGCTCTGCTGCTGGCTCTGGCTATGGTATTCGGCCTGGTCGCATGTGGCGGCGAAAAGGCACCCGAAGCTGCTCCCGAGGCAGCTCCCGAAGCCGCTCCTGAGGCAGCTCCCGAGGCTGCACCCGAAGCTGCTCCCGAAGAGAAGGAAGAAGTAACTATCGAAGTGTGGATCGCTCAGGTTGACTGGGCTGACGCATGGGACGTTATGGAAGCTAAGTTCGAGGAAGAGCATCCCTGGATCGAAGTCGAGCACGTTGGTCTGGGCGAAGACACCACCTTCCTGGCAACCCGTATCGGTGCTAACGACCTGCCCGACGTTATCCAGTGCAACAACAACGACAACATGGACGCCATGATCGCTGCTGACATGCTGGTTGACATCGCTGACTGGGAAGTCGCTGGCCTGATGCCCGACACCTACAAGAACGCATTCACCCACAACGGCAAGTTCGTTGGTATGTGCCAGGGTGCTGCATTCTCCTGCATGTTCTACAACATGGACATCCTGAACGAGGCTGGCTGGACTGAGGCTCCCAAGAACTGGGACGAGCTGATGGCTTGCTGCGCTGACATCGAAGCTAAGACCGACGCTGCTCCTCTGGTTACCGCTGCTGGCAAGACCACTACCTCCTGGATGATCCTGGAACTGGTTCTGGCTAACCTGCTCAACGACGCTGACGCTGTCGCTGCTTACCAGGAAGACTTCAAGAACGGCACCTTCGATTGGGCTGCAGTTCCTGGCCTGGCTGAGAGAATGGACCAGATCGCTCCTTACTTCCTGACCGGTTCCGCTTCCATGCTGGAAGAAGATGCTGCAACCGCTATGGGCGACGGCCTGGCTGCAATGTGCATCGCTGGTAACTGGAACGCAGGTATGATCTCCGGCGTTGTTGAGAACATCTACGCTGATCTGCCCTGCTTCGGTGACGAAGTCAACTGGATCTCCAACTCCCCCGAGGATGCATTCTGCGTTACCGTTAACGAGAACCGCACCGACGCTGAGTGGGAAGCTGTTCAGACCTTCTTCAACTGGCTGTTCGAGGGCGAGAACTTCGCTATCATCCAGAACGCTCGTGGTACCGTTCCCGTTGTCACCTCCATGACCGAGGACCTGATTGCTCTGCCCGAGTGCATGATCCCCGTCGCTGCTAAGATGGGCGCTGCTCCCGCTGTCCTGATGGGCTTCAACCTGTGGGCTGCTGAGTTCTCCGATGCTGCTAACGGCATGATCAAGGGCCTGCTGATGGGCGACAACGACGCAGCTGCTATGGTTGCTAAGATGGCTGAAATGATGCCCAAGTCCTTCAAGAACCAGTAAGCATCATTTTTCCCAAAAGCAAATAACCTAACTAACTAAGGGTACAACACCCCACCGGAGGTTCCTGCCCTCCGGTGGGGTAAATTTAAGGCAGCACGCGAAAAATGAAAGACGCAAGCGTGTCCCGCAAAAAGAAAAAGGATACTGATGCCGTGCTGCCATATGCGCTTTATCAGTGCCTGAGCCCCGAAAGATCCAAACCATAAGAAATGAGGAATCCTATGAAAAAGCCTGACCTCACACTGCGCAAGCGCAGATACAGCCCCATGGAGCGCACCAGGAATCGTTCCGGCTTGATTTTTATCCTGCCGTCTTTTATCCTTTGCGCCCTGTTTATGCTTTGGCCGCTGTTCGAAGTCATCCGTTATTCCTTCACTGACTGGAACGGTGTTGCACCTACCTACAATTATGTATGGTTCGACAATTACAAGCAAATTTCCCAGATTGACGGTTACAAGGAAATGATGATCGCTACCGTCACCTTCGCTCTGGGTACTACCATTCTCACCATTGTTATTTCCTTTATGACTGCACTGGCCCTGGACAAGAAGGGCAAGGGTTACCTGCCCCGCGGCCTGATGCGTTCTCTTTGGTTCCTGCCTGCCCTGCTGTCCGGCACTGTTGTCGGTATGCTGTGGCGTATCATGTACAACTACAATAACGGTGTTATCAACAAGATGCTGGTTTCTGCCGGTCTGGAGCCTGTTAACTGGCTGGAGACCCGCGGCATCACCAACATCGCTGTTATCGTCGGTTCTACCTGGGTTCAGATCGGTTTCTGTGTTATCGTGTTCCTGGCCGGTCTGCAGAGTATTGACCAGAATCTTTATGAAGCAGCAGAGCTGGACGGTGCTTCCCCCCGCCAGAAGCTGTGGAATATCACCATGCCTATGATGGCATCCTCTATTACTATCAACGTCATCACCACCACCATTGCCGGCTTCAAGGCTTACGAACTGCCCTACAACATTTCTCAGGGTATGCCCGGTAAGTCCACCCTGCTGATGACCCAGAGAATTTACTTCTTTGGCTTCCAGGACTATGACTACGGTCTTGGTTCGGCGCTGTCGGTGTTCCTGTTGCTGATCATTGCGGCTATCTCGCTGATTCAGCTGATTTACCTTAAGAAGAAGGAGGACATTTACTAATGAAAAGAAAGAATGCGGTTAGTAAATTTTTCTCTGAAATAGGCCTGCTGTTGGCCACCGTTGTTATGATGATCCCGGTTTATTACTTCGTCATCAGTTCTTTCAAGAACAGAAAAGACGTTATCAAGATGCCGCTGCTCATCAATAAAGAAATGTTCACCCTGGATAACTTCCCCTATGTCATCAATAAGATGAAGTACTGGAAGGCCATGGGTAATACCGCCTTTATCACTCTGATGGCACTGATCCTCGTCATCGTGTTTGCTTCCCTGGCAGGCTTCGCCATCGCAAGATGCCGTCACGGTGTCTTCTCCGGCTACTACAAGATCATCGTTACCCTGATGGTTATCCCCTTCATCGGCTGCCTGCTGCCTCTGACCACCATTTCCACCAAGCTGGGTCTGTACAACTCCATCTGGGGCTGTATCGTTATCCAGGCTGCCTGGAACATGCCATTTGCTGTGTTCCTATATACGGGATTCATGCAAGGTATACCAAAAGAATTGGAAGAAGCGGCCTATCTTGACGGCTGTAAGCCCGTAGGTGTTTACGCCCGCGTCTTCCTGCCGCTGCTGGCTCCCGTTACCGCTACCTGCTGCATCCGCCAGGGTGTCGGCATCTGGAATGACTACCTGGTTTCCAGAGCACTGCTGAACGAGAATAAGAACCCCACCCTGATGGTCGGTATCACCGGCTTCTTCGGTTCCCGCGGTTCTGAGCTGGCTTATGCTATGACCGGTGTGCTGCTGGTCTCTATTCCCATGATCATCATGTTCCTGTTCCTGCAGAAGTACTTCATTAAGGGTATCGCTGCCGGTGCAGTGAAGGGTTAATTCGGAAAGGAAGCGAATTATCATGGCACTGTTTGAAGTGACCGCTTACGACAAGAAGATTTACGAAGAAGAACTGAAGGATTTTCTGCCGGACAAGATCCTGGACGTACATACCCATGTATGGCTGGATAAGTTCCTGGAAAAGAAGCCTCCCCAGCCCGGCTTCGTCAAGCGTACTGTTACCTGGCCCTCCCTGGTGGCGCTGGATAACTCTCTTGAAGATCTGCAGGAAACTTATCGTCTCATGTTCCCCGGTAAGGACGTGAAGGCGCTGATGTTCACCAGCCGCGGCGGCTGGGAGCAGAACAACGCATATGTTTCCGAGTGCTCCCGCAAGAGCGGCTGGCCCGCTCTGTACTATTCCGATCCTGCAGAGTCTGCTGCAGATCTGGAAAAGCACATTCGCGAAGGCGGTTTCCTGGGTGTTAAGTGCTACCTGAACCGTACTCCCATGTATCTGCCTGAGGCAGAGATCCGTATTTTCGACTTCTTCCCCAAGAATCATCTGGAAGTACTGGATCGCATGGGCGCCATTGCCATGCTGCACATTCCCCGCCATGGCCGCCTGAAGGATCCTGTCAACCTGGCACAGATCCTGGAATTTAAGCGGGAATTCCCCAATGTAAAACTGATCATTGCCCATATCGGCCGTGCTTACACCGCCTATGACGTGGGTAATGCATTCGATACTCTGGACCAGGTGCCGGATCTGATGTACGATTTCTGCGCCAACTGCTGCGAATACGCTATCACCGAGGTGCTGAAGCACGCCGGCCCCAAGCATGTAATGTTTGGTACCGATATGCCCATCCTGCGTATGCGTACCCACCGTATCGAAGAGAACAATACATACATCAACCTGGTGCCTCCCGGCCTGTACGGTGATCCCAGCCAGGATCCCCACCTGCGGGAAGTCACTGCCGAAGAAGCAGAGAAGATCACTTTCTTCGCATACGAAGAACTGCTGGCCTTCAAGCGTGCCTGCCAGACCCTGGGTCTTACTAAGCAGGATGTGGAAGATGTCATGTATAACAACGCAATGAACATGATCGAGGACGCAAGAAAGTCCATTTACGGCGAATAAGCCCGGAGGTAATCAAATGGCTCTGCTGGATGTAAAACCCTATGACAAGCAGTATTACGAAGAAATTCTGAAGCCCTTCCTGCCGGAGAAGTTTATCGACTGCCATACCCATGTGTGGCTCATGGAGCACGACCCCCACAAGACCCTCCGTTCCGGTACTCAGAACTGGCCCGGCCTGGTTGCCAAGGAAAACTCCATCGAGGACTTAAACGAGACCAACCGTCTGCTGTTCCCCGATAACAAGGTGATTTCTGTTCTTTACGGTGACTGCGCCGTGTCCATCGACCGGAAGGCAGTGAACAGCTATGTTGCCGAAAAGGCCATCGATAACGGCTATCCGGCGCTGTATCTGTGCCACCCCGACACACCCGCTGAGGAACTGGAGCGGATCATCCTGGAAAACCCTGTGTTCAAGGGCATCAAGGTTTATCTGCAGTTTGCTCCCGCATATCTTCCCGCGGATGAAATCCGGATCTATGACTTCCTGACCAAGGAGCATCTGGCGGTCTGCGATAAGCACGGTTGGGTTGTGCAGCTGCACATTGCCCGCCCCAAGCGCCTGGCTGATCCCGTCAACTACATCCAGCTGCTGGAGATTGAGCAGAACTACCCCAATCTGCAGCTGATTGTAGCCCACCTGGGCAGAGCTTACGCCAATGAGGATATCGGCGATGCTTTGGACTATCTGAAGAATACCGAAAAGACCGTTTGGGACTTCACTGCCAACACCAATGACTGGGTTATGGAGCAGGTTCTGCAGCGCTTCGGCTCTGAGCGTTTCATCTACGGCTCTGACTTCCCCATTTTCCGGATGAAGTCCCGCCGTACCGTGGAAAACGGTGTCTACATCAATGAGATCCCCCAGGGTCAGTTCCCCTATGAAGCCATCAAGGGCGATTCCCACATGCGCGAGATCCCCTTCCCCGAGGCTGAGCGAATCACCTTCTTCATCTACGAAGAGATGAATGCCTGCCGCCTGGCTTGTCAGCGGATGGGTCTGGGTAAGGAAGATGTGGAGAAGATCTTCTTTAGTAACTCCGCTCGTATTTTCGGCGTAAAATAAGGAGAAACAAAATGGCACTTTTTGAAGTAACTGCCAATGACAGAAGAATTTACGAAGAAGAACTGAAGGACTTCCTGCCCGATAAGATCTTCGACGTTCACTGCCATATTGCCCTGCAGGAGCATAAGAAGCCTGCACCCCTGGCACCCGGTGAGAAAAAGCGTACCGTCACCTGGCCCTCTTTGGTTGCCAAGCAGAATTCCATCGAGGATCTGCAGGAGACTTACGAACTGTTCTTCCCCGGCAAACAGTGCAAAGCACTGGTGTTCTCCGATGCCGGTCACGGTGTGGAGATCAACAACTATGTTGCCGACGCATCCCGTCGCAGCGGTTTCCCTGCACTGTACTATTCCCATCCCAATGAATCCGCGGAAGTCATCGAACAGAAGATCCGCGAGGGTGGTTTCCTGGGTCTTAAGTCCTATCTGGACCTGTCCCCTAAGTACCTGCCCGAGGCTGAGATCCGTATTTTCGACTTCTTCCCCAAGCACCAGCTGGCAAAGCTGAACGAAATGGGCGCCATCTGCATGCTCCACATTCCCCGCCATGGCCGTCTGAAGGACCAGGTCAATATCCAGCAGATCCTGGAGATCAAGCGGGAGTTCCCCAATGTGAAGCTGATCATCGCCCATATTGGCAGAGCATACACCAAGGGTGACGTGGGTAATGCTTTCGAGTATCTGACCCAGGCTCCCGATCTGATGTATGACTTCTGCGCCAACTGCTGCGAGTACGCCATCACCGAGCTGATCCGCAATGTAGGCGTCAAGCATGTTATGTTTGGCCTGGATCTGCCTATTCTGCGTATGCGCACCCACCGTATCGAGGAAAATGGCACTTACATTAACCTCGTTCCCCCCGGACTTTACGGTGACCCCAGCCAGGACTCTCACCTGAGAGAAGTCAGCCCTGAGGAAGCCGAAAAGATCACCTTCTTTGCTTACGAAGAGCTGCTGGCTCTGAAGCGTGCAGCCAAGACCCTTGGCTTAAGCAAGGAAGATATTGAAGACATTATGTATAACAATGCTGCTAACCTCGTGGAGGAAGCACGCAAGTCCATCTATGGATAAGGAGAAATGAATATGAAAAAGATCAAGGTTGGTTTCCTGCCCCTGTATATTAAGCTCTATGACGACTCTCAGGGTGTTGGCTACCGCGCTCCCATGGAAAAGTACATGAACATGGCTATCAATATGCTGGAAACCCAGGGTATTGAGATCGTCCAGGCAGATGTCTGCCGCATCAAGCCTGAGTTTGATGCCGCTGCTGCTATGTTCAACGAAGCTGATGTGGATGCTGTTATCACCTTCCACCTGGCTTACTCCCCCTCTCTGGAGTCCATCGAGGCCCTGCTGAGCCTGAAGGCTCCCATCATTGTCTTCGACTCTACTCCCGACTATGAGCTGATCAAGGTCGCCGGTTATTCTGGCCGTATCAGCCCCAACCACGGCATCCACGGCGTTCAGGATATGTGCAACCTCCTGAAGCGCAATGGCAAGCCTTACTACATCTGCGCAGGTCACGCTCTGCACTCCGAAGTCATCGCTGAGCTGGCAGGTATGTGCCGCGCAGCTGCTGTGAAGAAGGCTTATCAGACTATGAAGATCGGCTCCGTTGGCGGCAGCTTCACCGGCATGGGTGACTTCCTGGTTTCCGACGAGCGCTACAAGGCTGATATCGGCGCAGAAGTTTCCTACATGACTCCCGAGGTGGTTGCTGAGTACCTGGCAAAGGTCACCGACGAAGAGATCGATGCTGAGATGGCTCTGGAAAGAGCAAAGTACAATGTGGAAGTTACCTACCACGAAGAGCACCGTCTGGCAACTAAGTCCGGTCTGGCGATCCGTAAGTGGATGGAAGAGAAGGGCCTGGGCTCTGTCACCGTTAACTTCCTGACTCTGGATATCTGCGGCCTGCCCAAGATGCCCTTCCCCGAGTGCTGCAAGGTGCTGGAGCGTGGCCAGGGTTACGCAGGCGAAGGCGACGTTCTGACCGCTGGTCTGGTTGGCGCTCTGTTCGCAGCTTACCCCAACTCCACCTTCACCGAAATGTTCTGCCCCGACTGGGAAGAAGATGTGGTCCTCATGAGCCATATGGGCGAATCCAATCCCAACCTGGCACAGTGGAAGCCCTATATCCGTAACTGCAACTTCTCTTACAACTCCTGCGGCAATACCGTTGGCATGTACTCCTGCGGCCGTAAGGGCAACGCTACCATCGTCAACCTGGCTCCCATGAACGAGGGCTACAATCTGATTCTGTGCCCCGGCAAGATGCTGGATGTGGGCCTGGAATTCGGCGCTTACAAGTCCTCCACCCAGGGCTGGTTCAAGCCCAATAAGCCCCTGCCTCAGTTCCTGAAGGAGTACTCCCTGGCCGGCGGCACCCACCACTCCGCTATGGTTTATGATGTAGATATTGAAGAACTGAAGGCATTCGGCCAGATGATGGGCTTCAATGTCATCGTTGTGGAGTAAGAGATTTCCGGGAGGAAATAAACTATGAATATTGAACTGCTGAAGAAGCTGGGTAATATTGACCAGCTTGCCGGTATTCGCGAGACCAAGCTTCTCCGGGGCCGGGGTGAAGATATTCAGCTGGCAGAGTTCTATAATGCGACCGGCCTGCGGTTTTCCGTAGTGCCGGACCGCTGCATGGATCTGTGGGATCTGTCCTATAAGGGGATTAATCTGAGTTTTCAGTCCAAGAACGGTCTGACCTCTCCTCAGGCATACAGCGCAGCAAACGGCGAGTTTGCGGAGCAGTGGCCCGGCGGTATGCTGGTGACCTGCGGCCTGGACAATGTGGGCGGTCACGCCTCTGAAGGCGGTATTTTCCCCACCCATGGCAGAATTTCCCATGTGCCTGCCAAGAATTTTGGCACCGAGACCTACTGGGACGGTGAGCGCTATGTGCTGCGTGCCACCGGCGAAGTCCATCAGACAAAGATGTACAGCCGTCATCTGTCTATCCGCCGTACCATTGAGACTGCTTTGGATGAAAAGGTCATTAAGTTCCATGATGTCATCACCAATTTTGAAGCAGAAGACGAACCCTATCAGATTCTCTACCACTTCAATTTCGGTTATCCTCTGCTGCAGGCAGACAGCTGCGTTAAGACGTCCAAGGCAGCGGTTACTCCCATGAATGACATGTCCAATGACCCGGTCCACATGATGAATCCTGTGGACGGCCGGGGTGAGGAACTGTATTTCTTCACAGATCTGGGCGACCGTGCCTGCGGTGTGATCTACAATGAGGCTCTGGAACTGGGTGCCTACATTGCCTGGGATACCAAAAACCTGCCCAATTTCCTGGAGTGGAAGAATATGAAGTCCCATGACTATGTGCTGGCGATCGAGCCCTGCAATACCTGCGGCCTGAACCGTGACGATGCTGCCAAGGCCGGCAAGATCGCAGTGTTGCCTGCATACTCCAGCGTGGAGAATCATATTGAACTGGGCATTCTGGACGGTTTGACCGAGATCCGGGAGTTCATTCAGAATCTGTAATTATGAAAGATTTTTCTTTGGAAAGTTATCTTTCCGACCTAAAAGAACTCTGCGCCATTGACAGCGGCCATCATTATGGCCCAGGTGCGGAGGCGGTAGCGGATTTCTTTGAGACCCGCTACCAAGCCCTAGGGCTGCATACAGAGCGCCGGCATTATCAGGATAATACGTTTGCACCGTTTTTGCTGGTTAGCAATTCGGAAGAGGAAGACTTTGACGTGCTGTTCATTGGCCATATGGACACAGTGTTCCCTGTGGGAACAGCTGCGCAATGGCCGCTTACGGAGCTGGAACCGGGCATTGTCAGCGGTCCCGGCTGTGCCGACTGCAAGGGCGGCTGCCTGCTGCTGTACTACACCATCCGGCAGCTCATGGAGGAAGGCAAGTGCAATTTCCGTTTCCGGATTGCCATGAACTCCGACGAGGAGCGGCGGTCCGATTACTCCCGTGCCTATTTTGAGGAACTGGCCCGGCATGCAAAGTATTGCTTTGTTTATGAACCTGGCAGACCCAACGATGAGTTTGTCTACCAGCGTAAGGGTAGCGTGACCTACAATCTCAAGTGCCACGGTATTTCTGCTCACGCAGGCGTAGAGCCGGAAAAGGGCGCCAGCGCCATACTGGAATTGGCCCGATGGGTCAATGAACTGGACAAACTGGTGGACTATGAAAAGGGCACAATCTTAAATGTGGGAACCTTCCACGGTGGTATCGGAAACGGTTCTGTTCCGGACTATGCCGAGTGTTCGTTCAGTTGTCGCTACCTGCTGAGCAGTGCGGAGAAAGAACTTGAGGCAATGCTTCAGCGGATGCACACGCAGCCCTTTGACCCTAGAACCAGTATGGAAACGATATTTGTCTCCCAGCGACCTGCCATGGAACCTGGCGAAGCCACAATGCAGCTTTTGAAGGAACTGGAACTGGCAGGAGAAACTGTAGGCCAGAAACCTGCTTGGCTGGTAACCGGCGGCGGTTCCGACGGCAACTTTGTGTCCCCGTTTGGCGTACCGGTCCTGGATGGCTGCGGCCCCTGCGGCGGTAAGCTCCATACCCGGGAGGAATACTTAAAAACTGCGTCCGTGAAGCAGCGGCTGGATATTATGACCGCGTTGCTTTTGCGGTTATTTCCCTAAAAATATTTAACGGGAGGTGAGGCTGTGAAACAAACCCGCGATCAGGAAATCCTTGCACGACTTTCTTTGGTGCAAAAACTGACCTTGAGTGAGGCAATGGATCTGCTGCAGATCTCAGAGTCCACAGCCCGCCGTATTTTCGCACGGCTGGAGCAGGATGGCCGGGCGATCCGTACCCACGGCGGTTTGCAGAGCATCAATCATGCCATTGCGGCCTATTCCTTTGAAGACGGTGCGAAAAGCAACATCGATAAGAAATCGGCCATTGCCCGTGAAGCCTGCAAGCACCTGGAAGACGGAGATGTGATTTTCTGCGACTCCGGCACCACCATTCAGTGTTTCTGCGCAGAGCTGATCAACCGCCTGCAAAAGGAAAATCTGAAAATTGTGGTGTGTACCAATTCTTTGGCAAACCTGGAACTGCTGTCCCCCTACTTGCCTGTGAAGCTGCTGGGCGGTGAATACCGAGCCAACCGAAAGGACTTCTGCGGTTATATGACCGAGCAGGCCTTGAGCGGTCTTTATTTCACAAAGAGCTTTGTAGGCGCCGACGGCTGCGCCCAGGGCAGACAGTTCACCACCACGGACTTTGAAACTGCCCGGATGAATCAGATCGCTATGAGTAATTCCGAACGCAATTTCATGCTGGTGGACTCTTCTAAATTTGCCACCGTGGCTCATGTGGCCTATGCTCCCGTGCAGAATATTGATACAGTCATTACCGATGAGAATGTGACTGCGGATATTGTGCAGCAATTGGAGCAGCAAAATGTGCGTGTGATCCGTGTGAATGCGCGGCAGAGCGCCTACACAATGAAAATTGTAGATTGAGAGGAAATTAAAATGAAACCTACCATTCGTGTGCCTTATTTTGAGATCGGTACCAAGAACTATGTCTGGGGCGATAAACTGCTGGAATATGCCATCGCTGCTGACAAGGCTGCCGAGAAATATGATATCGATGTGCTGTTTCTTGTCCCCGCGCTGGAAGTCCGCCGCGTT
>JAFOBK010000256.1 GCA_017381835.1 Oscillospiraceae bacterium | reverse complement strand
CGCTATGCCGGTGAAAAGACTCCCCTGATGATGATCCTCAGCGACATCCAGAACGAGTATGGATACATTCCTTTGGAAGTCCAGCAGCTCGTTTCCAAGAAAACCGGCATCTCCGTGGCTGAGATCTACGGTGTTGTCACCTTCTATTCCTTCTTCTCTCTGGAGCCGAAGGGCAAGTATGTCATCGGCTGCTGCCTGGGTACTGCCTGCTATGTTAAGGGCGCTCAGCAGATCATCGACAAGTTCTCCGAGATCCTGGGTGTAAAGCCCGGCGAGACTACCGCTGACGGCCTGTTTACCATCGATGCACTGCGCTGCATCGGCGTTTGCGGTATTGCTCCTGCTGTTACCATTAATGGCAAGGTCTACCCCAAGATGACTGTGGATGCAGTCCAGGCTGCTATCAAAACTGGGGAGGCCTAATCTGTACTTCAAGTTTTCCATCGGATACGAGGAAGCTACTGCATACAGAAAAGCCAAGGGTCAGTATTTAAGACCCTCTCAGTGGGAAGATCTCACCTGCGAGGTCTTTATCTGAATAAGTTTTATCCCGGGTTACCAGAATTGGTAACCCGGGATTTTTTCGTTTTGTAGTACATTCGACTAATAGACCTACTTTCGTTACAGTGAATGTTAAAAACGGATTTTATTTTGATAATTAGTTGGAAGCCCGTCGCGATAAAGATGAGCATCATTGGACAGGGTCAGCACTGTAGGCACAGTTTTTCCAATCTTTTCAGAAAAACTAATTACCGTCATCCCTGAGTGACACATATCAAATCTGGTGCAATACATCGGGTACGGGATATTCAAAACACTGCTCATAAAAGCCATGCCAAACCCTTGATGGGCAAAAAGCGCGATCCGCTGCTGATTTTCACGGGTTGCCTGATAGGTACTACTACTCGCGTCAAATATGTATCCCTGATCCGCCAAAAAGCATGGGTTTCCGTCCGGATTCGATAATATCCGTTGCGGTAGCGGGGATCTGCTAATTGGGGATGCTCCCACCACCGGTGGCCCAATGCCGTCACCTCGTCAGACACCATAACAGAGCGCAACGACGCTATTTCAAAAAGCCATTTTATCTTACCGAACTCGTTGGGGGCAGAGAAATCTTGATAAGCATAGTCTTCCTTGCACCAATCGAGTTCCACTATTTCTCTCTTTAGAATTTGAGCCGTTGGATTTGCCGTAAGCCTAGCTCGTTTTGACGTAGATGAATAAATTGAGTCCAAACCATAGAGAGAAAGTCGCCGAGCCAGAGCCTCTGCCTGTCGCATTCCTAAACCTGTCAGGTCATCCGGGTGGTAAATTGGATCTCCATGACGAATATAGAACAACAGCATAATTGCACCGCCTTAAACAATTAATAGGGGCAAAAAAGAATATTAACAATCCTTACTCATCATTACAGTTCGAAAACAACACCTTCCGTGACACCACCTTCGTTGAACGTGTCCACTCTGGCAAAGGCTTTCTCTCCGGCGATCAGTGCCGTTATGCGACCGGAATTGGCACCGTATACCATGCGGCTGTGATACAGCTTGTTTGGGGCATGTCCCCAGAGAATAACTGCCCCAACAGCATTTTCGGTGTCCCAGGAAACGGCTGCGTCCATTTGCCCAATCCGCTGACCGACGGCATTCGCTCTGGCAGGGGCGGGAGCATTTCCTTTGCCGAAAATCCGCAGACCGGATACCCTGGGAGATTGATGATAGGGTAATTCCGTTACCGTCAGACGGACAAAGCGGCAGGAAGAGCCGTTTTCCCGCACAACCAAATCGTGAGGCAAGTCTGTAGTAGCGTGACGTTTATCTTCTATGGTAAAATAGGTCTGCCCATCCACGCTGCCTTCCAGCAGCCACCGGGTGCGGAGCGACCGCTGCTCAATGACACGGGGGACACCCAGATCCCGGCTCCAGACGGCATCGGGCTCGGGCAGTACGTCGATCCCTTCGTCGGCGAAATTGACCTGTATGGCATGTACCTGACATTCTGCCTCCAGGTCTACCTCGACCCATTCCCCGCTCTGATTACCGGCGGCGCTCCACCATGTACGGATGCTCTCGTCCGCCACATATTCTCCGTGCGTGCCGGAGGAGACCCGGACGGGTTTTCTGTAAGACAGTAGCATCCATCGAGGCGGACTCCAGGGTGCATCTGCGGTGGATCTTGGCCAATCACCGAAACGCTGGTCGCAGAAGAGTTCGCCTTCATCGTCAAATCCTGCCCGCCACAGTCCGAGCCGCCGCTCATAGGGATGGTTGCGACTGATCTGCATGGTTGCGGTATGCCACCAATTCCCGCTATGATCTCTGAGCGTGGAGCCATGCCCCGCACCGGTGATAAAGCCGCCGGGCTGGAAGGAGTAAGGGTTATTTCGTGCGAAACGGAACGGTCCAAGCGGCCCGTCGCCTATGTAAACACCGTCCGCATAGACGTTGAATTCTGTTCCAGGGGCGGCATATTGGAGATAGTATTTTCCACCCCATTTGGTCATCCATGGACCTTCCATGTAGGGAAGTGCCCCATCTTTGCACGGCACGTTCTCTTCTCCCATCCGTTCATGGCCGATTCTTTCCGGGTGTCCCTGAATCAGCCCCACTGGTTCACATTTGGGAAGCAGAGAATCGCGGTCTACTTCCACACCGTAGATCGGGGTCTGGTCAGAACAGCCCCAATAGAAGTACAGTCTGCCATCCTCGTCCAAAAACAGATGGGGGTCCCAGAAGGCGAAGGCTGCCGGGATTTTCTCAAAGTGGTCATAGCGGGGATCTTTTGCCCGGTAAAAGCTGCGGACATGCCCGTTGGACGCAGAGAAGTAAAGCCAGCCGCCCACCGCACATACATCCGGAGCGTAGTCATAGACAGGCATCTGACCGATGAAGGGATGAAATTCCCAGTCCACCAGATCGTCACTGGTGAAAAATCCGGCAGTCATGGAAGGGAAAAGGAAATAGCTTCCCTTGAAGCGGATCAGCGTGGGATCTGCAGCTTCCCGGTTATTTGGCTTTCCATGTCCTCTCAACTGGTATTTATAGGGGATATTCAGGGGGTTGCAATAGTATTTCATGATGTCAATCCCTCAAATGTGGTCTGCCAGCTCTGCGTGGGTGTCCGGATAATCATCCTTCGGGACCCAGCTGTCCTCGAAATGGATGATCACTCCGGTTTCGCGGAGGAGCTGCTGCAAGTCAGCAATCGGCACTTCCGGGATGGGACAGCTTTCATCAATGGCTATGGATGCCGCAACACCTGCTGCCTGTCCGGTGAGTACCGCAGGGGGGATTACCCGGAGAATATCCCAGCCCCAGCCCTCGCCTGCGGCGCTGCGTCCGCAGGTGATCATATTGTCAAAGCCTTTTTTGACCAGCGTACCGTAGGGCACCTCGTACAGCCGGTCCCGGTGCTCAAAATCACATATTGTACCAATGGAGGTTTCACAATGATGGTAACAATCTTCTCCTTTCAGCACCGCATCCGCGTCAATTCGCCGGGCGGTGCGAAGCTGCGGCATGGCAGGGAGCATATGAATATTCCGGCTGCCTCTGGGCTTATCTTTTTCTTTTTCGAGCATCAGAAGCTGATTTTCCTGCAAATATTCGTTGATAACCTCCATGGAAACACCCTGATAGAGTGGCTTGTCCTCGGGATGGAAGCCGCCGTGCAAATTTGCCGGTCCGCCGTAAGGATGGTAATAGGCAAGAAAAATATCCTCCTTCTCAAGTGCTTTGCGGCACCCTTCCAGCGTGATTCCCTCGCCGTAATAGGTAAAATAGTTGGTGCCGTCCACGGTGGGAACCCCTGCCTGCTTCAGTACAGCGGCATCCCCGGTTGCGTCCACCAGCATGTTGCAGCCATAAAACCGCCGACCGGATTTGCCGTCGACAATCACACCACAGCAATGATGCCCGTCCATTACAGGCACAGAGACCAGAGCATCATAGAGGATTTCCACGCCCGCATCTTTCAGGAGCTTCAGCAGGGCGAGGGAAAAAATGCCCGCAGAAAACCAGCTGTCCGAGCGCTGCTTTGTGGGATGGCTGGGTTCTCCGTTTTTCCAGTCGGGACAGAAAGTGTCAAATCCATATTTTACGGAAAGCTGCAGGAACTCCTGCGCCATTCCTTTGATGATGAGCTTTCCGCGCCCATTGCACAGAGGAACCCAGTAGTTTACCAGTCCTGCGGTGGCCAAACCACCCAGCGTACACTGCTTTTCCAGCAGCAGCACTTTCTTTCCCCGACGGGCAGCAGACAGGGCGGCTGCGATACCGGACAAACCGCCGCCGCATACGATCACGTCAAATGCATCCCACTTTGGGATGTTTTCCAGATAGGTGAATACATCCATATTTGCCACATCCTTTCAAAATTATTGTAGCAGATGGGCGCTATGGAGAAAAGATAGATTTCATGACATTTTATCGAATTCTTTACGTCAAAATGCTTATTTTATTTACAAGAGCAACGTGGATATTGTATATTTTCAACAGAAATCGGAGGAAATAATATGAACACGAAAAAGGTCTTCCTGGTACGGTGGCTAATTTTGATTGTGCTGGTGCTGCTGCTGGCGCTGTCTGCCATTCAGGCGGTGGGCACATTATGGGGACGGCAAATGGTAACCCGGGAGATACATTCCTCTGCACAAAACAATGTGACCTATCTGCGGGATACCTTTGAAGAGAACCTGAAAAAGATTCACGCAGGCATTTACGAGCAGCTGTTTATCCGAGAAGGTGCCCAGTTGGTCAATTTCTATACCAAGGTTCGGCTGGGGAGCTTTCACACCCAGGCAGAATACCAATGGGAAGTTCAGGAAAGATTTTCGGAGTTAACGGTTGCCCGGGGCATCAATCCCCTGGTGAATGAGCTGGATGTGTATTTTCCCAAGCTGGAAATGTGTATGCATTCCAGACCGACCATCGGATCTTCCGATGTAACCGATATTTCGCAGGAGGATCTAGAACTGCTGAACCAAATGATGAAAAGCCAGCCGCAGCTTCTGATGGTGATGGATGGGGAATACTACGTTGGTATCATGTATCCGAACACAGCTTTCCGGGAAAATGCAGGGCATATTGTGGTGAATGCCCATTTGAACAAAACCGACCTGCAAAATCTCCTATCCAGCTTTAATACATATTCCGGCAAGAATGCGCTCCTGTATCACCATGCGTCGGAGAGCTTCATCAACAGCCGCGGCGGCATCAACCTGAACGACAAGGATATCAATGTGCTGTTTTCAGAGCTTCCTCGGGAGACATCCTGGCAGAGAACAGTGACGCTTGCGGGAGAAGAATATGTGACCATGGGATGCTACAGTGCATTGCTTGACAGTTCCTTCGTGCAGCTGATTCCTGCAAGTCAGATGAATGCAGTGCCGAATATGCTGCTGAAAATCATGCTTCTTTTCCTGGTTACAGCACTGCTTGCCATGTTCATCCTCATGCTGACACTGAACCGATACGTCAATCGTCCTGTCCAGGCATTGACTGCGGCATTCTATACAGCAGGTCGAGGCAATCTGAATGTCAGCGTCGGTCCACAGAACTCCCGGGAGTTCAATGCGCTTGCCGAGGGCTTTAACCGGATGATTTCCCATTTAAGGGAGCTGATTGATACCAATTACCGCCAGACTATCACGCTGCAGCGTTCGCAGCTGAAGACCTTGCAGGCACAGATCAATCCCCATTTTCTATATAACAGCTTCTTCTTTCTACGCTCCATGCTGGAAAATGAAGAAACGGAAATCGCTGCGGAGTTTTCCGGATATCTGGGCAAGTATTTTCGTTTCATTACAAAGGCGGAGGGCGATCTTCTGCCCTTGGAAGAAGAATATGACCACGCCGTGACATACCTGAATATCCAACTGATGCGTTACGGGGGGACGGTCCGGGCAGAAATACCGGAGATCCCCGATAGGATGCGGTCCAGAATGGTTCCCAGACTGTTTCTGCAGCCAATTCTCGAAAACTGCATCGAGTATGGTCTGGGCGCATCCTCCGGAAACGCGGTTATTCGCGTCGCTTTTGCGGAAAACAGCCTCGTTGTGGAAAACAGCGGCGATGGTTTTTCGCAGCAGCGTCTGCTGCAGCTGTGCCACCAGCTGGAAACTACGGACGACGACAGCCGTACCAGCGGTCTTACCAATGTGCACCGCAGGCTGAAACTCCGTTATGGAGAGCTTGGCGGAGTGGAACTGTGCCAGAGCAGTCTGGGCGGACTGAAAGTAATCTTAAAGATCGGAGGAGCAGACCATGACATTCCAGATTCTGCTTGTTGATGACGAGCCCCATGTTGTGGATACGATCCATTCGATTTTAGAGAGAACCGTCACCATGGAAATGGAAGTCCACAGTGCATACCGGGGTCAGCAGGCACTGAAACTGTGCGAGCAGCTTCCGATCAATTTGCTGATTACCGACATCCGAATGCCCGATATGAGCGGGCTGGAATTGGCAAGAAAAGCAAAGCAGATCAATCCTGACTGCGAAGTGATCCTATTGACCGCCCATTCAGATTTTGACTATGCCTATGAAGGATTGCGGCTTCATGCTGCAGACTATATCCTGAAAACCGAAGAGAGTGAAACGATCGCCCAGCGTATTTTGACCATCATGGATGCGATGGAGAAAAAGCTGAATCATCAGTCCTGGCTCGAAGAAAAAGAAAGGGCAGATCCGCTGAAAGCGCAGCTTCTGGAGCGTCTCCTGATGCCGGAGCGTGCATCCCAACAGGAGGAAACGTTTTCCCTGCTGGGATTTGCGGACCCGATGGTTCCCCTGCTGCTTGTAATCAGCCGTGGTACCCCGGGAAGTGCTGTCCGCTCCGCACTGATGGAAAAAGCGATCAGGCACTGCTTTGCCTGGCGTATCGAAAAAATGGTAACCAGTCCGATTAGAAATGGATGCTGCGCTTCTGTGATTCAGCTGGATTCCAGAGCTTCGGCGCTGTCAACAAAATGGCTTATTGCTTCCATGGAACGTGTTCAATCCGTATACAGCGCAACCTGCGGCGAGGACAGTGCGATCTATCTGAGCAGCGTGGTCAATGGAATCGGTCAGCTTCCACGTTATTATAAGGAAATATCCGAAAATCTTCCGGAGGACGAATTTGCCCCCTGCGTACGGCTGATTGCCGGAAACCGGGACGCTTCCACCCATGTTACAGTGCGGTTTATCAAGAATTACGTCAAAAACAACATTTCGAATGATCTGTCGCTGTCGCAGATATCCGAAGTGACTGGGTATAATTCCGCCTATCTGTCCCGCCTGTTCAAGGAGCAGACCGGCGAGACCATGAACCAGTACATCACCCGAAAGCGGATGGATCATATCACCCGACTGCTTCAAAAGCCAGAGCTTAGCATACAGCAGGTAATGGAGCTTTCCGGGTTTACAACGCGGGCCTATTTCAGTCAGTTTATCAAGCGGGAAACCGGTATGACGCCGCGTAACTATCGGAATCATCTGGGAACCAAGGCAAACCAATAGCAATAACCCTTAGGAGGTAATCACACATGATCAACAGAAGGAAAAGTACGGAACTTAGAGACAGACCAATACTGTTGCGAGACTGCAGCAAGGGTGCCCAGCTGCTGCACTGTATAAAAAAACACTGGATTCTGATCGCCATGGTGCTTCCTGCT
>JAFOBK010000032.1 GCA_017381835.1 Oscillospiraceae bacterium | reverse complement strand
TTCAGATCAATACCATGGCTATGACGGTTTTGCGGGATGGAGAGGAAATACTGCTGACAAAGAAGGAGTATGATATTGCGTTGCTCTTTGCCCGCAATCCCGGTATTGTATTATATAAAAGTACCATCTATGAACGGATTTGGGGAGGAGAATACCCGGAGAGCACCCGAACCGTGGAACTGCATGTGCAGAGAATGAAGAAAAAGCTGGGCTGGGAGACTGCCCTGAAGCCGGTCTATGCCATCGGCTATCGTTTGGAGGTGTAGGTTTTGCGGTTTCGCTACCGATTGATCATTACCATTGCTCTGCTGATTGCGCTTAGTTTCGGTATCGGCGGTACGGTGCTGATCGCCGTTTCTTTTCATACATCTTTGGAAGAGAAAACCAATGCTGCGTTTAACTCCTATATGAGTGTCCGCAATACTTTGTTTTTGCTGAATTCTCTGGGTGAACAGACAAATTATGAAGGCATGGTTATGGCTTTGGAGGGAATCGAAGGTCCATGGGAAGCTCTGCGGGTGAAGCTGAACGGGAATTTGTTATTCCAATCCGAATGGGGCTGGAAAATTTCTGATGCGCTTCCCCAACCGGAGCCGGAACAATACGGATACATGCACCTGCATGATGTCCGCGGCCATGCTCTGCAGGTGATCAGTACCATTCAAATGGGGGAGGATACCTTACTGCTGGAAGCTCGGTTTGATACCTCCCAGGTGTATGCCGCCCGGCAGACCCAATTACGGCTGTTCCTTATTATATATAGTATTGTGGTACTGCTGGGTGTGGCAGCTGCGAGTATGCTGTCACATGTTCTGACCGACCGGCTGGAACAGCTGACACGGACTGCCGGCGAGATTTCTGCCGGAAATTTGGATACCCGTTCCAATATCCGCACCTATGACGAATTCGGTCAGCTCAGCCGCTCCTTTGATACCATGACCGACCGACTGCAGGAAAATATTTTGCGGATGGAGTCGGAAATGCAGCGGCAGGAGGCTTTTATGGGCGCATTTGCCCATGAGCTAAAGACCCCCATGACCGCTATCATTGGCTATGCAGACCTGCTGCGGCAGGATGGCCTTCCGGAGGATACCCGATTGACGGCAGCGGACTATATTTACTCGGAAGGTCAGCGCCTGGAAAAACTATCCTTTAAACTGCTGGATCTGCTGCTTCTGGAAAAAGATGAGATCCTGCGCAGAGAAGTAAACTTGTCAACCTTTTTGGAAAATGTGGAAAGGGCGCTGGCGCCGGTGATGGAAAAGAAGAATATCCGGCTGGTGTGCAGAGGTGTCCGTGAAAAGGTGAAGCTGGAGCCGGATCTGGTAAAATCGCTGCTCTATAATCTGGTGGACAATGGGGCGAAGGCGATAGATGGCCCGGGCGAGATTACGGTGCGGGGAATTGTGATCCCCGGCGGCTGTGAACTTCAGGTTACGGACAATGGCCGGGGCATGGAGGAATCCGAGCTTTCCCGCATTACTGAAGCCTTCTACCGGGTGGATAAATCCCGCTCCCGGCAGCAGGGCGGTGCTGGATTGGGATTGGCTTTGTGCCGCCGGATCGTGGAGCTCCATGGGGGACACATTCATTTTTCCAGTATTCCCGGAGCCGGAACCCGGGTGACGGTGACCTTATACGAAAGAGGTGGGCAGGATGCGTAAAGTGAAAAATGCGGTCATTATTCTGCTTACCGTGGCGCTGGTTCTCGCGGCGGGATTTGTCCCTATGGCAGCGGCTCACTTTCAGGATGAAATAACCGCCGGTGTGGTGAAATATGGGAGCATTGAAGCCTTGCAGTTAAAACTGGAAGAAGAGGCGCCCGGCATGACTTTCGTTGAGAAGATGTTCTTGCTGACCAACGGTGTGGGAATGGAAGTCACCGATGAGAACACCCGTATTAAAGAGGAAGAGATTCTGGAAACAGCATATGCTGCCGTAGCACCGTATCTGGAACTGTATTTCGGAGATTCGGTGGACAATGACTTTCTGCATTATAACGCGGCGATGGTCTATGACGAACGGGATCCCACCCGGTATTGTTATTATTGGTTTGTGCAGCTTTCTCTGGATATATCGTATAATGACACAATTTCCATAGTGCTGGATGACGAAACGGGAAAAATCCTTGCCATAGAGGTAACAGACCCGGATTTTGGGATTGCTGCGGATTATTTTGAGAAACTGCAATATGCCATTTCTACAATCTATCTGAGCGAACTGGGGATGTCACCGGCTGAGGAATGGCCCATGGAGATTGAATCTGTGGCGAAAGACTGGAATGTGGCGATTCCGGCTGTGGGAGCCCATTACCTTTTTGTGGAACCTCTTTACGGAGAGATCTCTGTGGAAATCTGTGTCCATTCAGATGGATTCTACATTTGTATTGCCTGATGCACCCTTGATGCAGCCGGTGAACAACCTATGATGCACCTGCCTTTTATGATCTTAAAAAGATCAGAAAGGGCGGGTGCATTTTTGTGGAATACCGACTTATAACAAATGAGAATACCGAGGAAATAAAACAAATGGAAAGCTTTGTGAAAGGTCATGAGAAAAGTCATTTTCTGCAGACTCCGGCCTGGGCGCAGGTGAAGGAAGCTTGGGAGTGGCGGGGAATCGTTGCTTATGAAGAAAACCGGATCATAGGTGCCATGTCGGTGCTGATCCGCCCCCTGCCCTTTGGACTTTCGATTATGTACGCTCCCCGGGGACCGGTCTGTGACCGGCGTGATCCTTATGTAATGGCCTGCCTCTTGGGCGGCGCGGATAATCTGGCGGCGGAAGTAAAAGCATTAGAATTTTTGGCAGATCCTGATGAAAACTATAAAAATCAGAAATATCGGGAGCTTATGGGAGCCTGGGGATTCCGGGAGCGGGAGGATGCCGGATTTAACAATGTCCAGGCGCAGCATGTTTTCCGATTGCATTTGGTTGGGAAAACAGAAGGTTCTGTCTTTGCCGGATTCTGTCAAAAAACCCGCTACAATATTCGGGTAGCGCAGCGAAAAGGGGTTCGCATCCGCATCTATCCCGGAAACAGGGAAATTCCGGAAGAGGAATTAGATGCTTTCGACAGAATCATGAAAGAAACCGGAACGAGAGATCATTTTATCCCGAGGGAAAAAGATTATTACCGAAAAGTGTTTCGTACCCTTGGAGAGGAAGCTGTGCTGTTTATGGCATACTTGGGTGATTTGCCCATTGCCGGAACCATCGGTGTATTCAGCGGAGGGAAAAGTTGGTATCTGTATGGCGCATCGTCCAATACCAGCCGGAATGTGATGCCCAACTACCTTTTGCAGTGGGAGATGATCCGGATGGCTATGGAGCGGCACTGCATATTCTATGATTTTCGCGGCGTACCCGGAGAATTGAAAGAGGAGAATCCCCTCTACGGTCTGTACCGCTTTAAAAAAGGATTTGGCGGAACATATACGAAATTCACGGGCTTATTTATAAAGGAGTATCATCCGTTTCTTTCCAGGATATTCGATAAGGCGCTGCGTACATACCGGTCCTTGCTGGTGAAAAAGGTGTGTCGCAAAAAATAGGTATAAAATGGCTCCCTCCTGCCAATACTCATCGGCAGGAGGGGTTCAGTATGAAAGTGCGGGAAGTGATGCGAAGTCCTGTGGTTTGCGTGGGGCCTGTACAGAGTGTAGAGTCGGCGGCGAAGGTGTTTGAACGGTATAATATCGGCGCATTACCGGTGTGTACATCCCAGGGGATGCTCTGCGGTATGCTGACAGACAGAGATCTGGTTGTGCGATGCCTGGCAATGGGAAAATTGCCAGCGGGGACTTGCGTCAGAGAGATCATGACAAAACAGGTAATCTCTGTGAGTCCGGATATGGATGCGTCGGTAGCGGCCCATTTGATGGGGCGCAAACGGGTGCGCAGACTGCCGGTGGTAGAACATGGAAAAGTGCGGGGGATCCTAAGCCTGGACGACTTAGCTGCCAATGAGCAAAATGCATATGACGCGGCAGATGCGCTGGGGGAAATTAGTGCATATTTTCTTCAAAATAACTGTTGACAATCTGCACAAAATGGTGTAGAATCCTTTATGCAAATCAGCCAACCCCAAAGCAAAGTTAAGAAATTAAACAAAGTTAAAAAAGATTGAAAAATCTTCAAAAAACTTGAAAAAAGTTCTTGACAAACGCTTGAAGGTGTGCTAATATATCAAAGCTGTCCGATGAAAGGCAAACGCCTGGAGGTCAGCGAAACACTGTACCTTGTAAATTGAATAACGCAAAGACGAACAAGTAACACCTTGGACAATTATGAATTGTTTAAGTTTCGAGTATATCGAATTTAAGCCAACGAAAATTCTTGAGTAAAATTTGCTAGACAAATTTTCTTGAAAAAAGATTTGAGCAGCTAAGCTGTTTAGATACAATTTTTTGAGAGTTTGATCCTGGCTCAGGACG
>JAFOBK010000255.1 GCA_017381835.1 Oscillospiraceae bacterium | reverse complement strand
TTTTATGCGATTATACACCTGGAAATATTCTATGTCAACACCCAAGGCAAAGAAAATACCCACCATATCATCACTGATCGGTGGGTATCTCTATTATGCTGTTTTTTCAGTGTAATACTGTGCCTGGGCGTTCCAGAGTTCGTGGTACTTGCCAGTTTCATCAGCTACTAACTCAGCATGGGTACCGTGTTGGATTACAGCGCCCTCGTGGAACACGGCAATCTCGTCACAGAATTTACAGCTGGACAGGCGGTGGCTGATGTAAATAGCGGTTTTGTCACCGGCAATGTCATTGAACTTGGAGTAGATTTCTGCCTCTGCAATCGGGTCAAGTGCTGCGGTGGGCTCGTCCAGAATGATGAACGGTGCATCCTTATAGAGCGCACGCGCAATAGCGATCTTCTGTGCTTCACCACCGGATAAATCAACACCGTCTTCGGTCAGATTCTTGTATACGAAGGTATCAAGGCCCTTTTCTAAAGAAGCGAGACGATCACCAAAACCGGCATCGATCAATGCTTTTTCTACTCGCTCCCGGTCATACTCCATACTGCCTGCCACATTGTTGCCCAAAGGCTGACAGATCAGCTGGAAGTCCTGGAATACAATGGAGAAGATGTTCATGTAATCGTCGTATTTATACTTACGAATGTCGATACCGTTCAGCAGAATCTGTCCCTCCTGGGGATCGTAAAGACGGCACAAGAGCTTGATAAAGGTGGTCTTGCCAGAGCCGTTTTCGCCAACAATGGCAAGACGCTTACCAACCTTGAACTTCATATTTACATGGCGCAGCGCCCAAATATCAGAGCCGGGGTACTTAAAGGAAACATCCTTGAATTCCACCTCATACTGGCGGTCTGCCCGTTTTTCCGTAGTCAGGCTACCTTGGTACATTGCATTGGGAATATCCAGAAATTCAAACGTTTTTTCCAGGTAAGGCGCATTGGTCTTCATAATACCAAGCAAGTCGGTCAATGCAAACACATTCGTAACCATTGCCGTTGCAGCACCCACATACTGGGTGATGCTGCCTACATCAAACGCACCGCCCCATGCCTTCAAGCAAGTGAACACATAGATGAATCCGGTAATGAGTGTTGTAATGCAAACACCCAAACTCGCATACACACCCATTCTGCCCCTTGCAGCTTTGCCGAAAGGACCATTTACACCAAACGAGGAATTCGTAGTCCAATACGCACTAATAAGACCTTGTTGATTATTCATTCGGATATCTACACTACGTGTCTTGTCCGTTCCGATGAAACCGAAATGACCAAAAAGACGATTGCCGAAGGTCGCCTCTTCTGCAAAATCACTCCAACAGCGCATTGACTTTGCACTAAGATTGCCGGCAAGGATACTGATCACAACCATCATTGCGGCCAGAACAATAATAAACACGGGGTTATTCAGTACCGTCAGCCAGCCAGCCGACTCCGGAACAGGGGAAGTAAATAGGCTCACCGTGAGTGCAATACCACTCAGCAAGCCAATTACACTGGATACAGCACCGATATATGCTTCTTCGACCCGCATCAATCCCCAGCTTGACCAATTCTCATTCTGCTGGATCTGTGCCCGGAGATCGTGATTTTCCTGTTTATCCAATTCCGAAAAATCGAGAGAAAACATCTTATGTATGAACAGTATTTCTTTCCGTCCATAGATATCATTAAGCAGCGAATTGTAACGGCGATACAGCATGGCTTTCGCAATGGCTGCGATTCCAACGCACAAAATACCAGCAATCACCCATTGCCAAAGATTATCTTCCCGGCGCAAGGTTGCCAGTTCCTTCAGAATTTGAGCGGAGAAGAACACAGTTATGTAAGGGGTAATTGCACTAAAAATGGAGTAGACAGTTAGCAAAGGGAAGAACTTCGGTGAAACAGTGTGGAGTTCCTTGAGGCCGCGCATATGAAGCGCAAAGGCATTACGCATATTTACTTTCTCTTTCATGCTTAGAACTCCTTTCCTTCCTGATAATAGCGGCTCTGCACTTCAAACAATTTTGCATATTCGCCGCCAAGTGCCAACAGACTTTCATGGGTTCCTTCTTCCTTGATCCCACCGTCTGCCACAAAGATAATGCGGTCACAGAACCGGGTTGAAGCCAGTCGGTGTGAAATAAACATAGAAGTTCGTCCATGGGTCATTTCACTGTACTTCATGTAAATATCATTTTCTGCAATAGGGTCAAGGGCGGCTGTCGGTTCGTCCAGCAGGAGGATCGGACCGTCCTTATACAAGGCTCTTGCCAGCATCAGCCGCTGGGTCTGGCCGCCGGAGAACAAAACACCATCCAGATGGACTTCACGGCCAACATGAGTTTGCAATCCCTTTGGCAGCTTCGCAATCATTTCGGTCAGTCCGGCTTTATCAATGCAGTCTGCGATTCTGTCATAGTCGATATTTTCGGTAGTTTGCGCAATTTGTTCCGCTACTGTAACGTCCAGAACAGAGAATTCCTGGAATACTGCGCTAAAGAGGTCATAGTAGCTTCTGCGGTTGAAATCCCGGATGTCCTTTCCATTCAACAGCACTTTGCCCTCTGTAGGATCTAACAAGCCGCACAGGAGCTTCACCAGGGTTGTCTTACCTGCACCGTTCAAACCAACAATCGCCAGTTTCTCGCCAGGATGAACAGTCAAATTCAAATCGTGGATGATGTCTTCCTCTGCACCTGGGTAGCGGAAAGATACATTTTCCAGCTTCAACTCATAAGCGTCCGTAGCAGGGATGCTTTCACCCTCCTCGAACTTGAAGGGTTCCGGATATTCAAGGAACTCACGAACACGGGAAATATCCAGACTTTCTTTATGAAGGGCACTCATTTCCTGCAGGATGCCCATAACCCAAGTTGTGAAGGTGGTAACTGCCGTAAAGTACAGAAGGAACTCAGATACGCTCAAGCCTTCGTTTAGTGCCATATTGATCAGGTACACATAGGCAATGCCGTTTCGTGCCATAGTCAGCACAGCTTCTGTAATATCCGCAATTACTTCAACCCGTTCGCAGCGGAGGGTAAAATCCAAGTATACATTGTGGATCTGATCCAGCAACTCGTTAAGCCAGTTCTGCAAACCGAAGATTCGAATATCCTTTGCCAGTTCCACAGATTCCGCTTTGCTGCGAAGATAGTATTTCTTCTGAAAATAGCTTTCCTCTTCCTCACGGCGGGCATAGCGCCAGTTATTCGTGTATCTGGAAACCAGGAATCCGGCAACGCAGGTAGCAATGACCACAAGGAGCAAAATCGTATCAATGCGGGAAAGAATGGTCAAGTATACGAGTAGTCCGCCGACATTCTTCAGGAGCATAGTCAGCGTTTGCCAGATATGCTCTGTTGCCTGCCCATTTCCTTCACAAGAAAGGTGTGCTTTTTCCCGCAGCTTGATAAAGTTAGCATCCAATGTATTGGGATAGGAAGTCATGTTGCACTTTCGAGCAATCTTGCCAATAATGACGGAGCGTACATCTACCCGGGCAAACAGCGTGTTTTGCTTCACATATTCCTTCAAGCCATTTGCAAGGAACAATGCTGCGGTAAACACACCGATGGTCAAGAGCAGTTCCCATAAAGGCGCTTTCTCTTCTACCCGCGCAAGAACTTCCGGCGCAATGTACAGCTGCGTCAAATTCAGCAGCACTTCAAACAGTGCGGTCAACACACAGAACAACATAACTCGCTTCCTGTTGTTCCACGCTATTCTAATCATCCACCCAACATTTTGTAGGGTGCTATATTTGGGTTTTTCTTTCAATTTCATTTTTGCCTCACCTCGTGAGCATACAGTATCATAAAAATTCGTCCCCGGATCATTCTGGGGACGAATCGTTAAACTACGGTGATGAATTGCAAATTTACACCTGCGGAATGAGAATTTCCGTGGTGAAAGCGCCGTCCTCGGAGTTGCGGCTCAGGTAGCCGTCCAGCCGCTCAATGATGTTATCAATCCGCACAAGGCCGAATCCATGCCCGTCGCCCTTGGTGGTCTGGAACAGGCCTCCAACCTTCTCCATCTTCTTGCCGGAGGTGAAATTGGTGAAGGAAATGTAGAGCTGGGTACCCTTCATATCCATGTACACCCGGATCTGCCGCTGGTCTTCCGGGAGCGACAGGCTGGCCTCAATGGCGTTGTCAAAGAGGTTGCCGATGATGCAGCACAAATCCAGTTCGGACATTTTCAGCTTTACCGGGATGTGGGCATCGCAATGGACAGTGATGCACTTGGACTGTGCCAGCGAGATCTTACTGTTCAGAATGGCATCCGCCATGGCATTGCCGGTCTTGACCACGGTATCCACGGTATTCAGATCCGTGTCCAGTTCGTCCAGATACGCTTTAATGGCATCCATATCGCCGTTTGCTGCCAGCACCTTCATGGTCTGAATATGGTTGCGGTAGTCATGCCGCCAACCCCGAATCTGCCGGTACATATTGTCTACTTCCCGGTAGTGGGTCTCGATCAG
>JAFOBK010000254.1 GCA_017381835.1 Oscillospiraceae bacterium | reverse complement strand
GAAGGCCGTCAAAGAATTTATCGATGGTATCCTCGAAAAATTCAAGAAGCAGGAAAAGGACATCATGTATGATCCGATTCCTGCAGACAAGCCGCTGCCGCAAAAGAAACCCAAAAGCAAGGATTACGAGCGATAACATCAAGAGCCGGAAAAAACGCCAAAAATCCGATGGGAGTGTTTCAAACGATGCCTATATCGTTTGGACACTTTCCATTGGAAAATCCACCCACTTTCCCAGCTCTTGAGCCGGGAAAAATTCCCCATTTTAGGAGGTATTTCATGAAAACAGGACTTACCAAACGGCAGAAAACAACTGCCATTTATTTTGATGAATATGGCGATCTAATTGAGGTTCAAACCCATAATACGGAACTGAAAAAGCGGCTCAGCAAGTTTGCTGCTATGTACCCGGATCATTGCCGCCAAACCGATGACGATGAGCAAGGTGGCCTCACCTTTGAAATCGAAAAAGGCCGGTTGAGTTTCCGGCTGACCGCACCGTATAGCGCAGAGCGCCGGAAAATATACAGTAAGAATGCCAAAGAAAAAGGCATGAAGGGATCTGCGCAACACTAGGAAAATCATTAAACCAACTGCTCTTTTCTTTTTTCTGTTGGTAGCAGTTGTCGTATCCTCAGAAATGCGTACTACCTTGCGACCATGCATCGCTTTGTAGATAAATGTTAGGATCATCCCCAAGTTGCAAAGTTCACGCTAACACACGCGAAAAGCCCTACCTTTTTCGGTAGGGCTTTTCGCATGTTGGAAAGAAGAGAGGTAGAAAGGGGGTTTACTATCAGAAAGGAAACGCTTCACGGCTGTCGTAACCTTTCATAAATTTAGGATACTGTAGATTTATGAATAGGATATCTCTGAGCTGTAAATAGATTTCGTCATTTTTGTAAATGGGAATTCCATGGATTGTACAGATAAAATGCGTTTCCTTTTATCGGTTCGTTTTAGTCGAATACCATATTTTCGTAAATTCGTTCCATTCGCTCGTCCGGGAATCGTTCATCAACATACTCCCAGAACAAATTCGATGCAGGGACATTATCTACACGCTCAGACCAACGGTAAACCGCAAACGAGCTGACAATACCGTTGACTGCCAGGAAGATGACCAGAACCCATGTGATAATCTTGCCTGCACAGTTAGGAATTTTCAGAATTAGCTTGGCCATCCAAGGATAGATGCTCTTGATCCACAAGATACCCAGAAACCCCCAGAAGATGGAGTACAGTAGGCAGATGCGTCCGTTGATATTGAAGGGAACGCCACTGTAGTCCCAGGACCGGGAACCGAACACAAGCTCTTGTCCCCAGGAGCAAACATACTCCACGATACTGCCGACTGCAAAGCCACCCAGGAAGGAAATCCAACTACCTTTGTTCCGGTAGCGGTAAAGAGGTAAAGTCAGTGCAACGGCTCCGACACCATACAGAAGATTAAAAGGCCCCCATACCAGACCGGCGCGACTTGCAATGTATCCTCTGGTTATCAAACACCAGAGCATTTCAATAATGACACCGGCGAAGCTGCCGATGAACAAGAGCAGCATCACTTTGTAGATATTGATGCCCTTAGCAAAATGGTCAACTTGACTCTCGCTCAAATCAATACGGGAGTTGGCGGGTGCGGCAGGAAGCCATTTTCTATTTTTCCCCTTAGTTAGATCGTGCCATCGAGCGGCTAATTCGTCTCCCATAGAGATAGACTTTTTGTGAGCCTTTGCAAGGTTTGCAGAGGTACGTTTTGCGGATTGTACTGTAGCCAGTACATGCTCCTCATAGTCATCTATCTTTTCGGCTGTGGTGAGCTGATGGTACAGGACCTGTAGTTCCTGTTCTTCTGCGCTCAAAGCATCCAGTATTTTCATGCTCTCAGCTTCCGATGCTGTGATGAACTCGGGGATATCTAGGATTTTTTCTTTTGATCGTTTCATTGTATTGCCTCACATTCATTCGATAGAAATATTGCGAACTGCCAGACGCTTCTGTGTGTCAGCCTTTATCACCTCAATGACGACAGCAGACAGAGGAATAAAGAAAATCATACCAAGGATACCAAAAAGCTCACCGCCAATCAGGGCAGCTACCAGCGTGTACAGAGGAGAAAGCCCCATGGAGCCACCAACAACACGGGGATAAATAAACTGGGTCTCGATGAACTGGATTACTAAGTAAATGACAAGACATCTCACCGCCAGAGTTGGATCTACGACTAAAGTCAGGAACACACTGACTACGCCGGACAGAAATGCACCAACATAGGGGATGATTGCGCAGAAGGCAGTCAACACACCAACAAGGGCTGCATAAGGGATTCCAAAGATGCTAAAGGAAATGAAGATCAAGCCTCCCAACAAGACGGCTTCAGTGCACTGGCCAGTCAAGAATTTGGAGAAGGAAATGCTGAAGCCCTTAGCGAAATTAGAGAGGCTATCTGCCCATGAGGGTTTCAGATAGGCATAGGCAATTCGTTTGATATGTTTGCAAATGGCATTTTTGTCCAGTACGATATACATCGCAATAACAGCGCCAAAGCAGATAGTGAGCGTCACACTTAAAATAGAGGATACTGCACCAAATACACTATTCAGGACGGAACCAATCCCGTCGGTGACTTTCTGGGAGAACTCTCGTAGATCGATGTTAAGCAAAAGCTCTTCCAGCCAATTCACATCAATGTTCTGCGTGTTTAAGTATTCTACCCATTGCGGAATTCTGACCCCCAAAAGGGAAAATAGCTCTTTGATGGAATTGACCAACTCAGGAATAACCAAAGTAACAACCAGCGCAATTACCAGAAGGATAAGAACAACGGATACCAAAAAACTTGCCAAGTGAAGGGCCTTTTGAGGTGGCTGCTTCTTTCTCTTGCTGAAGATAGAAGTAAGCCTTCTCTCAATGGAATTGGTAGGGACATTAAGAAACATTGCTAAGATGATACCTACGATCATAGGGACGATAAGACCTGCAGCAGAACGCACAATGCCTACGACAGCGCCAAGATTCATGAGAAGTGCAAATAGGCTTACACCGACAATTGTGGGAATAAGAACTTTCTTCATGGTAGATCCTCCGATTATGTTGTTACTCTCTCCATATACTAACCTGTGACAACATCTTAGGTTTATGAGAAAATTATACGGGAGAAATTGCAACTGAATTTCAACTGAGAATCAACAATCATTGAAAAAGCGGCACCGATTCGGAATTGACCGAATCGGTGTCGCTTTTTTCGTTTTTGTTATAAGGCTGCAAGGATGGCTTCTGCAGCCTTCTCGTAGCCGAGAGTGGATGTGTTCAAACACAAGTCATAGGTAGGCATAGCATTGGCATCTTTCGTACCGAAGAATTTCCGGTAATTCTTTCTTTGGATATCCTTGCGCTTTATGTACATTCCGACCTGTTGTTCCGGGATTCCATCGACCTCCTTGGCGCGGGTTATTTTATCCTGCATATCGGATGCGTAGATATAGACATGAAGAACCGGTACCGTGCCTTTCAGAACCTGGTCAGCACACCGACCAAGGAAGATACTGGGCTGCTGCATTGCCAAGTTTTTGATAACTCGGGACAGTGCATCATATACTTGATAAGGTTTGTTGTAGGAATTATCGCCTGATAAGATGCCTGCAGCCAGAGTCATATCATGTAAAAAGCTTCCTGTTCCTTTCTCATCAAAATCCCTCATGGCTCCCATATCAACGCCATAGTATTCACCGGCAAGCTGGAGGAGATTTCCATCATAGAACTGGATTCCCAGTTTCTCAGACAGTATCTTGGCAACTTCTCGGCCACCGCTGCCGTATTCGCGGTCAATAACGATACTTTTCATAGCTTCCTCCTTATGCTGTTTTGGAATCGAACTGACTGTTGTAGAGGTTTGCATAGAAGCCGCCTGCAGCCATCAGTTCCTCGTGGTTGCCTTTTTCAATCACGTCGCCATCCTTCATAACCAGAATCAGATCGGCGTTCTTAATGGTGGAAAGACGGTGTGCAATGACGAAACTGGTTCTGTTTTTCATCAGCTCGTCCATGGCCTTTTGGATCATGGCTTCGGTTCTGGTATCCACGGAAGAAGTAGCCTCATCCAGGATCAGCATGGGGCTATCCTGCAGCATGGCTCGGGCAATAGTGAGCAGCTGCTTCTGGCCACTGGATACCTCAGTATTCTCAGCAAGAACGGTATCGTATCCATTGGGCAGAGAGCGGATAAAGTGTTCCAGGCTACAGGCCTTGCATACCCGATCCAGATCCGCATCGGTAAGATTCTTCATATTGTAAACCAGATTTTCGCGGATGGTTCCGTCAAAGAGCCATGTGTCCTGCAGAACCATGCTGAACAGGGCGTGAACATCTTCTCGCTTCATGTCCTGAATTGGAATGCCGTCAATGGAGATGCTTCCGCTGTTCACTTCAAAGAATCGCATCAAGAGATTGACCAATGTAGACTTACCGGCACCGGTGGGGCCAACAATGGCAATTTTCTGACCAGCTTTTGCGGTAGCACTGAAATCCTTAATAATGATCTTGTCGGGCATGGTGGGATAAGCGAAGCGAACATGGTCGAAGGTCACATTACCCTTGGGATCTACAATGCGGGCAGTCTTATGACTCTCGTCTTCCAGTTCTTCTGCCTCCAGGAACTCAAAAATACGGTTGGAAGCGGCTGTGGCGGTTTGCAGGTTGGTCATGCCCTGGGCAATGGTTGTCAAAGGGCTGGAGAAAAGGCGGGCATACATGATAAAGGATACGATGATACCAAAGGAAATCACATTGTCCATTGCCAGCATAGCACCGATTACACAGACGGCCACATAGCTCATATTGCCTACAGCACTCATAACGGGCTGCATGACACCGGAGAGGAACTGGGATTTCCAGTTTGCGTTGTATAGGTCTTCGTTCAGCTGATCAAAGTTTTTGGTGATGTTCTTTTCGGCTCTGGACAGGCGTACTACATCGTGTCCGGAATACATTTCTTCTACAAAGCCATTGATTTCACCCACGCAGATCTGCCGCTTCACGAAAAAGCGCTGAGAGCGACCGGCAATGGTTACCAGCAGAAGGACACCGATCACTGTGATTCCTACGACACAGATTGCCAGACGCCATTCTGTGACGAACATCATAATCAGGCATCCAATGAACTGCGCCACTGCGCTGATGATGTTGGGCAGGCTGTTGGATAGGGTTTGCTGTAAAGTGCTGACATCATTGGTGACACGGCTAAGGATATCGCCCTGGGAAACCGTGTTGAAATACTTTTGAGGCACTTTGTTGATCTTCTCCGAAATATCCTTCCGCATTTGCTTGGAGGATTTCAACGTCACTGTGGCCATGATGTAGGTTTGCAGATAGGAAAACAATGCACTCAGAGCATAGATGGTGATGAGTAGAATGCCTACACGAGCGATACCGTTCATGTCGATTGTGCTCATCAGACCGGCAGACATAAAGTCCGTGATCTTACCGATTTGATTGGGGCCGATGATGGTCAGGACGGCTCCGATGACCGCCATTACCAGAGCAGCCAGGATGATATATTTGCTACCCTTCAGGTAGCTAAGTAACTTTCGCGTGACACCGGTCTTTTTCTTTGCGGGTTGACTGTCTTTCATGAATTAAACCTCCTTGTCTGCCAATTCATCTTCAGATAACTGAGACATGGCGATTTCGCGATACACATCGCAGGAAGCCATCAGCTCCTGATGCGTGCCAATACCAACGGCCTTGCCGCCTTCCAAGACAACGATCTTGTCCGCATTTCGGATGGTGCTGATGCGCTGTGCAACGATCACACAGGTAGTACCCTCCAGATTTTCGGCCAGTGCAGCACGGAGGGCTGCATCCGTGCGGTAGTCCAGAGCAGAGAAGGAATCGTCGAAGACCAGAATTTCGGGGTGTCTTGCAAGAGCACGAGCAATGGAAAGCCGCTGCTTCTGACCACCGGATACATTCTTGCCACCTTGGGCGATGTGATGGTCTTTGCCTAACTTTTGCTTTTGGACGAATTCCGTTGCCTGGGCAATGTCCAGAGCTTCGTCTACTACATCGTCAGTAAAGGCAGTGGTGCTTTCACCGAAGCGAATATTATCGTTGATGCTTCCGGAGAAAAGAATGGCTTTCTGGGTAATGAAACCAATGCGGTTATACAGGCTGTCGAAAGTATATTTTTTCACGTTTACACCATCTATGAGAACAGTACCGGCTGTGGCGTCATACAGTCGGGCAATCAAGCTGACCAATGTGGTCTTGCCGCTGCCGGTAGCACCGATAAAGGCGATGGTTTCGCCCTTGTTCACCTTGAAGCTGATATTGGAAAGCTGCTTTTCAGAGGTGCCGGGATAGGAGAAAGAAACATTGCGGAATTCCACAGTGCCTGTTTCACTTCCCTGGGTTTTGTCGCCCTCCTTGATATTGGCATGGGTATTCAGAACTTCATTGATACGGCCTGCAGATACCTGAGCACCGGGGAACATGATGAATACCATAATGAGAAGCATGAAGGATAGAATGACAAAGCCAGCATAAGTGCTGAAAACCACGATGTCGCTGAACATAGTCAGTCTGCCCGGGAAGTTGGTCAGGGGGATGTTGTTCAGCAGCAGAGCGCCCAGCCAGTAAATGCACAGGGATAGACCATTCATACCAAGGCCCATCATAGGCATCAGGATGGCAAATAGACGCTGGTTTTTCATCTGTGTCTTCATCATCTGATGGTTGGGACCCTCAAATTTTTCGGTTTGGTAGTCTTCTGCATTAAAAGCATGGACTACATTGATGCCAGTTAGATTTTCTCTGGTAACTCGGTTGATCTGGTCATTCAGTTTCTGAACCAGCTTAAATCTGGGCAGGGCAATCAAAACAATGATGATAGAAGCGGTGATTAAGAAGATGGCAACAACAGCTGTTACCACAGAAAGCTCCCAGCTCTTGCCCAGGATCTTACATACAGCCCAGATAGCCATAACAGGAGCCCGAACCAGAACCGTAAGGCCCATAGAGACGAACATCTGAATCTGGCTGATGTCGTTGGTGGTGCGGTTTACCAGGCTGGGAACGGAGAACTGTTGCATTTCCTGTTTGCCGAAGTTCAGCACATGGCCAAACAATTTGCTTCGTACCGCATGGCTGAATCCTGCAGCAACACGGGCAGCCAGGTATCCGGAAAGAATACACAGGAAGGTACCGGCCAAGGTGCAGCACAGCATTTGAAGTCCGGTAGACCAAATATCGGCCATTTCACTGCCGGGAGTGTTAATGAGCATGGTCAAATCACTCATAAAGTCGGGAAGCAGCAAATCAAAATAGACCTGTCCTAACACTAGGAGGATACAAAGGACGGCCATGATGGTTTCTTTTCGCCTAAGATATCGTAATAGCTTTATCATGAATCGGTTTCTCCTTTTGCAGTTTAGTCAGTGCGGTCATTTCTCTTGACCCGGATCAGAAGGCGCAGCAGCTGCATAACGGTAACGGTCAAAGCTGCTACATAGGTAAGCGCAGCAGCATTCAAAACCTTCTTGGAGCCGACAATTTCATCATCGGACAGTCGCATGCAGCTTTCCAAGGAACGGATTGCACGGCGGCTGGCGTTGTACTCGGTGGGCAGCGTTATCAGCTGAAACAGTGCACACAGTCCAAAACAAGCTACACCTGCGTAGGCAACCCAGATGAAATACTTACTGGCATAGGAAAAGAGAATGCCCAGCATAATCAGGGGCATGGACAGCTTTGCACCAAGATTTGTCACAGGCACGATGGCACTGCGGATTTTGAGGGGCAGATAGCCGATGGCGTGCTGGATGGCATGACCACATTCGTGAGCTGCTACACCCAAGGCTGCAGACGTGGATCCAGAATAGACACTCTCGGAAAGACGAACCACATTGGTCTTGGGGTCGAAGTGGTCGGTAAGATTACCTGCGACACACTCGATGCGAACATCACGCAGACCGTTTTCATTCAGGATGGATCTTGCTATTTCGCTGCCAGTCATGCCGGAACGGATGCGCTGCTTGGAGTATTTCGTGAAGGTGGTATTGACTCTGGTGCTTGCCCAAAGAGAAAAAGCAATGGCAGGCAGAACCAGAATAATGTAGGTCCAATCAATGTAGAACATAGCGTCATTCTCCTTTTCTTAGGTTGCGATCTTGTCATAGTCGGCCCAGAATTGCATCAAGGCGGCTTCGTAACCGGCCTTGTCTACCAAATAACTCATGCCATGTTCGGCACCGGGGACGATCAGTAATCGCTTGGGTGCGGCACAAGCCTGGTAGTTTTCGTAGGTCATTTCTACGGGAACCATATGGTCATCTGTACCATGGATAAATATCACGGGAGTTTTGCAGGACTTCATCGCATCCGTGCAGGAATCTGTGATCGTGTCTACCTGGTTGTTCTTCTTGAACATATCATCGATAGTTTTCCTTCTCAGATTGCCATAGGACAGATGTAGATTCTTTTTTAGGATGTGCTCCCAAATGGCGTGGGGAGAAGTGTATCCGCAATCTGCAATGACACCATGCACGTTGCCAGGAAGCTCCAGACCCGCAGCCATCATAACGGTTGCAGCGCCCATAGAGACACCGGCCAGGTAGATAGGGGTTTTGTCGAATCCGTTCTCATTGAGGAAGTTTATCCAGCTTACGCAGTCGTAGCGTTCGGTAAGACCGAAGCCCATGTACTCGCCTTCGCTTTCACCCTGGGCTCTCTGCTCTGCGTACAGGACATTACAACCATGGTTGTGCCAGAACTCGGATATGATGCCAAAGTCTCGGTACCAGGCAGACCGCCAGCCGTGCATGGCGATGATGGTTCGCTCAGCATTCTCACAGCGGTAGAGGTGTCCCACAAGACGGATCCCATCACCTGAAATGGTTTCGACAATTTCGGTGGGACGGCTCTGCAGAATCTCACCTGCCTGCTCCAGCTGTACCATTGCCCCCTGCAAGGCAGGGCTGCGGTTAAACTTGGGTCTGGCCTCAGCGAACTTAGCAGGAGCCTGACGATCCATGCCCACAGAGATCAGCTTCTTGGTCACAGTGTGAGAAACTGCACCAAAGGCGGCAATGGCGCTGGATGCAATACCGGCACCGATCAGAGTATTTCTTGTAGACTTATTCATTTTGGCAGCTCCTTACTTGTGTTGTTTTATAGGTGTATTTTAGTCGGTCAACTACAACTGAATTTCAACTCAAGGTCAACATTTGTTGACGACATAGTAAGTTCAAAATTAGCGTATGAATGGTTTAGAGGGAAGTGATCTGTAAATCTCTTCCCTCTAAAACCTTATTCTGCCATTGCTTTTGCGCTGATGTACTTTTGTAGCTGCTCCATTCGCATGTCCAGTGCGGCTGCTGTCTCTGCACAGGTGCGAAGCTCGTTGGCCACACTTTCTTCCACGACGATATCCTTCTTATATCTGATTTTGTGTTCCAGGCTGGCCCACCAGTCCATGGAAATGGTCCGCAGCTGTACCTCGACTTTCATCATCTTTTTTTCGTCGTGTAGGAAGATGGGAATTTCAACAATCAGGTGCAGACTCCGGTATCCGTTTTCTTTGGGGGTCGCGATATAATCCTTTTTCATAATAAGGCGAACATCATCCTGCCGCAGGAACGCATCCGCCAACTCATAAATATCACTGGGAAGTCCGCAAATCACACGGACACCGGCCACATCATTCAGCTGCTGCTCAATATTCTCAAGAGTAAGGGAAAAGCCCCTGTCGAGGAGTTTGTCAGTGATGCTGTCCATAGACTTCAGCCTGGTTTTGATGGTTTCAATGGGATTTCGATCATATTCCAGAGACAGTTCCTGGCTGAGGACTTTGAACTTGGTTTCGACTTCCATCATAGCACATTGATAGTATGCCATGAGTTCTCTTACAGGCTTAATCTGCTCCTGCAGAAATGCCCGAATTTTCTTGTGATTGACATCCGGTGCCAACAGGCCGGTACCGGTCAGAATATTTGCATCAAAGTATGTGTCCATGTGAATTCCTTTCTTAGTTGGTTAATGCTGTGACATAGACGCGGTATATGTGCTCACATTTCTGATCAGTTCACCATCAATCTGCAAGGGTGTGGGACGATCAAACGCCACAGAGATGGTGTTTCCTTCAAAAATATCAATGTACTTCTTGTGCCGAACATGCTCGCCCTTAAAAATGGACGGAAAGAGTGCCAGTGCATGAAGCTTGTTTATGTCGTGAACAACCATCACAGACAGCTTTTGGGTAGTGTCTTCTCTGTGCTGATTGGGGGTCGGCATGATGCCACCACCATAGAAGCGACCAAACATGGTAGGTGCAAGCCAAACCTTCTTGTATCGGTGTGCGACACCATCTACGGTAACAACGGCTGAGGTCGGTTGATAGTCTCGCAGAAGGCCCCGCACGGCGATGGATGCATAATTGGTTTTCTCCTCCGAATTCTGACGATGCTTATCTCCCTCTTCACAGCAGAAGCCGTCGAGGCCATAGCCAATGCCATTCAAAAAACGGAAGGTTTTCCCGTTAACGGCTACAGAGGGAAGGTGTCGAATGTATTCATTGATGGAGAAAGGATTGTCGGCGTACTTATGACCAAGATCCGTTGCGAAGTCATTGCCTGTACCCAGAGGGAAATAGAAGATATCATGATGGAGCTCCATATCTCCCACCAGGTTAACAAAACGGTTCAATGTGCCGTCACCGCCGCACAAAATGAGATAATCTCCGGGCTCAAGGGAGAACAAATCCCTCTCATATGTCTCACTTTTTGTCATGTCGCAGTACACGATT
>JAFOBK010000253.1 GCA_017381835.1 Oscillospiraceae bacterium | reverse complement strand
GCTGTCAAACTGATTCAGGATGAGCGGTTGGTTACCTATGGCGACAGTGCATTCCGGAGCATTACAGCAAGAGTGGAATCCAATCTGGCATATGAGATCGTCAAGAAACTGGACGGGTACGTTCCGCCATATGATGACCTCGATAACGCCATCGGCGCAGAGGAGCGGAAGCTGAGATTCCGGCTGGCACCAGAACAGAAAGAAGCCATCAAGATGGCCTTGACATCCAAGTTCTGTGTCATCACAGGCGGTCCTGGTACCGGCAAGACAAGCGTTCAGAAGGCACTGCTGGATTTATACCGGGAGCGCTTTCCGGCTGGTAAGATCGCATGCTGCGCACCTACCGGAAAGGCTGCCCGACGGATGGAACATTCCACCGGCATTCCTGCTTCTACTGTGCATCATGCACTGGGCTTGCTTGCCAATGAAGACGGTCAGTATGGTGATCCTGAGACATTGGATGCCGATCTGATCCTCGTGGATGAAGTGTCCATGTTGGATGTTTACCTGGCGGAAAAACTTCTGAAAGCGACGCCACGCAACGCCAGACTGATCCTTGTAGGTGACAGCGATCAGCTTCCTTCTGTAGGACCTGGTGCAGTACTGAAGGAGATCATCGGCAGCGGACTGGTCCCGGTTGTGAAGCTGGATCAGGTGTTCAGACAGAAGGAAGGCAGCCGCATTGCAGCAAATGCAAAACTGATCCGTCATGGAAACTTAAGTCTGGAATATGGTCCGGATTTTGAGTTCTACGACTCTACAGATTTGAGTGTTTCTGCGGACATGATTGAATCAATCTATCTACAGGAAATTGCTAAATATGGTGTTGACAACGTAGTCCTCCTGTCTCCGTATCGTCAGAAAACGGAAACTGGTGTGAACGCTCTTAATCAGAGGATCCAGGGAAAAGTGAATCCGCCCGATCCTGCGAAGAATGAGGCAGTATACGGTCAGCGTCGTTTCAGGGTCGGAGACAAGGTCATGCAGACAAAAAACTGCGAACAGATCAATAATGGCGATGTTGGATATATCACCAGCATAACCGGAACAGCATCTGATGCAGTCGTCCGTATTGACTTTGGCGATGGTCGGATCGTCGAGTATGAGAACAGTGAATTGGAAATGCTGGACCTTGCTTACGCCTGTACGGTTCATAAGAGCCAGGGCGATGAATTCAAGTCTGTGATTATCAACCTACAGTGTGCCCATTCTGTGATGCTGGTAAGGCCGCTCATTTACACGGCCATCACAAGAGCCAAGGAACGGGTCATTATTGTGGGTGAGCGAAGAGCCTTGTGTATTGCGATTCGCCGCACAGATACCGAACAGCGAGGTACCAAGCTGGCAATGAGAATTCAAGAGTTTATGAAATTTAGAAGGGAGAATTAAACTATGGCAACCGTTTTGGACCAGTATAATCAGAAGAAGGTGCAGATCACTGCACAGATCGCAGCAGGCAAGTTCCCGGCAGAGCAGATGCTTCAGTATCAGGAGATGCTCTACCGGATCGATGTTTTGGAGACCTGTATGGCCCTCTGCAGAACCGCACCGGTCACATCCGATCAGCGGGTTCTGGGAAGCCACTACCGTCTTCTGGACTGCTTCCTGAACTGTGTGTTGCAGGAACGCAGGATTGGTATCCCTACCGATGAAAAGGGCCAGAAGCAGCGGGAAACGGCCTACAACAACTTCCTGACGGTGGTAAATACTTTCCGTAAGAAGTTCCACAGCTTCGCTCCCAACAGCCAGGATGAGTATCACAATACCATCGCACAGATGATTGAAACGATCCTTCCTGCGTGGATGTCCTACCGTAATACATTTGTCTGCCTGTAATTTGGAGGTTTCATAATGGCTAAGAAAACTGTACCTGCAGCACAGATTGAGCTGCTTAATAAGATCAATAAAGTGGAAGGGTTCGATCCGGAAGCATTTACGACCGAGTATACGGACCTGAACAGCAACGAGACCAGAAAGCATCTTCCTGTCATGGCTCAGATGGCCTGGTTTCGGCTGAAGTATCCTGAAGGTAAGATCGCCGTTTCCATTGAGACTGGAAACAACTGCTTCGTGGCAACAGCCCGAATCTATCCCAGCTATAAGGATCCGGCAGATAGCTATCTTTCCGAAGCAACTGCGTCCCGTGGGCCTGATCCGTCCAAACCGACAGTATCTGCCCGGGAATGGGCACAGACGGCTGCGGTTGGTATTGCACTGCGCAATGCAGGATTCGGCCTGCAGTTTGGTGCTGCCGGTGATGAATTTACCTCTCAGCTTCCGAATGAGTTCCCCGGTGCTGCGCCTGTGGTACTGCCGCCGGTTAACCAGGATGAGCCTGTTGTAATGACGCCTCAGCCTGTAGAAGTTCAGAAGGAACTGACACCCGAGGAGAAGTATCAGAAGGCCTGCTCCATGATGTGGCCGAATAAGAAGTACGATGGCCGTACTCTTGGCGAAGTACTGCTGATGGATCCCACAGCAATCAATTGGCTTGCCAATAAGTACATGGGTAACCCTGAGGCATCCGCAGCGGCGAAGTTCATGTGCGAGTATGCAATGAATAATGCCGGTGCCTGATCAATGTCCATAATTGGGGGATGCATTTTGCATCCCCCAGAAAGGAGGCAGGATGGAAGTAATCACCATGGCGGATGTCATATCCCTGCTGGGATTACCGGGACCGAAAGACGGTCGAACATCTTTTAATATCCAGTGTCCTTGCTGTGACGATAATTCAAGGAAGAAACATTTGAATATCAATCTGGAAAAGGATGTGTTCAGGTGTCCTCGATGCGGTTTCTCCGGAGGTATGTTTGATCTATATGCTTGTTATTCCGGTGTAGATCGCAGAAAAGCCAGAGAAACGCTGCTTGCGAGGCTGAATATCGAGGATTCCGGTGGATCACCTCAACAGCGGCGTAAGCACAAGAAATTAATTGATGAATGTCCAATTACGGATATTGACATCAGAGATGAGACATACCGCGCGTTGCTCGATAAGCTCTCTTTGGCGTCAGACCACAAACTGGGACTTCTTGCAAGAGGATTCACTGAGGAAGAAATCGTGAAGCGAGGATATAAGTCAATGCCTGTAGCCGGAAATACTGCTTTAGCGAAGAGACTTTTGGCTGAAGGTAAATATCTATCCGGGGTTCCGGGTTTTTACCACACAGAAGATGGACGATGGAGTTTTGTTCATGAGAAACGCGGGATCTTGATTCCTGCACGTGATCCTTATGGAAAGATCCAGGGTCTTCAGCTTCGCATGGACAACGAATCAAAGCGGAAATTTCGCTGGATTTCCAGTATCGGAAAACAGGATGGTACAAAGGCAGAGTGCTGGACACATCTGGCCGGACAACCGCAGCATACAGTGATACTGACCGAAGGGCCAATGAAGGCTGATGTGATCCACCATCTGACAGGAGATACAGTTCTTGCAGTACCCGGTGTGAATTCACTGAACCACTTGGAAGAGGCACTCTATTATTTGAGAGAACATGGAACCAGTCACATTATGACTGCGTTTGATATGGATTATTTGACAAACCCGAATGTTGACAGTGGGTATGCCAGACTTCGGGAAATGCTTTCAAGAGTTGGAATGCAGTACGGCACATATCTCTGGGACCCGCAATACAAGGGCCTGGACGATTATATTTGGCAGCACTGCTTCCGTAGTAACAGAGGTTGAAGTAGGGGCGGACGTTCAGTTCGCCTCTATTTTTACGCATTTTCAAAAATTATGCGCATTCTCTTTGCAAATGCGCATTTTGAACGGTGTAATAAGGTATATCAAATTTAGGAGGAAACTATATGTTAATCGCAATCGATCATGGAAACTACAACATCAAGACCCCTCATCACAGCTTTATGGCAGGCTTGGCAGAACACTCTGTACGGCCCCCAATGGCAGATGAGATCCTGGAATACAACGGCAGCTTATGGACCCTGTCCGGTAAGCGGCTGAACTACCGCAGAGATAAAACGAAGGATGACAGCTATTTCATTCTGTCTTTGTTTGCCATCGCCCGTGAGCTGCTCCATACTGGTTCTTACAGTGCAGTAGAGAAGGTTCACCTTGCTGTGGGTCTTCCCCCTGAGCATTATGGCATCCTGCGAGACAAATTCGCTCAGTATTTCAAGCGGTCTCATTCCATTCACTTTGTATATAATGATAAGCCGTTTACGATTCTGATCGGGAATGTCTATGTGTATCCGCAGGCTTATGCAGCCATTGCTCCTCAGAAGAGTCAGAT
>JAFOBK010000252.1 GCA_017381835.1 Oscillospiraceae bacterium | reverse complement strand
TCCAGCCTGAAAGCCATGGAGCGGATGGGCAAGCATAAAGAGGAAGACCCGCCCCCGGTGTCCTTTAACGATCATGAATAATACGGTGTCATTGCGAAGTCCGCTTGCGGGCTGTGGCAATCTCCGGTTAAGAGGAAGATTATGACAGACTCAAGAAAACTGGTATTCAAAGAAACAGCCGTCATCGCCATCGGTGAGCTGATCTGCGTGGCGCTGATGTGCGGTGTATATGCCCTCATCGGAAAGTTCCAGCTGTCCGTGCTGCTGGGCGGTGTTGTAGGTCTGCTGGTGGCAACCGGCAACTTCTTTGCGCTGGCTGTGGTGGCAACCCTGGCATCGGATAAAGCAGAAGCCGGCGACCCCTTATCCGGACAGAAGCTGATGAAGAGCTCTTATCCCATCCGGCTGCTGGTGATGGCCGGCGTATTGATCCTGTGCGCCAAAAGCGGCGTCTTTGATGTGATCGCCCTGGTGCTGCCTCTTTTGTTTGTGCGGCCCATTTTGACAATTGCGGAATTTTTCAGAAAGAAAGGTGTGTGATGGTATGGAATTGGAAGTAACCGGTGCATTTATATACTTTGAAATTCCTATCTTCGGCGGCATTCCGATTACACAGACAACGGTTTCTTTTCTTGTTGTGACCATTGCCCTGTGTCTGGCCTGCTATTTCTTAGGCAAGAACCTGAAGGTACGTCCTGACGGCAAGCAGGTGCTGGTGGAAAAAGGTGTGATGATGCTGCAGAATATGGTGGTGGAGACCATGGGTGAACACAATGCCCACTGGATGCCCTTTATCGGCACCATTTTCCTCTCTTCCATCTGCGGCAGCTTGATCGGCTTGACCGGTTTCCTGCGCTCTGCTACAGCGGACATCAGCTGTGTTATCGTGTGGGCGCTGATGGTTACCGCCATCATCTGGTATAATAACATCAAGAACAACGGATTCCTTGGCTGGCTGAAGGGCTTTACCGAGCCGATTGTGGTCATGACTCCCATGAACATTGTCTCTGAAATCGCCCAGCCTCTGTCCATGGCATTCCGTCATTTCGGTAACGTAGCCGGCGGCGGTGTTATCACCTCCATCATCTATGCATCCCTCAGCGCAGCATCTGTGGGCGTTCTGAACCTGATCGCGAAAAGCGGTTGGCTGATGGGCAGTGTGCTGATCCTGGCAGGTGTTTTGCTGTTTGTGCTGTGGATGAAAAAGCGCAAGGCCGTGGCTCTGATTTTTGGCATTGTCTGCGCTTTGATTGGCCTGGTTGGTCTGCTGCAGGGTCTTGGCGTTTTGGAAGGCGTTCCCATCCTGGCGCTGGGTGTGCCCGCAGTTCTCAGCTGCTACTTTGATCTGTTCTCCGGTTTTGTTCAGGCATATGTGTTCAGCTTGCTCACTATGGTCTACATTGCCGGTTCTCTGCCCGAACCTACCGGCGCAGAAGCTTAATTTACGGAAATTCTTAATATTTCAATATACAAACATTTTTTAGGAGGAAACAATTATGGAATTAGCTGAAGCTATTAAGATCGCTGGTCAGGCAATCGGTGCAGGTCTTTGCATGGGTATCGGTGCAGTTGGCCCCGGTGTCGGCGAAGGTAACGCTGTTGCTCACGCTCTGGACGGTATGGCTCGTCAGCCCGAGATGGCCGGTACTCTGCGCAGCACCATGATCATGGGTTGTGCAATCGCTGAGACCACCGGTATCTACTCTCTGGTTATCGCTCTGCTGATCATGTTCCTGCTGTAATTCTCTGGTTATTCTAAACGAAAGGAGAATGTACAAGTGGGACAGTTTGAAGCATTTGTAGGCGTAAACTTTTGGACTGCACTGTTCATTCTGCTGAACACCCTGATCATTTTCTTCGTGGCCAAGAAGTTCCTGTTTGTGCCCGTGATGAAGATCATCGTCACCCGCCAGGAGGAGATCGACAGCATGTATTCCCAGGCAGATACTGCCCGTGCGGAAGCGCAGAAGCTGCAAAGCGAGTATGAGGAGAAGTTCTCCCAGGCTGCCGCTACCAGCGAGCGTCTTCTGAAGGAAGCCACTGTCCGTGCTTTGGGCCGCGAGGAAGAAATTGTTCGCCAGGCCAATGAGTGGGCCGATGCCATCCGCGCAAAGGCAACCGCTGACATTGCCCAGGAGAAGAATAAGGCATTGAATGATGCCAAGGATGAGATCTCTGTGATCGCTCTGTCCATTGCCGGTAAGGTAGTTGGCCGTGAGCTGAACGCAGAAGACCAGTCCAAGCTGGTGGACAGCTTTATCGAAGAATTGGGTGAGTGAGTATGACCCAGGCAGTATGCACGTATGCCCAGGCTTTGTACGACCTGGCAAAGGAAGAGGGACTGGGAAAAACCATCCTGGACGAACTGAAGGTTCTGAAGGATGTGTTTACAGAGGCCCCTCAGTACAGTAAGCTCTTGTCCACACCCGACATCCCCAAAAAGGAGCGCTGCGGTGTTCTGGATGAAGCGTTCCGGGGCAAGGTTCATCCCTATGTGCTGAATTTCTTGAAAATTCTCACAGAAAAGGGATATATCCGCCAGTTCCCCGACTGCTGCGATGCATATCGCGGCTTCTATAATGATGACAACGGCATTCTGGTGGTGAAGGCTGTGTCTGCGGTTGCCCTCAGCGACGCACAGGTGCAGAAATTGACTGAGAAACTCTCGGCCACCACTGGCAAGACCATTGACCTGCAGTGCAGCGTGGATGCTGCGCAGCTGGGCGGTCTGCGCCTAAGTTATAGCGGTGTGCAGGTGGACGGCACGGTGAAGACCAAGCTGGATTCCATCGGCAAGCTGCTGAAAAATACCGTACTTTAAAAGAGAGTAGGTAGCATATGGAATTAAGACCCGAAGAAATTACGAAAATTATCCGTAGTCAGATCAAGAACTACGAAAATAAGCTGGAAGTTTCCGAAACCGGCACCGTTATCCTGGTAGGTGACGGTATCGCTAAGGCTTCCGGCCTGGAAAAGTGCATGGCAGGCGAACTGGTTGAGTTCCCCAACGGTGCTTACGGCATGGCTCAGAACCTGGAGGAGGAAACTGTCTCCATTGTTATCCTGGGCGATGACAACGGCATCAAGGAAGGCGATACCGTTAAGCGTACCGGCAAGGTTGTTTCTGTCCCCGTTGGCAAGAACCTGATCGGCCGTGTTGTCAATGCACTGGGCGAGCCTATCGACGGCAAGGGCCCCATTGAGGCGGAAGGCTTCCGTCCCATCGAATCTCCCACTGAGGGCATTATTCAGCGTAAGCCTGTTAACGTACCTCTGCAGACCGGTATCAAGGCCATCGACTCCATGATCCCCATCGGCCGCGGTCAGCGTGAGCTGATCATCGGTGACCGTCAGACCGGTAAGACCACCATCGCAACCGATACCATTCTGAACCAGAAGGGTAAGGATGTTATCTGTATTTATGTTGCAATCGGCCAGAAGCGTTCCACCGTTGCACAGCTGGTGAACAACCTGACTCTGGGCGGCGCTATGGACTACACCATCGTGGTCTCCGCAACCGCTTCCGAGCTGGCTCCCATGCAGTATATCGCCCCCTACGCAGGCTGCGCAATGGGCGAGCACTTCATGCACCAGGGCAAGGACGTTCTGGTAATTTACGACGACCTGAGTAAGCATGCAGTGGCATACCGTGCCATCTCCCTGCTGATCCGCCGTCCTCCCGGACGCGAAGCTTACCCCGGCGACGTCTTCTACCTCCACTCCCGTCTGCTGGAGCGTGCCGCAAACCTGGCAAAGGGCGGCAGCCTTACTGCGCTGCCCATCATCGAGACCCAGGCAGGCGACGTTTCCGCATACATTCCCACCAACGTTATTTCCATTACCGACGGCCAGATCTTCCTGGAGTCCGAGCTGTTCAACGCAGGCGTTATGCCCGCTGTTAACCCCGGTATCTCCGTCTCCCGTGTCGGCGGTAATGCCCAGATCAAGGCCATGAAGAAGGTGGCAGGCTCCCTGAAGCTACTGTACTCTCAGTATCGCGAGCTGCAGAGCTTTGCCCAGTTCGGTTCCGATCTGGATGCTGACACCAAGGCAAGACTTGCCCTGGGTGAGCGTATCGTGGAAGTGCTGAAGCAGAAGAATAATGCCCCCGTGGAAGTTGCCCATCAGGTTTGCATCCTCTATGCGGTTACCAAGGATTATCTGAAGGATCTGGAAGTAAGCAAGATCGCTGAATTCCAGAAGGCGCTGGAAGATGCTATGGAAGCTCGATACATCGAGACCCTGGAGGCCATCCGTACTACCGGCAGACTGAACGAGTCCACCGAGCGGCATCTGAAGGATGCTATCACCGAGGTGCTGCAGCAGTTCGGCGTGGCAAACTAAGGAAGGAGGCCTGTCATGGCTGGCGTTTCCACTAAGGAGATCAAAAATCGCATCCGCAGTATGGAGTCGACGAAGCAGATCACAAAAGCCATGGAAATGGTGGCTGCATCCAAGCTTCGCCGTGCTCAGGCGCAGATGATCTCCAGCCGTCCCTATTTTGAAATCATTTATTCTACCATCGGTCAGATTCTGGCCCAGTATACAGAAGCAGAATCGGCTTACCTGAAGCCCAGACCCGTAAAGAAGAGCCTTTATGTGGTGGTAGCAGGTGACCGTGGCCTTGCCGGCGGCTATAACAGCAATGTTCTGAAGATGACGGTAGCCCACATGGAAGGCAAGGATGCTGTTGTCCTGCCCATTGGTAAGAAGGCAGCGGATTACTTCCGCAGCCATAAGGTGCCTATGCTCAGCGACAAGTACACCAATGCAGAGGATATTTCCATCTCTGACGCGTTCACCGTGTCCAAGCTGCTGTGTAAGGCGTATCTGAACGGTGAAGTGGATGAGGTATATATGGTATATACCAAGTTCCAGTCTGTTCTGTCCCAGACACCTACGGCGATCCAGCTGCTGCCTCTGCAGGCAGAGCCTACAGCTATCCAGGGCAGCATGGAATATGAGCCTGATCCCGATACGGTGCTCAGCGCTCTGATTCCTGAGTATGTGGTGGGTATCTTCTATGGCGCCCTGTGCGAGAGCCGTGCTTCCGAGCAGGCTGCCCGCCGTACCGCCATGGACTCCGCAACCCAGAATGCGGAGGAGATGATCGCTGACCTGAGCCTGCAGTTCAACCGGGCCCGTCAGGCAGCCATCACCCAGGAGATCACCGAGATCATCGCCGGTTCTTAATCATGATAAATGTAGGGGTCGATGCCCACATCGACCCGTAAAGAATCGATTTCCCTATATTGGGCCGATGTGGGCATCGGCCCCTACGATAGGTTATACGATCCCCAACAGAGGATCGGAAAAAGGAGTTGAATCCTATGGCAAATGTTAAGGGAACAGTGATCCAGGTCATGGGTCCTGTTCTGGATATTCGGTTCAGCGAAGAGTCCCTTCCTGAACTGCTGACTGCAATTGAAGTCCCCAATGGGGATGCTACCATCATTGCCGAGGTTGCTCAGCACATTGGTGACAATGTGGTGCGCTGCATCGCAATGAGCTCCACCGACGGCCTGCAGCGCGGTACCGAAGCTACCTCTACCGGCGCTCCCATCAAGGTGCCCGTCGGTGAAGGCTGCCTGGGCAGAATCTTCAATCTGCTGGGTCAGCCCATCGATGAGGCAGGCCCCGTGGAAGCCCAGGAAGCATGGCCCATCCACCGTGCAGCTCCCAGCTACGACGAGCAGGAGACCTCTACCGAGATCCTGGAGACCGGTATCAAGGTTATCGACCTGATCTGCCCCTACGCAAAGGGCGGTAAGATCGGTCTGTTCGGCGGCGCAGGTGTTGGCAAGACCGTTCTGATCCAGGAGCTGATTTACAATATCGCTACCGAGCATAACGGCTACTCCGTCTTTACCGGTGTCGGTGAGCGTACCCGTGAGGGTAACGACCTGTTCCTGGAAATGACCGAGTCCGGCGTTATCAAGAAGACCGCCATGGTCTTCGGTCAGATGAACGAGCCCCCCGGAGCCCGTATGCGCGTTGGCCTGAGTGGCCTGACCATGGCAGAGTACTTCCGTGATGTGAAGCATCAGGACGTTTTGCTCTTTATCGACAACATCTTCCGTTTCACCCAGGCAGGTTCTGAGGTTTCCGCTCTGCTGGGCCGTATGCCCTCCGCAGTTGGTTACCAGCCCACCCTGGCTACCGAAATGGGCGCTCTGCAGGAGCGTATCACCTCCACCAAGAACGGTTCCATTACCTCCGTTCAGGCGGTTTATGTCCCTGCTGACGACTATACTGACCCCGCTCCCGCTACTACCTTCGCCCACCTGGATGCTACCACCGCTCTGGACCGTGGTATCGCTTCCCTGGGTATTTATCCCGCAGTTGATCCCCTGAACTCCACCTCCCGTATTCTGGCCCCCGAGGTTGTGGGCGCAGAGCATTACGAGGTTGCCCGCGGTGTGCAGAGAATTCTGCAGCGCTATAAGGAACTGCAGGATATCATCGCCATCATGGGTATGGATGAACTGAGCGAAGAGGATAAGATGACGGTTAACCGTGCCCGTAAGGTGCAGCGTTTCCTCAGCCAGCCCTTCTCTGTTGCAGAGCAGTTCACCGGCTTCGAGGGTAAGTATGTGCCTCTGAAGGAAACTGTCCGCGGCTTCAAGGAGATCATCGAAGGCAAGCACGATGCCATCCCCGAGTCCTGCTTCCTGTTTGCCGGCACCATCGACGATGTGGTGGCTAAGTGGAAGGGTGAGGACAAATGACAGCATTTGAGCTGAAAATTGTCACCCTGGACGGCCTGGTGTATGATGGCATGGCGGAAGAGCTGATCGTGCGTACCGTCAATGGCGATATGGGTATTCTGGCCGGCCATATTAACTGCGTGGCAGCCCTGGGCATGGGCCGTGCAACTGTCATGATCGATGGCAAGAAGCGCTATGGCGCTTGCATCGGCGGCATGGTGACCGTGGTAAACGGCGCCGTGACCCTGGTTCCCACCACCTTCGAGTGGGCAGAGGATATCGACCTGCAGCGTGCGGAAAATGCCGCAGAGCGCGCAAATGCGCTGATCAGCAGCAAGGATATTTCCAATGTGGAGCTTCGCCTTGCAGAAGCCCGACTGAAGCGTGCCCTGGTGCGTTCCAGCGTGGCCAAGATGATGTAAAATTCAAAAAAGAGCGGGTGAAAGCCCGCTCTTTTTTCTTGCATTTTTATACACTTTGCAGTATTCTATATCCATACCTTTCCGAGAGGATGAATGTTATGGAAAAGATTAGAATTGGCATTATGGGCTACGGCAACTTGGGCCGTGGCGTGGAGCTGGCTGTGCGCCAGAATCCCGATATGGAGCTGGCGGCTTTCTTTACCCGCCGTGACCCCAAAAACCTCAAGACCTTAAGCCCCGATGTGCCTGTGTATAATGTTGCAGATGCCATCGACCATAAGGATGAAGTGGATGTGCTGATCATCTGCGGCGGCAGCGCTACCGATCTACCCAAGCAGACTCCCCAGTATGCCAAGTACTTCAATGTGGTGGATAGCTTCGATACCCATGCCAAGATCCCTGCGCACTTTGCTGCCTGCGATGCGGCAGCTAAGGAAGCCGGTCATATTGCCTTTATCAGCATTGGCTGGGATCCCGGTATGTTCAGCCTCCAGCGTCTGCTGGGCAATTGCATCCTGCCCAATGGTGCCGACTATACCTTCTGGGGCAAGGGTGTCAGCCAGGGCCACTCCGATGCAGTGCGCCGGATCCCTGGTGTTTTGGATGCCAAGCAGTATACCATTCCCGTGGAAGATGCCCTGAACCGGGCAAGAAGCGGTGAAATCCCCCAGCTTACCACCCGGGAAAAGCATACCCGTGAGTGCTTTGTTGTGGCAGAAGAGGGCGCAGACCTGGCAGCTATTGAGCGTGAAATCGTTACCATGCCCAATTACTTTGCCGACTATGATACCACCGTCCACTTTATTTCCATGGAGGAAATGAAGCGTGACCACAGCGGCATCCCCCACGGTGGCTTCGTGATCCGCACCGGCACCACCGGTGTAAACGGCGAGACCAAGCAGAAGATCGAGTATTCTCTGGAACTGGGTTCCAACCCTGAGTTCACCTCCAGCGTTATCGTCTGCTATGCCCGTGCCGCTGCAAGAATGGCAAGAGAGGGCATGACCGGCTGCAAGACTGTGTTCGATGTACCTCCCGCTTACCTGTCTTCCCGCAGCGCGGAAGATCTGCGCGCCCATTTGCTGTAATCAAAAAAACAGACTCGGCAGAAAGTCCTGCCGGGTCTGTTTGATTTTTTCCGCAACTATGGACATTGGGTTTTAATTGGTTTATAATGAACCCAGATACTTCAAGGAGGGAGCGGTATGTCCCATTCCAAAGAGCATCATGCCCACCTGGTGGGTATGCGGAAAATTAAGAGCCTGATGGCTATTTTTGTGGGATTTTGGATATGGCAGGCGGTGCGGCTGATTTTCCCCAGCCTGGAAGTCCATCCTCTGTATGTCTATGTTTACGGCCTCATTGAGATGCGTGACAGCTCCCAAAAGACAGTGGACATGGGTCGTGACCGGATCAAAGCCACATTCCTGGCCATCGGTATCGGTCTTCCGTTTCTGTTCCTGGGGCGCTGGATCACAAGTTTGACAGGCCCTGAGTGGCTGGATATCGCGATCGACTTTTCCCTGCTGCTGTTGGGTACGCTTTTGGCGCTGATTCTGGCAGAAAAGGCCAACTGCCATGCGTTCTGCGGCTTGTGCGCGGCCATCTTCATCATTTTTATGCTGACCCAAAAGGACGGCGAACCGCTGTATTATTCCGTCTTCCGTGCCAGCCAGACTGTGATCGGTGTGTTTGTTGCCTGGCTGATCAATGTGAAATTGTTCCCTTATCCCGGAAAAACCAAGCAGGTAAAGGGATAGCCTTCCGTTAGAAAATAAAAAACTCCCGTTTCAGGAAGTGGCATTTCCTGAAACGGGAGTTTCTGTTATCTCACATATACAACTCTGCGGTTTTCTTCGGCAGCGGGGGGTTCCAACCCTTCCGTGCAGAACAGACCGTAGAGATCTCCGGCCCGCTTTTCCAGCGCCCAGTAGGGGTGATCCACAGTTTCGCCGGCATTCACCACGGGGAAATCTTCCTTTTTCTTCCGCAGGATGGATCTGCCCTTATCATTGAAGGCCAGCAGCCGCACATAAGGGGCAGGGGAGGCGATCATTTCCGGGGAAATGTCCAAATAGGCGCACATCACCATCCGGTCAAGCCGGGTGCGGGTATAGCGCTTACTCTTGGTAGCGGTGATCACATCTTCCAAATTGGCAAACCGCCGTGCATTGTGCATCAGCTTCCGCCAAAGGCCCTCACTTCCGTAGGGGATGGCCTCAAATTCCGCGTCCGTCATGGTTCTGAGTTTCCCCAGAATTGCCCGCTCGCCGGCATCCAGGGTATGGAGCTTAGCACCGCGGAATACATCCCGCACTGCCTCCGGCACATAGTCCAGCCACATGCCGCTGTGAAGCATCAGCTTCCGGAGGGCTGTTGCAGAGGGGTTTTCCTCATCGGCGGTTTCATCATGGTAATCGCCGCCCCGCTGGATGGGCCAGGGGATCAGGGCAGAACCCTGGGCCAAAATCGCCTTGCAGTATTCCACCGCCAAAATATCATTGGGCTTGGTGACGGCGGCAATGCCCATTTCCTCCAGCGCCGCCGCTCTTGCGGCGGGGAAAGACAGTCCCTTGTCCAGCTGGGCCCGGAGCAGGGGAGGGAAGTTTTCTGAAAGCAGGGCATTTGCCGCGCCCATCAGAGTATGGCTATCCGCCGTTTCCGCTCCGAAACACAGATGGGTGCAGAAATGGCTGAGGATCCTTACGCCTTCCGCGGCAAAGCCTTCGGCGGAGGAGAGGGCGGCGGTGATGGGCAGCTCCAGCACCAGGTCGGCACCGGCCATAACGGCGGCTTTTGCCCGGGCGGATTTATCCACAATGGCAGGTTGCCCGCGCTGCACATAATTTCCGCTCATCAGGCACACAATGATCCCGTCGGGATCGGCAGCGCGAATCAAATCCAGCTGCTTTTTATGGCCTAAGTGCAGGGGGTTGTATTCACAGATAATGCCGGTGACCATGAAATTCCTCTCCTTTCCGAAATTATTTGTTTTTAGGACTTGAGAAATTTGGCAATATGGTATAGAATTATCTTAGCTATGGATATAGTACCACATTATGTCTAAAAATTAAAACAATTTTTTTAGGAGGATGATTCCAATGAACATTCTGATTATCAATGCAGGTTCTTCCAGCCTGAAGTATCAGCTGATGAACCCCGACACCGGTGTCGTTTCCGCTAAGGGTCTGTGCGAGCGTATCGGTATCGACGGCCGTCTGAACCACACCAAGGCTGGTTGCGACAAGGTCGTTAAGGATATCCCCATGCCCACTCACTCCGAAGCTATCGCTGCTACCCTGGAAATCCTGCAGGATGCAGAAGTCGGCGTTATCAAGACTGTTGACGAGATCGATGCAGTTGGTCACCGCGTTCTGCACGGCGGTATGGAGTTCTTCGACTCCTGCGTCATCAATGACGAAGTCATCGCAGCTATCAAGAAGTGCATTCCTCTGGGACCCCTCCACAACCCCGCTAACCTGATGGGTATCGAGGCTTGCCAGGCTGTTATGCCCAAGACTCCCCAGGTCGCTGTGTTCGACACCGCTTTCCACATGACCATGCCTCCCAAGGCTTACCGCTACGCTATCCCCACCGAGTACTACAAGAACGACTCCATCCGTCGTTACGGCTTCCACGGCACTTCTCACAAGTACGTTGCAAAGCGCACCGCTGAGCTGGTTGGCAAGACGGAGTTCAAGATGGTCAACTGCCACCTGGGCAACGGTTCTTCCATGTCTGCCATCAAGGACGGCAAGTGCCAGGATACCACTATGGGCCTGTCTCCTCTGGCAGGTGTCCCCATGGGTACCCGTTCCGGCGATATCGACGCTTGCGTCGTGCAGTTTATCTGCAACAAGTACGGCATGAGCGTTGACGAGTGCCTGAACATGCTGAACAAGAAGTCCGGCGTTCTGGCTCTGTCCGAAACTTCTT
>JAFOBK010000251.1 GCA_017381835.1 Oscillospiraceae bacterium | reverse complement strand
GGAGATCATCGGCAACTGCGATATCCAGCTGATGCTTGGCTGTACGGACGATGTGACCGCAGCTTATTTCTCAGCAAGAAGCGGTGATATGAGTATCCAGGTGGAATCCACCATGACCACGAAGCAAACGGTGGCGGTTGCGCAGGTGATTCCCCAATATCGGGAGACCCAGGGCCATGGCAGACGAAAGCTTCTAACTCCAGATGAAGTCCTTCGGCTTCCAAACCGGGAAATGTTGGTCGTCATTCGTGGCCAGAACATTCTGAAGCTCAACAAGTTTGACTTCACACGTCACCCTATGTCCAAGGAACTTGTTCCTGTAAGCATTTTGAATTATTCACCTGGCAGGGCATTTTCAATCCCTGTCATTCCTTACTCTGCTGATGAGGTTAAAATCGACATCGATATTGATAACCAGGATGACGATTACGACCCATTAGATAATTTCTAATCCCAAAGGAGGAAAACACTATGAGCGAAACAAAAGAACCCCATGTGGCGGGTGCTCCTCCGGATGATACTCCGGCAGCCGTCCACACGGATCCGGCCCCCGAGACAGATGCACCTGTCCAGACTGAGCCGGAAGTAAAGCGTAAGTGGGGCCGGCCCAGAAAGAACCCAGCTCCTGAAAATGAGTCTGGGAACGAAGCAAAGGATGAGAATGTACCCCAGCCCAATTTTGTCATGTCCGGTGACCAGCGGGTGCTGTCCATTGACAGCAGGCGGACGGTGGAAACCGACGCAGACAAGGCAAAGAACAACCTGCTTGACCTGATGGAATCCCTGCGCAGCAAGCGCATCCTGACCGGTATGATCCAGGGCGTTGAAGGTAATCCCGATTCTGAACCCCGGGCAGTTGTATACCGGGGTGAGTTCAAGATCCTGATTCCCGCAAGTTTGTGTATCGAACGGCCTACCGATTTCCGGGGTATGAAACCCAACGATGTCCTGAAGTATCAGATTACAAAGCGCCTTGGTGCGGAGATCGAGTACATCGTCAAGGGTATCGATCCGGAAAGCGGTGTTGTGGTAGCCAGCCGAATGGATGCCATGGCAATTCGCCGCCGTCAGTTCTACTACGGTAAGGACAGGGACGGCAATAACCTGATCTACGAAGGGTGTATTGCTGAAGCTCGAATCATTTGCGTGATCCGCACCGGTGCCTTCATTGAACTGTTCGGTCAGGAATGCTTCGTATCTCTGCAGGAACTGGGTTACCAGCGTATGGTGGATGCGATGCGCCACTTTGCCCCCGGTCAGAGAATCTTGGTAAAGGTACTCCGCCTGGACAGAACAGATCCGGATCATATCAAGATCGAGCTTTCCGCTAAGCAGGTATCTGCCAACCCTTATGAGAAGGTCATGCAGAAACATGCAGTCGGCAACCACTATGTCGGTACGGTATCGGTCATCCATCTGGGTGGTATCTGGGTATCTTTGGACAGTGGTCTGGATTGCCTCTGTAATTTCCCCGTCCAGGGCAGACCTCTTCCCGGTGCCAGAGTGACTGTGAAGTTGATGCACATCAATGAAGAGAACGGAAAACTCTTCGGCGAGATTGTGTACAGCTCCCAGGTACAGTAAGCGAGAAAGAAGGCGAGCAATATGCTCCATGCTGAGCTTTCCCAGACTGAAATTGACCGCCGCCGGAAGCTGACGGAGAACGTTCGGAATATGATCATCCGGGAGATGGTTATACGGGATCCAGAATCGGATTGTGTTCTGACATCCCACCGGGACTTTTTCCTGCAGATCAGCTTTTCGGAGATCCATCCATTAATGGTTTTCTCTTTGGCCAAACCCATCGAGAAGCCGGACCTTCGCATGATTGATGTGTGTAACGAGATGAACATGAACAGTGTCCTCGGCACCCATGCACTGAACGACCAGGCAAGCTGCTATCACTATAGAGCCACCCATTGGCTGGAGTGTGAAATTGACGGCAATCGCTTTTTCGAGATTCTCGACCGCTGTGTGGATGAGGCTGTGAAAGGTTATTATCGTTTGGTAGCGTGAATTTCGTTGCACTTTTCGTGCTGCTCCCGTGTAATTGGATAGATTACATGAGGAGGTATATTTCATGAAAAAGCTAATTCTAATTTTTCTCGCACTTTCCATACTGATTCTCAGCGGCTGCCGGAATGCCGGGCCGGCCGGAGAAATCACAAGCACGCCCACCACATACCAGACTGATCCTGAGATTGATAAAAAGGGCCCTGCGATATCAGAACCCGGGCTTGATTACAATCCCACAGAATCAGTATCACAGACAGAACGTTCTGATGAGACAAAGCCCGATCCGACGACGTCGACGGGAGATGTTAAACCCGAAGGCGGCAATAATCAAAATGAGTCTGGGAGGGATTCTGATGATCAGAACAAAACTTCCCAGACCGAACCTGTAAAACCCACTGACCCACCGGTCACCAGGCCCGCAGAAACGCAGCCTGTGGAATCAAAACCCACTGAAACGCAGCCAAAAGAAACCGAGCCTCCTGCAACAACACCCAAGGAAACAGTCCCCAAGGAAACGGAAGCTCCAGTGACGGAGCCTCCTGCTACCGAGGCACCGACGGAGCCGGAGCAGACCGAACCGGAAGAAACGGAACCGGCAGCCACTGAAATCACCTATGAGTTCAAACGGCAGGTTGCATCCTACGCTGCGCAGTATAT
>JAFOBK010000250.1 GCA_017381835.1 Oscillospiraceae bacterium | reverse complement strand
TGGCAACAGTTGATAATTGTGATACGGTTTCACATGGTTTCATAAGGTTTCAAATTCAAGTGAAACTATGCAGCAAAACGAAACCATAGCCTTGGAAGTAAAAACAGCACAGGATCATTTTCGTGACCTCACGAAAATGATATGAGTGGCCTTACCTGGATAAGAATTCTTTCGCATCTTTGAAAGAAGTAGACAGTCTCGCCGATCTCCCTTATGTAGGGTACAGTATAATAAATACATACCATACAGAAAAGGAGCATCAATATGGCAATTGAGAAAATCACCGCTCTGTATTGTCGGCTTTCGAGAGACGATGAATTACAGGGCGATAGTAACAGTATAAAAAATCAAGAATGGACTATGTGGGTCATACTGTAAATTTCAAAACCTACAAAAAATCATATAAATCAAAGCAAAAAATAAAGAATAACCCATCTGAATGGGTAATTTTCGAGAATACTCACGAAGCCATTATCGACCAGGATACTTATGATATTGTGCAGCGCATTCGCGATGGTAGGCGACGACCAACCCCCTTGGGAACAATGCCTGTGCTTTCTGGGATGCTATTCTGCGCTGATTGCGGCGCAAAAATGTATCAAGTACGAGGGAAAGATTGGCCTACAAGCAAAGAGCATCTTGTCTGTGCTACTTACCGAAAAATAAATAAGCCTGCAGTTCGCGCTTTAAATTATTACCTTTATAAAAATTTTCGGTATTCCACACATACAGGGATATGAACTGCTGAACTTTCAGTACTTCTCTCCCTGAAAGTGCCCCACCTATGTACCAGGCATTGCAACAAAGGTTGCGTCCAAATTCGCGTTATGCCTTCACCTCGGCGACGATGCGTCCTGCAAAAGCGGGGCCGCCTTCAAGCCTGCCGCCAAGAAAGAATGTGTGGCGACCTGGACAGGGCAAAACCTTCTTCATCGGCTCGAATTCAAATTCCGCAACCCAGTGGTTTTTGCCCTCGCGGCGCAACGAGCCGCCGCATGCCGGTGCAAACGCATCGATAACATGCGTAAACTCCACACCAAAGCGCAGCGTATCTTCCTGTGGAATTCCCTCCATCGCAAATTCCACCGAAATCGCCGCCGCTTCAGTGCTCAGACGCATTTCTGAAGCGCTTACGACTTCAACCATATTGAATTTCCGTTTCGCATACGCTTCCAGCTTCGCAAGCGCCGCCTGCAAGAAGGCTTCGTCCCGCACCGCCGCATCCTTCAGCTTCAGCGCCTCGACGCTCTCCCTGCGCGCCTCGGCGAAAATTTCGCGCAGCAGCGGCTGCACGCCGTCAAACACATCGCTGTGCAGCATTTCTTCCGCGCCGCACAGCCTGCGGAAGCGATCAAAGGTGCTGTCGTTTGCACAGGTCGCGCCGGGCTGACGCTCAAGATGATGCGCCATCAGCTCCGCGCCGCTCCCATCGGCCTTTATGCTCTCGGGCAGCCCCATCAACGGATGTATCGGCAGATACGGTACCTGGCACGGGCGGCCAAACGCCGTGTATACGCAGGTCTGCCACGGTTCATCCGCAAATTCCCAAAGATCGCTTTCCAGCGTCGTTCCAGTGCAAATGCGGCGCGCGGTCGGAGAATTGTGCGGTGAACGTCCTGGACCAAAGCGGTCAACGTCATCCTGCGTGCCCTCGTAGTGACAACTCATCACCCGGGCAAGCGTTTCGATATCTATCGGCTTATGCGGATACACGCAGAATGGCGTGCCTTCCCTTTCAATATCCCAATCTCGACCGAGCACAATGCGCTGCCCATGCTTCTGGCGCAGCAAATTCCCCGCATGCCTCCAGGTCTTTTCACCCTGATACGCCTCGGCAAAATCAAAGTCGGAATAATCCGTCGTTTTGGGCACATACCAGCCCTTTTCGACGGCATAGCGCACAATATCCTTCGAATAGAACATTTCCGGGCAATCGCTGAGCGTATGGAAGGTATAATGATTGGGCATGACGACCACCGCATCATCCGGTACGCGCGCACCGACATAATGCCGCCCGCGGACAAGCTGGAACATGAACGCCTCATTCTTATCGGCAATGGTATAGGCGCGGCCGGAAGGAGCGTAGCCCCATTCGTCAATCAGCGCCATCAGCACATGCGCACCCTCGCGCGCCGTATGTGCGCGTTCCGCCAGCGCACGGCGCAGCACATAGCCAATCCCGCCGTCCTTAACGACGTTCGGGTCGTCATCGTCTTCCTTGGACCAACCCATCGAATTTGATGTGATAACAACGCCACACTCGTTCAGATAAGCATCCGCAGCGGTAACGCCGCCCTCATCCTCGACATATTCCACCCAGTAATAGCCGAGCGTATGCGGAACCTGCGGAATGCGTGCCAGCCCTTTCTCTGCCGGTATCAGTTCGCCCGACGCATGATCCGCTGCGGGCACGATTGCGTGCCGGACAATCACATGACCCGGATCATCCTCGTTGTGTGCGACGAGCACGCGCCCGCTTGCGGACACAGCTTTGCCCACAATCACAGTCATACAGTTCATCATTTTATCCTGAAGCATTGCGAATCTCCTCATTTGATCTTTGAAAGCGCAACCTTATCAAACGCAACGGTAAAATCGCGCATGTATTCTGCCATCGTATTGAGCATTTCCACGCCCCATGCCTGCGTTGCCTTCGTTGGCGGATCGATAGACATGCCATGCGTCAGCCAGCCATTGTCCGTAATGGAGCGAATCGGCCTGGGAATCGTAACGCTACCCCCCTTGAAGTTGACGTCCATCCAGCTGGCGCTGGGGAGTTCGTTGGAAACGTCGTTGCGGATGCCTTCGCCCTCTTCAAGGTATTCCGTATGGATCAATGCCGGGTCAATACCCATCACTGCAGCGGTCTCTTCGCCGCCGCCATGGCCGCCCTTCCATTCCGGACGAAGCTCTCCGGCAATCAACCACCAGTTCAGGTTAGCAAGAATCGCGCCCTTTGCATACAGATGATGGCCAACCTCCGTGATGGATTTGCTGTTTCCACCGTGACCGTTCAGAATAATAAAATGACGGAAACCATAATCATAGAGCTGATCGCAAATGCGCTCCAGCAGGGCGCGAAGTCCCTCCACGCCCAGCGAAATCGTTCCGGGGAAGCCGACGATATCCGCTGTCGCACCATAGTTCACAGTTGGCGCGATCACTGTGTCGGACATGGCTGAATACAGCTCTGCAATGCGATGTGGTATCATCGTATCCGTGCCGAGGGGCATGTGCTTTCCATGGTTTTCGATGCTGCCAACCGGGATTACAACCGTATCGCGGGTTTTCAGATATTTTTCGACGTCCAGATAATTCATTTTTTCAAGAAACATTTTATCCACCTCCAGTCTAAACTCAGCCATTATTATACTCTGCTTTGGCAATTCTGCAAGTGAGATACGTAAAATCAGGACGGCAATTTGCGCATGATAAAAAGCCGGGATGGATTGAATTCCGGAAACGCATCGTGTGTATAAAAGTAGCACACATCAATTTCTCGCGCATCGATTTAAAGCAGAATTCCCCTAGGCAATATTCATTGAACACCAACATACCGATGGCTCTGTCAAAGGAGAATCAAGCATTCATTCGTGTATCGAACCTTGGGGATTATTTCAAACAGATCCGCGCCAATCGCTTCAGCAAGATGCTCAGCCACTTTGGCAGTATGACCACTCGCGGAGAAGTACGCAACCAGTTTCCTACTCATGTACATGCACCTCGTCATACAGTGTGATTCCATAGCCCCCATTAGTTTCAGATACCTTCGTATCAAAACTATCGTGCTTATTTGTCCAAGGTTTCATCCAGCTGCCATTCGATGACATCTCGGGTCTTGTCTAATCGCAGATAATACTCAATGGGGCGAACATAGATGAAGCGGACATCGTAGTCACTGTCGGGAGATGCGAAGCCCCATGCACGGCTGCCAGACTCGACGCAGTGGATGACCCGGATATTCTCACGAGCTTCAATTTCCTTTAGCTTGGCAGGTATGATCTCCTGCACGATTTTCTGGTGATCCGTCATGGGAACACCTCCTTTACTTTAGTTGATTTCTCACTTCCATTAACGCAAATCCCAGAAGGTTTTTGCCGGTCCAGTTCTTGGCGTCGAAGCGAGCTTTGTCGTACAGACCGATACCACAAGCCCAATGTCTGTCACTCTTGGCGCACTCCACGAGAATCGCATCTCCGGTAGCAAGCAGTTTTTCTTTCAGTTCCTCATTCTGGGAGAATTTGGCTTGGATGCCACGGATGGCAATTACCTGACGCATACCGGCCCACACGCTGTCCACATATCCCTTGGCATCTCTTCCGATGGCTTGCTGCAACTTAGGATCATCGGTGGCCAGTACCTTTTGCGCGGAGGCGGTGTCGCCGAACATCACGCACTTCTGATACATGATATACTGCTCGGCAGATGTGAACTGGATACCATCAATGACAAACTGGGAAGGATACCAGTTGCTCAGATAGCCGTGAGGTTCCTCTGGCTTGTGGAAGAACAGCGCTTCTACTTCCTGGTCGCCGATTGTCAAGTGATCTTTAATAAGACCCTTCTTTTTCATTGAGGAGACCGTCTCGGACAACCACTGGTGGTAGTAATCATAATTAGGCCGCGACCACCAATTCAGAAGATCATTCAGCAACTCAATGTCCTGGTCAATGCTTGTACATTTATACTGGTCTGGGTCACGGTTAACCAACACCCTGTGCTTTCCGGTGGTAGAGAACTCAATAATGTAGATGCAGAATCCTGTCCAGCTTCTGTGGGCGAACAGTGTGTTGTCATCCATATACCAGAACCACTTATCTTCCATGGCTTCCGGGATATTACCGTGGCGGAGCTTCGCCATTTGCGCATCGGTAAAATTACGCTGGAAGTAGAAGGTATCGTGTTGCTTGGGAATATCGTATGTCTTCCAGTCGCTCTTTTCGGCAACCTTCATCCCGGGCATAACCTGGGTCAGAGTTTTGTTGCCTTGTTTAAGAATGTCGTCATTCAAAACAGTGAATGTGACATTCAGATTTGCTTGTGGATTGTTTTCAAAGAAGTCACGGCAGGCATAAAGTGCTTCCCACCATGCATTCTCAACAGGATAGCCAAAAATGCCAGCGGAGATCAGAGGGAACGCAATGCTGTGGCAACCATTCTGTACCGCCAGCTGGAGGGACTTTTGATATGCACCACGTAAAAGTTTGTCTTCACCATGCTTTCCGTCCTTATAGCGGGGGCCAACAGCATGAATGATATACTTCGCCTTAGACTGGAAGCCATCGGTAATCACGGCAGATCCAGTAGGACAATGGCCGATAGCATTGCAGGCATTCTGAAGCTTGGTGTAACCGGCGGCTTTGAAAATTGCACCGCAAACACCTCCACCAGCCTGGAGCCCATCATTCGCTGCGTTTACGATGGCATCCACATATATTTCGGTAATGCCGATTTTTTGAATTGATACAATACTCATATCGGAACCTCCTCTGTAGGATGGTATAATTCTATCAAGCTAAGTGTCCAATAAAGTTCTCCGTTCGAGGCTTTAATCAAATAAATTATACTGTACCGTTCAACAAAAATCTAGTGGCTCGAAAATCATATATAATATGAAAACTCGCCCGTTTTGTTACAGGCGAGTCTACGAGTTATTTATACACTTGCTGACGATCTGGGCTGTTATTCCAGGCCAGAACATCATCCATGTTGAAGTCATATCCACGCTGCACAGGAGTTCCCTGCGGATCGCGGGTAGGATGAATACCGAACGGAAGCTGGTATTGCTTCGGCAGCACCCAGAGGTGATATATATCGGCCACATCTACGAGGTTCTTTTTTGCCGGGTACACTTCAATGGCAACAGCTCTGGAACCGAAAAGCTCATCCTTGATTTCCTGTTTCACAGCCCAAGGAATATCGCCACCACCAATGCGCTCGATAGCCAGATGCTCAACGGTGCCAAGGGGTGTTCGGATCTGGCGACTGCTGACAGTGTAGCCATCGCTTGATTCCCAATAACGATCCATCTGGGAAGACCATACTCCTTGGTAAAGGCCTAGTTCGTCGTGAAGTTTCTTCATCGGAATAGATTTGTGCCAGGTTCTCATGTAGTTTTCCTCTTTCACGATTTTCCACGATCTGCTCCTCTGTGGCAACTCGAAAATAAGCGAAACACTTATGTTTGCCCATTGTATTACTCCTCTGGGATGATCTCCATCACGTCACCAATCTGGCAATCCAAGGCCAGACAGATCCGTTCTAAGATCTCTGTTGTCACAAAGCCGTTTTTGCCCATCTTGGTAACCGATGCAGGGCTGATATGGGCTATCGCACACAGATCTTTTTTCTTTATATCTTTATCAATCAGCAATTTCCAGAGCTTCTTGTAGCAAACCTTCATAGGCGACCTCCTGCTGGGTTTTAGGGTGCTGACATTATTGCTCTGGTCTGCGGGTAAGTCAAGTGCAGTTGTCAGAAGAAGCGATATTGATTTTTTGTCAGATCAATCATCCTCCGAGTCATCCGGTTCCATATCGGTTTCAACGTCAGGACCCATATCCTCGGTGCCTTTCTTGTTATACAACTTACCCCAACGCAGCGGATACCGCATTTTTCGGTTGTAGGCCAAAAGCATGGCCTCGGCATAACCGAGAGAACCGGCTCTGCGTTCCTTTGCGGTGCGGCTGATATCTTTCGCTGAGAATCTGCCTACCTTTTCCACAAACATATCATCCCGCATGGAGTCCCCAAAGGCAACCACCAGACGGCACACGCCTTTGAGCATATTGGCGGACAAAGAGTTCTGTTCGCCCTCCCATGCACCGATGCAGAGCATGAGCGTACGTTCCAACACATGGTAGCCGTGCTTGTCATAGATTTCTTCCAGGGAGGAAACGGCACAAATGGTGCCCAGAGCCTTGGTGGGTCCAATGGTCAAATCCAGGGATTCCACCAGGGCTTTTATCATCAACTGCTTATCATTGCCAGCTTCCAGATTGGCTACGAAGATATCATATGGCAGAAGCGGTTTGACATACTTCTGCTGGTTAGCAAAGGTGTCCGCCTCCATGGTGTAATCCATATTGTCGTAAACCATACACCAAACCGGAGTATCTCTGGAACCGGAGACTGCTGCCACGATCTCGATGGTATGCTGGCCGTTGAAAACATAATTGATGCCACCGCGGCGACTGACCTTTACGGGGTTAACCTGCAGTAAGTCAAAGTTGGCTGCGGTTCTGCGAATATGCTTCTGGGATAGGTTCCGCTGATACTCCTGGTTGGAGACCAGATTGCGAATAGGGATTTTTTCAAAATGCACATCAGGAACGAACTGGTTAAGATCTTCCATGATAGACCTCCTTCACGAGCGCAGCTCGGATACCCTCCACGGTAAAGACCAAGCGATCCAGCTCGTAGATTAATTTTGCCCCCGCACTCTCGCTGACCTTCGTAAAGTCAGACATGGATTGGGTACGATTGATAGATCCGATCCACGATGGAACGGTTAGAGCCAGGCTGCAAACTTCACCATCGGGGTCGTAGGCAGGCATATCCTTTATGGTGCCGGTCGGAGGTGATGTTATTTGGGTGGCTTCCTTTTTGCGAGTTTCCTCAAGCGAAGCACGGAACTTCATGTATGTTGGGCGGCGATCTGGACACTTCAAAAAGTACCGGGCCATGCGGTTGAACTCTACTGGGGACAGCTGTGCGATTTCCACCAGATGCTCATGGGATATTCGGATTTTACCGTTGAGTATCCGGTCAGCGAGTGCGGGTTCTCTGGCTCGGATGTAGTCAATAATGCTTGCGAATACTCCATATTTTCGCACTGTGACAAAACAAATATGGTACTCCAATCCCAGCCGCTCACAAGTTTTGGCGGCGGTTGCATCGTATGGGGTTGTATCGACAATTACGGTATTTGTCATTGCAGAAGCTGCTGACTGCCGGACACGTGCTGCCTCGTGCGCTCCCAGTGCCTTTTCCACCAAAAACCGCTTACCAATCAGATAGTGCCGTGTCTTTTCTGGGATGTCTTTGCGCAGAAGCTGATTTTTGCATACCCATGCTGTGGCTTCCTCCAGACTCCCTAGCCGAATACGAGAGACTGTCATTGGTATGCCATGGGCCTTACATATTTCAAACGCTTCATAATCCACGAGGACAATATTATCCCATACCCGGATCGGTGTGGAGCAGCCGTTCTGAAGCAACCTGGCTTTCAAATCTGAATGGACTTGCTCAGATAATGGAGAAACCAAGAAGCGAAGGTCAGGATGCACTCGCAAGCGAGTTCCAGAACTAGTCATGGTACTTCGGCTGGCTGGTAGCGGTATGGACGGCCTCTGTCATGGAAAACACAGCTGTCCCATCGGGCATGAGTTCTCCGGTAAGCAGATATTTGCCACCATTGACCCAGTTAGGCATAACCCGACGGAACTGCCGAGACAGACTGGTACTGTAAAGCTCAATGGACTGTTTTCCGACACAGGGCTTGATTTTATGCACTCCGGGAATGTTCATGTTGCTTTCCATGATACCGAGCGTCTTTTCTTCCGGGTGAACAATGAGCAGAATGTATTCTGGTGAACCCAAAGCGGCCAGGGTTTTCTTATGAATCCGAATGCGGGATTTGGCCAGATCCAATTGTAGTGATAACTTGCTTGTACTGTCTTCCATGCGAGTGCCTCCGTTTCATTATGTGGTGGGTGCCGGGGGTGCGCTCTCGTCCGGCACGGTGAATACAGTGTAACCGTCGAAAATATTGATCTGAATGGACTTCCGGTGTTCGTCGACAGGCAGACCAAACTGATTCTTCCAGTGTTCGGGGAAAATGGGAGTCTTGGAGGTTCTAGGCTTTTCGCCTTCTTTTTGTGTCCGCTGATACACTTCCGTAGCGGTGAGGTCAAAAAGTAAAAGATACTCCCCATTGCAGCGGACAATGTTTCCGAGCAATTTGTATCGGAAATTATGATTCCAACCCATCATGTCAAACAGCTTGGCAAAGAACAGCTTGCAACGAATCTCTCTGGGCTTGCGCTTGCCGTTGCGGGTACACCAGGCATAGCCGTCTTTGGTATCTTCCTCACAAGGAAGTACGACCATTTTTTTCGTCTGGGGGTTAACCAGGAATTGCACAAACTCCACGGAAGGCATTTTTTTCAGACAGGCGGTATTGAACTGTACTCGGCAATCCTTAAAAGAAACAGATGGTTCGTATATGTGGGAGAAAAACTCACCACGGACAACCTCGTAGCCGTCATAGCTGAAGCTGCCATCTTCAATGACCTCAGTTCCCGGTGCCGGTTCGTGGGAGACCGCCTCGGGCAGAATAAATTGCTGCTGGTCAAGATCCATCTGTATTGTCCTCCTGTCTTATGTCGTGTCTGATTTCTTGCATCAGTTGCTGGATGCCTTCCCGCAACTCTGCACGGCCGGTTACAGCCAGTTTTGAATCTTCAAAGGGTTGTGCTTTCTCTGCAATTTGCCAGGTGCCGTCCTCGATGAAAGACGCCAATTCACGAGCCTGGGCATGACGATAAAAGCTCATACCGAAGCTATCTGCCCAATCACTGGGGTAACCAATCACAGACTTCCGTGCGGTAGTAAGCCAAGACTGGCCGTCTAATTCCGCTGCTTGGGCATCTGGGATTTGGATCTGCTCTTCTGGCATAAATATCTCTGTGTCCTGCAGATCGAACATCAGAACGGCATCGTCGCCTTGTTTCTTTCTCACACCGCTGATACGGTATTTGAAGGTGGGGTCCCACTCAAATAATCCGTAGATCGTACCGAGAAATGCTGTACCGGCGATGTATCTCGGAACATAAGCACCGTCATCCGTCAGCTTTGCCCACTGCACGGCATTCTTCGCACCCTTTTTTGTGGGACGCACCGCAAGGAAATGCTGTACCGGATGAACGAGCAGCTCGACGTACTGGCAGTTCTCAAATTTGCGGATGCAAGCAGTACTGAAAGTAATCGAGTCATTGGCAAAGGTGGCGGTGGGCTTGTTCTTTACATCGAAGAACTGAGAGCG
>JAFOBK010000249.1 GCA_017381835.1 Oscillospiraceae bacterium | reverse complement strand
TGATGTTACGCAGAGACTGAGCACAGAAGTCGATGATCCAGCCCATCTCGACGCGCTTGGGGTCGATGTCCAGACGGCGCAGGCCCTTGGAAGCCAGCCACTCGTCGGTGTTGTTGCGCTCGTGCTGCATACGTGCGGTCAGAGCGACCATAGCCAGGTTGTGAGCGTTCATGATATCGTTGATATCACCGGTCAGACCCAGGGAGAACTCGGTCATGGGCATCAGCAGAGCGTTACCGCCGCCAGCAGCAGTACCCTTAACGTTCATGGTGGGGCCGCCGGAGGGCTGACGCAGAGCGCCGCCTGCGTTCTTGCCGATGTAGCCCAGGCCTTCGATCAGACCCAGAGAAACAGTGGACTTACCTTCACCGAAGGGGGTGGGGGTAACAGCGGTGACTTCGATGAACTTGCCGTCGGGCTTATCCTTCAGACGGTTCATAACCTTGATGAAGTCGATCTTGGGGGTCTTGCCGTAGGGGATGATTTCATCTTCCAGCAGGCCCAGCTTCTCACGGAAGAAGTCGACGGGGGGCAGAGTCTTTTCTGCTTCCTCAGCGATCTGCCAGTCAGCAAACTGAGTGGGGTCGAGCTTTACAAAGCCCTTCTCGTCTACGTACTTGCCGTTTTCATCAAAAACGATTGCCATAGTGAGTTTTCCTCCTTAATTTTGGTGCCGTCTTCAAGCGGCACAATATTAACTTTATTATACTACCGTAATGTCGGCTGCATCTGCAATGAGTCGCATGACCTTGCCGGTGAGTACACTTTTCATAACCGCCTGTTCAAAGGTCTCATCGTAGTAAGGCTTCAGCTGATCTACGGTGATCTTGTTCTGACGGCAGATGAGGGCCACGGCCTCACCAATTTCTTCCTGGCTGACTTCCAGGCTTTCCAGCTTTACGATTTCCCGAATGGCTGCATCCTTGCGCACCTCAGCCTCAGCATCGTGACGGGCATCCTCCCGCAGAGCCTCCTTGGTGGTGTTCATAAAATTGCAGTACATCTCGGTATTGAGTCCCTGGCGGGTCAACTGGGCTTCCAGATTTTCCATCTGGGCATCAATGGCTTTTTCCACCTCTTCAAAGGTGGGGGTATAGTCCAGAGTAGCCGCTGCCTGGCGGAGCAGACGCTCCTGCAGATCCTGCTGGCCACGCTCATCGGTGAATTCCTGCAGGCTCTTCTTCAGCGCTTCTCTCATCTCATCAAATGTATAGCAGCCGCCAACTTCCTGGGCAAACACATCGTCCAGCTCATACTGGGTCTTAACCCGGATCTCCTGGATCTTGCAATGGAACTCTGCAGCCTTGCCTGCCAGCTCTTTTGCGTGATAAGAGGTAGGGAAGGTGACCTTTACGATCACTTCTTCGCCGGGGACCTTGTCCAGAAGCTGCTCCTCGAAACCGGGAATGAACATGCCGCTGCCCAGCACCAGGGTCTGATTCTCAGCGGTACCGCCGGGGAACTGCTCGCCATCGCAGAAACCTGCGTAGTTCAGAACCACTTCGTCACCGTTTTCGGTGGGACGGTCCTTAATCACCGCAATGCGGGGGTTCTGCTGCTGCAGCCGCTGGATCTGGCGATCCACCTCTTCATCGGTAATGATATGTCTGGTCATTTCGGCCTTGAGGCCACGGTATGTAAACTCCATGTCAGGGACGCTCCTTATGCCAAAGAAAGGAAACCATTCGATAAAAGAATGTTTTCTAAACAGTTGTGCAAATCAGCGCATTTCCTATGTTTTTTGAATTTTTGACAAATTCGTTGCACTAATTTACATACTAATAATACAGTATTCACATACGCTTGTCAAGGAAAACCATATTTTCTTTCGATACTTTTTTACTGATTGAGCATATATCATTTTTAATATATTCAAAAAGGGATTCATTATAGCTTAGCTTTTCCCTCTCGTTGACTTTTCCTCCTGTAAATGGTAAAATATGCCCAGTTTTAAGCTGAGGAGCAGAAGAAAATGCCGTATTTATTTATGTCCCTTTTTGCAGCCGCCATTGTGGCTGCCGATCAGTTTACCAAGCACCTGGTGCTGCAGAATATCCCTCTCCACAGTCATGTGGACTTTATCCCCGGATTGCTGAACCTGACTTATGTGCGCAATACCGGCGCCGCCTTCTCCTCTTTTGAGGGCGCTCAGTGGCTGTTCGTGGTTGTATTCGTGCTGTTCACCGTCGCTATTGTCTGGGAGTTTTCCGGCAAGCGCTGGCCCTTTACAAACTTTGAGCGCTGGCTGATCGTGGCCATCTACGGCGGCGGCATCGGCAATATGATCGACCGTTTCCGTTTTGGCTATGTAGTAGATATGATTGAGACCGCTTTTATAGACTTCCCTGTATTCAATGTAGCTGACTGCTTCATTACCTGCGGCTGTATTCTGCTGCTGGCGCACCTGTTCCTCATTAACAAGGACTTCTGGAAGGAAGAAAAGAAATGATCCTGATCGCTGATATCCCCGGTGAGCGCCTGGATGCGTTCGTTGCCCGCAGCGTAGAGAATATGAGCCGTTCCGGTGCCCAAAAGCTGCTGGAAGAAGGCTGTATTCTGCGCAACGGCAAGCCCGGCAAGAAAAATGACAAACTGAATATGGGCGATGAGATCTCCGTGACCCTTCCCGAGCCCAAAGAAGTGGACATCGTGGCCACGGAAATGGAGCTAGATATCGTCTACGAAGACGACGATGTGCTGGTGATCAACAAACCTAAGGGTTTGGTGGTACATCCCGCAGCGGGCCATCAGGATGACACCCTGGTCAACGGTCTGCTGTATGCCATGGAAGGCAATCTCTCCGGCATCAACGGCGAACTGCGCCCCGGCATTGTCCATAGAATCGACAAAGACACCTCCGGTCTGCTGGCCGTTGCCAAAAACGACTTTGCCCATACCTGGCTGGCAAGCCAGCTGAAAGACCATTCCATGGCCCGCACTTACGAGGCCATCGTCTGCGGTAGTCTCAAGGAGGATTCCGGCACGGTGGATGCCCCCATCGGCCGTCACCCCTCCGACCGGAAGAAAATGTGCGTCACCCCGCGCAATTCCCGGGATGCGGTCACCCATTGGGAAGTAGTGAAGCGGTATCGGGGCTATACCCACATCCGCTGCAAGCTGGAAACCGGCCGCACCCATCAGATTCGTGTTCATATGGCCCATATCGGACACCCCATTTTGGGTGATACGGTCTACGGCCACAAGAAAAAGGAACTAGGGCAGGACAGTCAGTGTCTGCATGCCGGTATTCTCTGTTTCTCCCATCCCCGGGATGGACATCCCGTGATGGTGATGGCCGATCTGCCGGAATATTTTAAGGAAGTTTTGGCAAAACTGGAGCGAATGAACTGATGTTTTCTGATGTATTATTGACTGTAGACTTCGACCGCACCATGACCGGTCCCGATTCCAAAATCCCCCAGCGGAATTTGGAAGCCGTGGATTTCTTTATGAAAAACGGCGGCACCTTTACCATCAATACCGGCCGCAGTGTGTCCTCTTTTAAAAAGCACCTGGGAAAGATACCGGTAAATGCGCCTATTTTGATGTATAACGGCAGCGCCCGGTGGGAAGACGGACAGCTGAACGAAGTGAAACTGCTGGATATGGATCTGTGGGAAACCGTCAAGGTGCTTCGCGAGGAATTTCCCAATATGAACCTGGAGATCCAGGGTGTGGACTTCCACTATCTCATCAATCCGGAACCTGCCTATGTGGCTTTCTACGATGCCCTCAAGTGGGGCTACCGGATTGCCCGGCCCGGTGATGACCTGGGACCTTTCATGAAGTTCGCGCTGGCCGGTGCGCCCCGCAGCAAATCTGTGGCAACCCTTTTCGACATCGACGAAGCAGAGGACGCCGCCTTCGATGCTGCGCAGGCAAAAATCCTGGAGCTTTGGCACAACAAGGTAGAGGTTTACCGTGCCGCCCCCCGAATCATCGATGTCCATGCCAAAGGTGTCTCTAAAATTGCCGCTGCAAGACAGCTGCAGAAGGAGCTGGGCAAGAAGATTCTCGTCTGTGCAGGCGATGCAGAAAACGATATTCCCATGCTGGAAGGTGCCGATTATGCCTTCTGCCCTGCTGACGGTGTGGTTGCAAGCCGCTTTCCTAATGTGTGTAATTGCGCAGATGGCGCCATTGCAGATGTAATTTATAAAAAAATTCCGGAAATCCTGGGCTTTAGTCTTGACATTTGAAGATATGTATGCTAGAATTTTCTAGCTGAATAAACCAGGTTACGGGATTTGCGGGTGTAGTTCAATGGTAGAACACCAGCCTTCCAAGCTGGATACGCGGGTCCGATTCCCGTCACCCGCTCCACATAAATGCGCCAGTAGCTCAGCTGGATAGAGCAACTGCCTTCTAAGCAGTAGGTCAGGGGTTCGAGTCCCTTCTGGCGTGCCAAATTTCAGCAAACTAAATATGGTGGATATAGCACAGTTGGTTAGCGCGTCAGATTGTGGCTCTGAAGGTCGTGGGTTCGAATCCCATTATCCACCCCAGAAAAAGAAGAGACATCCTTTGGATGTCTCTTCTTTTTCTTTTGGGTGATAATGTGATTCGAAGAGGCCGACCCCACCGCAGGTGGGGCAAAAAACATGCCGGGGGCATGTTTTTTAGGCCGGGGGAGAATCCATGGATAATCAGATGCATCCTGTAAGGATGTAGATGATTGTCCATAGTTTTCCCCTTTCAGTGAAAATGCAAACGAATCCCATTATCCACCCCTTTTCTAAATCAAGACAATCCCTCAGTCAGCTTCGCTGACAGCTCCCTTTGCACACTGCGCCCGCAGGCGCGTACATAGCGCAACGGCGATGCCAGCTCTTAGCGCGGAGGAAGGGAGCCTGAAGGGGCAGGCCGGGGGAAAATCCATGGTTGGTCCGATGCATCCTGTAAAGGATGTAGATGACCAACCATTTTTTATTTGCGCGATAATGGAATTCGAAAGATAAATGCAGATGTCCTGTAGCCTTCTGCTTGCCACCGTGTCCCTCTATCCCCGCCCGATGTTCTTTACCGATTCTTAGTCAAAATCGAGGGTTCTCCCGGAATGCCGGGGTGCATTTGCACCTGAGAAATGCTATAATGTTACCATGCGAAAGTTTGGGAGGTTGACCATGGGAAGCAAAAAACATATGTTATCTGACAGTCTTTTTACGATTGTTACACTGGCCGTGGTTTTCTTAGTGAATCTGTTTCTTGTTGAGCAGTTCGACACCAAAACTATGACGCCCATGATTTTTGTACTGGGTGTGTTCCTGGTGTCATGGCGGACGCAGGGATATGTTTTCGGCATTGTATCCAGCCTGATCAGCGTTCTGGCTGTGAACTGGGCCTTTACCTATCCCTACTGGGCATTCGACCTGATCTCCCCGGAGTGTATTTCCTCAGCGGTGGTTATGCTGATCGTCTCCAGCATGACCGGCGCTCTGACCACCCGGTTAAAGCAGCAAGAAAAGCTGAAAGCGGAAGCGGAGAAAGAACGGATGCGCGGCAATCTCCTTCGCGCAGTATCCCATGACCTGCGTACGCCTCTGACTTCCATATATGGTTCCTGCTCTGCCATCCTGGAGAATTATAACAGCATTTCCGACGAACGGAAAATGGCACTGCTGAAGGATATCCAGGGAGATTCCCAGTGGCTGAACCGCATGGTAGAGAATCTGCTGTCCGTTACCCGTGTGGATGCGGATACGGTTCGTCTGTCCAAGCACAGTATTGTGCTGGAGGAATTGATCGACGCTCTGCTTGTGAAGTTTCACAAGCATTACCCGGATAAGACAGTACATGTAGAAATACCGGAAGAATTCATCAGTATCCCCATGGACCCGGTGCTGATTGAGCAGGTTCTGATGAACCTGCTGGAAAATGCCGTATTCCATGCCCGCGGTATGCAAAATCTCTGGCTCCGTGTGGAACTAAAAAGCAAAAAAGCTGTCTTTTCCGTAGAAGATGATGGCTGTGGAATTCCTCCGGATCGGATGAATTTTCTGTTTACCGGACTTCTAGACAGTGAAGCCCCGGCGGACTCTACCCGCAACAATATGGGCATCGGACTAAGTGTGTGCAGAACTATCATTAAGGCTCATGGCAGTGAGCTGAAAGCGGCCAACCGCGCCAATGGCGGTGCCGCATTCAGCTTCGCTTTGGAAATGGAGGAAGTTGGAAATGTCGAACAACAAATATAAAATCCTTGTTGTGGAGGATGACCGCAACATTCTGAGCATGATTCAGACAGTTTTGGACACCAATGGATATCAGGTTCTGACTGCCCAGCGGTGTCAGCAAGGCATTCTGATGCTGACTTCCCATATACCGGATTTGGTGGTACTGGATCTGGGTTTGCCGGATATGGACGGCGAGGAATTCATCCGGAGTGCCCGCCGCAGCAGCACGATCCCCATTATTGTCTTGTCTGCCCGGTCCGATGAGCAGGATAAAGTATCCGCTCTGGATTTGGGCGCCAATGATTATATCACCAAGCCCTTTGGTACCGCGGAATTGCTGGCCCGCGTCCGCGCTTCTCTGCGGATCAATCGCATGCATTTGCGTGCATCCATTCCCTCCTGCGTGTTTACATTGGGTGACCTGGAAATTGATTATGACCGGCGGCAGGTTGCAGTAAATGACAGAGTGATTCATGTAACACAGACAGAATTCAACATTCTCTCGCTGCTGAGCCAGCAGGTCGGTAAAGTCATGACCTATTCCGCCATTATCAATTCCATTTGGGGAGCCATGGATGATGGCAGCGTAAAAAAGCTGCAGGTGAACATGGCTAATATCCGTAAAAAGCTGGGCTGTAAGCCCGGAGAGAATAAATACATCATCAACGAACTGGGTGTCGGTTACCGAATGCTGGATGAATAGGTGTAAACTTCATTGTATCCTGCCGCAGAACCCAGAATATTTGCGCTAAATTTACTGCCCCACCCATTTCATTGGGTGGGGCAGTTATTGTTGGATGTCAATTTTTCTATTGTACGGATGTAGCTCTGATGCTGCTCCCTATGGGTTTTGTTGCCCTGTTCGATTTTTCGCTTCTGCCACAGGCTCAAGGGTCAAAGCAAGGCCAGCACTATTTCTTTGCTCTATCTTTGCTGCCGATACGATATAATTATTTGGATTACATATTAAGAAAGGAAGATTTCTTTGTTACCTGCCATTATCCTCTTTGCGGCAACCTACGTTCTGATGATCGCCTTCGGCAAATGGCGTCCCTATATCGCGCTGGCTTCCGGTGTTATCTTCATCATCACCGGCATGCTTCCCTTTAATCAGATCATCGGCGCACTGGATTTCAATGTCCTGCTGATGATCGGTGGCACCATGGGTCTGGTTCAGCTGTTCATCGACAGCCATATGCCAGAGCGTTTGGCCGATATCATTATGGATAAAGTTCCCAACATCCAGTGGGCTGCTGTGTGCCTGTCTTTATTTGCCGGCATCATCTCTGCCTTTGTTGACAACGTAGCTACCGTTCTGATGGTCGCTCCCGTTGCCATCGAAATCTGCAAAAAGCTGAAAACCAACCCCATCCCCTTTATCATCTCCATTGCAGTTTCCTCCAACCTGCAGGGTGCTGCCACGCTGGTTGGTGATACCACCGCCATCATGCTGGGTTCTGCGCTGGATATGAGCTTCCTGGACTTCATCTTCTACGACGGCAAGCCCGGTATGTTCTTCATGGTGGAATTGGGCGCTCTCCTGTCTGCCTGCATCGTTTATTTCACCTTCCGCAAGGAAAAGGGTGCGATCCCCAAGTCCGGCAAGATGACCGAGGTTAAGGATTTGGTCCCCACCATTTTGCTGGTTGGTGCCATTGTGCTGCTGATTGTAGCTTCCTTCCTGCCTTTTGAACTGCCTGCTGAGGCCAACGGCCTGATCTGCACCGCTCTGCTAATCATTGGTCTCGTGTACAACTATGTAAGAAACAAGAATCTGGATGCCATCATGGGTCCCCTGAAGGCCATCGATTTGGAGACTTTGGGTCTGCTGGTCGGTCTGTTCCTGATGATCGGCGGCATCAGCAACATGGGTGTCATTGATGCGCTGGCATAGCTGCTTGCTAAACTGGGTGCCGGCAATCCCTTCCTGATGTACACCATCATTGTCTGGGCCTCCGTGCTGATTTCCGCATTTATTGACAATATCCCTTATGTCGCCACCATGATCCCCGTCATCGCCGGTATCGCCATGGAGATGGGTATCGACTCCACCGCACTGTACTTCGGCCTGCTGTCCGGCGCAACTTTGGGCGGCAACTGCACTCCCATCGGCGCTTCCGCCAATATTGCCGGTATCGGTATCCTGCGCAAGGAGGGTTACGATGTCAGCAACGGCGACTTCTTCAAGATCGGCATTCCCTTCACCATGGCTGCCATCATCCCCGCCTACATTCTGATTTGGATTCTGTTTGGCGTATAATTCACCTTTTCCAAAACCCTCCTACAGACTGGTTTTGCAACGGCAAAAATTGGGGAGAGCTTCCGCTCTCCCCTTCTTTTATTTACTTGGTACCGAAGATTCTGTCGCCTGCATCGCCCAGACCGGGGATGATGTAAGCATGATCGTTCAGCTTCTCGTCAATGGATGCAATATACAGATCCACATCAGGGTGAGCCTCGGTAACAGCCTTCACGCCCTCAGGGCAGCCGATGATATTCATCATGATGATGCTCTTGCAGCCATGCTTCTTCAGGAAGTCGATGGCGGCGATGGCGCTGCCGCCGGTTGCCAGCATGGGGTCAACCACGTAAACCTGGCGGGAACCGATATCCTCGGGCAGCTTGCAGTAGTACTCAACAGGCTTGTGGGTCTCAGGATCACGATACAGACCGATATGACCGATCTTAGCGGAGGGGATCATATCCACCATGTTGTCCACCATGCCCAGACCTGCGCGCAGGATGGGAATGATAGCCAGCTTCTTGCCTGCCAGCATATGGCACTTGGCAACAGCCACGGGAGTTTCCACCTCAACCTCTTCGGTAGGCAGATTACGGGTAGCTTCGTAGCACATCAGGCCTGCGATCTCGCCAACCAGCTCACGGAACTCCTTGACACCGGTGTCCTTATTACGCAGAATTGCCAACTTGTGCTGGATCAGGGGATGCTTCAGTTCATATACATTAGCCATGATTCATAACTCCTTTATCTGTTTTCCCGAGCCAGGCGTTCCCGCTCTGCCTGGGAGAGTCTTAAATAGTTAGGGGTCAGTTCCGCTGCATTACCCGGATCGCCGCAATCAGCCATAGCCTGGGCAGCCAGCGCTACACCGGCAGCCCGCTGATGCATCCGATGTTCCTTCGGCAGCACCAAACCCGGAACCTCTTCTAACAATGTATTATAGCACAAAGTTGCGCCATCTCCAACTAAAAATACCGGCTGCCCGAAATTTTTTATTTTCTCACCCAGTTCTGCCAGGGAAATGGCCATATCTTCTTCCACGCGGGTAAGCTCGCCCTTGTCTGCATGGAAAATTGCCGTATAGACCTGACTGCGGCGGGCATCCATGGCAGGCACCACATAGCCCTGATACACACCCAGATTCCGGGCCATAGCTTCCAGGGTGGACACACCGTAGCAGGGAAGCTGGGCACCCCAGGCAAAGCCCTTGGCTGCCGCCACGCCGATTCTGACTCCGGTGAAGCTGCCGGGGCCGGCTGCCACCGCCACCGCATCCACATCCTGCGCCGTCAGGCCGCAGGCTTTCAGCATATCCTCTGCCATGACCATCAGGGTCTGGCTGTGGGTCAGGCCTGTATTCTGGTAATTCTCCCCCAGGAGCTTACCCTTTTCCAAAAGGGCAACGGATGCTGCCTTTGCAGATGTTTCAAATGCTAAGATCTTCAAGGTCTATCCCTCCCGTGATGGTAATTTTCCGCTTTTCCTCGCCCAGCTTCTGGATGCACACAATGACAGCATCTTCCATGGCATCCCGAACGTTTTCGCTCCACTCCACGGCGCAGACACCGCCCCGCTCCAGATAGTCCTCCCAGCCGATGTCCCACAGGTCATCGCTGGATGCCAGCCGGTACATATCGAAGTGAAACAGTGGCATCCGGCCGCTGAGGTATTCATTGACAATGGTATAAGTAGGACTGGTGACCTGCTCCTTGGCGCCCAGGCCCCGGGCAAGTCCCCGGGTGAACGCGGTCTTACCCGCACCCAAATCGCCTTCATAAGCAAGAATCGTGCCGGGCTGCAGTACCTTGCCCAAGGCTTCTCCCACTTTTTCTGTTTCTATCGGAGAATTTGTAATTAATTCCATAATTCTTTTACCTCCGTCATTGCGAGAAGGCGTAGCCGACGTGGCAATCCCCGGTTATAGAAGGAGATTGTCACACCGATGTGCGCACCGGTTCGCAATGACATATTATTACTGTGCGTTCTTCAGCTTCTCTGCCTGGTCGGCGGTGGCCAGAGCATCAATGATCTCGTCGATATTGCCGTCCATAATCTGATCGATTTTATATAAGGTAAGGCCGATCCGGTGATCGGTGACACGGCCCTGGGGGAAATTATAAGTGCGGATACGCTCATTGCGCATACCGGTACCCACCTGGCTGCGGCGCATACCGGTAACTTCCGATTCCAGCCGTTCCTGCTCGATCTCATAGAGCTTGGAGGCAAGCATGCGCATACATTTTTCCCGGTTCTGCTGCTGGCTGCGCTCTTCCTGGCAGGCTACCACAATGCCGGAGGGTTTGTGGATCAGGCGGACAGCAGAGCTGGTCTTATTGACATGCTGGCCACCGGCACCGGATGCCCGATATACCTGCATTTCAATGTCCGCAGGATTAATCTGCACATCTACCTCTTCCATCTCGGGAAGCACTGCCACAGTAGCGGTAGAGGTGTGGACACGGCCGCCGGATTCTGTTTCCGGCACACGCTGGACACGGTGGACGCCGGACTCATATTTCAGGCGGGAATAGGCACCCCGTCCGTTAATGACGAAGTCCGCTTCCTTCACCCCGCCCAGTTCCGTATCGTTGTAGTTCATCAGTTCGATGCTCCAGCCCTTTTGTGCCGCGTACATGGAATACATCCGGAACAGGCTATGGGCGAACAGAGCGCTCTCCTCGCCTCCTACGCCGCCCCGGATCTCCACAATGACGCTTTTCTCATCGTTGGGGTCTTTGGGCAGCAGCAGAATCTGAAGCTCGGCATACAGTTCTTCTTTTGCCTTTTTGGCGCTCGTATAGGTCTCCTGGCACAGTTCCTTCATTTCCGGATCGGACATCAGTTCTTCCGCGTCCAGCATTTCCTGCTCCGCGTTCCGGTAGGCACGGTAGGCCTCAATGATAGGCTCCAGGTCATTACGTTCCCGCAGGATGGCTGCCGCCTTCTTGGGATCATTGTAGAAATCCGGCTGCTCAGAGCGGGCGCATAATTCTTCAAAGCGGTTGGCAACCGCCGCTAATTTATCAAGCATAGTTTCTCCTTAACAGGGGCAATAGAGATTCAGCACACAGCTGGCAGTATCCGTCAGCTTTTCCGTCCGGCGCAGACGCTCCGCGCCTTCCTTACCAATGCGGTACACATGGGGTGTCATACTCAGCAGATTCTGCACCTGCGCGCCCTCCACGGTGAAGGTAAACTGCAGTTTTCTGCTCTCAACCAACCGGAAACCCGGAATATCGGGAGTGGTGAATTTCTCTTTATGGTGCAGCTCAGGGTAAATGATCTGTTTCAGACCCATCAGGTGGTCTTCCGCTGCCAGCACCTGGATAAAGGCGCCGTCAGGGCGCAAAACCCGTTTGAATTCCTCCGGCATAGTCAGAGCGAACAAACTGGTCAGCAGGCCAAAGCTTTGATCCTTCACCGGAAGATGTGCTGCGGAAGCGCAGATCCATGTGGCGTTCTTATAGCGTCCGGCTGCATAGCGCACCGCTTCCTTGGAAATATCCAAGCCCAGCAGTTCTGCCTCCAGGTTCTTCGCCAGTTCGGCGCTATAGTAACCCTCACCGCAGCCGATATCCAAAATCGGACCGGTACAGCCATGCTCTTTTGCCAATGCGCAAAGTTCCCGCTGGATCGGTGCATAGAAGCCGCCATCCAGAAATGCCCGGCGGCTGACGACCTGCTCGGCGGTATCTCCGGGGCTTAAAGAGCGTTTATGCTGGACGGGCAGCAGATTCACATGGCCCTGGCGGGCAACATCAAAACTATGGCGATTGGCGCACACATAGCTTCTATCTTGTTTTGTTAACAATTCTCCGCAGATTGGGCAGAGCAGTTTCATGCGAATCCCTCCGTTCATGCATACTTTCGTAAATATATCATACCCTATTTTTACCGCTTCGTCAAACGGATTCTGCGGAAAGCGAAGGAACTATGTAAACTGAAAATTTTTATAACTTAATATTTGCTTAATATTTACGCACTTACTTTCTTAAAATTCTTGGGGTAGTATATAGTTACTAAGATTCAATTTTTCATTTTTCCTTTCCTCTTTTCTTCAAGCATGAACCGCAGGCGGCAACCTGCGGTTTTTGCTTTTTGTGGCGAGTCGCCACAGACAATGCGTGCACAGCTGGGTTGTTGTCGAAAGGCTCCTGGGTACAGCTCGGTATCGTTCCACTCTACGATATCGGGTATTTTTTGTCGGGATGCAATACCAATATTTATATCCTCCGTCCGCCAGGGACGGTTATTTTTTTGTCCGTGCGGCACCGAAACTTTATACATTTCTCCGGCGATGCGCTGCGGGAGGGGTACATAGGGGAGGGCGAGCCGTGCTCGGTACGGTGCTATTCGTTTCTGCCCTTCGCCGCTCGGTATCGTTCTGTTATTCCGTCCATTATAGGCAACTATTTTGCGGGAGCAAGATCTCAGCGCCTCCCCTATGCCGGTTCTTTGGGTACTTTCTTATCGGCATAAGAAAGTACCGCCCCCGCCAGGGAATAAAATTTTTTATAACTTAATATTTGCTTAATAAAATCTCACTTTTTTTCTTAAAATCTTCGAGGTATTATATAGTTACTAAGATTCAATTTTTCATTTTTCCTTTCCTCTTTTCTTCTTGCATGGGCCGCGGGTAGCAACCTGCGGTTTTTGCAATGTTGGGCAAACCCCAACATTGCATCAATGCAAACTACAGCAGCCAAAGGCTGTTTATAATATTTCCCCCGGGTTTTTACCCGGGGGTCTTTTGTTTTTATCCCCATTGTGATACACTAAGGAAAAAGAAAGGAGGGGCAATATGGGAAACTGTATTATTTTCTGCGCTGCGGATTTTCACGGTCTGCTCGCACCCCTTGCAAACGACGACTTTATTATCGCTGCTGACGGCGGTCTGAATCACACCAATGCTTTGGGCATCACCCCCAACGGCATTTTGGGCGACTTTGATTCTCTGGGTTACACCCCGGAAGGATCCACGGTCTTTCCCGTGGAAAAGGACGACACCGATGCCATGCTGGCTGTACGAAAAGGCCTGGAGCTGGGCTATCGGGAATTTTATCTCTACGGCAGCTTAGATGGCCCCCGTTTGGATCACACCGTGGCAAACTTTCAGACTCTGCAGTTCTTATGCGACCATGGTGCCTTTGGTTATCTCATCGGCAAAGACTACATTATCACAGCCCTCAAGGACGGCGCCATTCACTTTGGCGACCAGTGCAGCGGTATCTTCTCCGTATTCTGCATGGGTGCGGACGCAAAGGGTGTGACCATCAAAGGCGGCAAGTACGAAGCAGACAATGTGACTCTCTCCGCCGGCTTCCCTCTGGGTGTCAGCAATCACTTTGAAGGACGCCCTGTCACTATCAGCGTCAAAGATGGCAGCCTGCTGGTGCTTTGGGACACACGCAACGGATTCCCTGCAAGGTGATGTTATGTTAACCTATAGTTTAAAAAAGTCACCCGGTGTTCCTCTTTACGAGGCGCTTTACCGGTGCATTCGCCAGGATATTCTCTCAGGAAAGCTCCCTGCCGGAGAAAAGCTCCCCTCCAAGAGAGCCTTGGCTGTTCATTTGGAGGTCAGCAAAATCACTGTGGAGGCTGCCTACAACCAGCTTTTGGCGGAGGGTTTCATCCGCTCTCAGGAAAAGGTAGGTTATTTTGTAGAGTCGCTGCAAAAGCAGCCGGACGCACCCGTTTGGAAAGCTGCTGCAGAAGCCTATCGTGAGGATCTCATCGATCTGACCGGTGACAGTCCCTCTCACTTCCCCTTCTCCGTATGGAGCCGCCTTCAGCGGGAAGTGATGCTGGATTTGGGTGAAGGTCTGCTGCTGCCAGTCCACAAGCAAGGTCTGCCCGCTCTCCGCAATGCCATCGCCCGACATCTGAATCAGTTCCGGGGCATGCAGGTAGAGCCGGATAACATTCTCATTGGTGCCGGTACAGACTTTCTCTACAATCTGCTGGTACAGCTTTTAGGTCGGGACAAGCGTTACGGTGTGGAAGAACCGGGTTACAGCAAGATTCAAAAGATTTACGAAGCCGCCGGTGCATCCTGCAGCCTGCTTTCCCTGGACCATGACGGTGTAGATCCGGAAGATTTGGGTGACACCCAGGTGCTGCATATTTCACCCTCCCATCATTTCCCCTCCGGCATTGTTATGAGCAACACCCGTCGGCAGGAATTGCTCCGCTGGGCCGCAGAAAGTGACGACCGCTGGATCATCGAAGATGATTACGATTCGGAGTTTCGCTTCAATGCCCATCCCATGCCCGCCATGCACACCCTGGACGGCGGCAAAAAGGTGATTTACCTCAATACCTTCTCCAAGACGCTGGCCCCCTCTATTCGTATCAGTTACATG
>JAFOBK010000248.1 GCA_017381835.1 Oscillospiraceae bacterium | reverse complement strand
GTTGAAGCCTACCATGATTTCTGTGGGCATTCTGGAGACTATGTGGGTTTGGAATGACTATCTGCTGCCCTATCTGGTGCTGGACCGCAAGAAATATACCACTGTGCCGATTCTGATCCAGTATTTCAAGGGAAGCTACGGCCGTGTTGACATGGGTCCCATGATGGCCTGTATTATGCTGACCGTTCTGCCCATCATCGTCGTTTACCTGATCTGCCAGAAGCATATCATCAAAGGTGTTGTGGCTGGTGCTGTAAAGGGCTGATATCCCACGACATGCAAAGGAGGTCATTCTATGACCATCAAAGATCTGGCAGAAAAGTCTGGATACAGTGTCGCCACTGTATCCAGAGTGCTGAATAATCATCCCAATGTCAGCGATAAGGCGCGTGAAGAGATCAACCGGCTGGTAAAAGAATGCGATTTCCAGATCAACACCAACGCACAGCAGCTGAAGCAGCATGCTAACTCCATACTGGTGGTGGTAAAAGGTACTTCCAACGAGATGTTTGCCGAAATGATTGAAACCATTCAGTCACTGATCGACAAAACCCATTATCCCCTTCATGTGGACTATATGGATGAGGACAATAACGAAGTGCTGCGCGCGATCCAGCTGTGTCGGGAAAAAAAGCCCCTTGGTATTCTCTTCCTTGGCGGCAATAGCCAGAATTTCCGGAAGGACTTTGGGAAAATTGAAATACCCTGTGTATTGGTGTCCAACGATGCGTCCGGCTTGCCATTTGATAACCTCTCCAGTGTGGCTACCGATGACCGTCAGGCCGCCCGCTGTGCAATGGATTCTCTGATTGCCCTTGGACACAGAAAATTTGTGATCGTGGGCGGTGACCGTGAAGTGTCTGATACCAGCCGCCTTCGCTATGAGGGATGTCTGCAATCTTTCCGGAAGCACGGAATTGAATATGACGAAAAACTGGACTATCAGGGCGTTCGCTTTTCCTATCAGGGAGGCTACAATGCGACGCAGCAGCTGATTGCAGATGGACGTGAGTTTACAGCTTTGTTTGCCATTGCGGATGTTATGGCCATTGGTGCCATTCGGGCGCTTCATAATAATGGTCTGCGGGTTCCGAAGGATGTATCCGTGATGGGTTTTGACGGCTTGCGGCTGGGTTCGTTTCTGGTTCCGGAGTTGTCCACTGTCATCCAGTCAGCACAGATAATGGCTCAGAGAAGTGTGGAGATTCTAATTGACCGTATCGAACATGGCGGAACTGCTTGCCATGAAGCAGTTCCTTACGCGCTGCATCAACGGGAAAGTACCAGACGGATTGATGATGATAACTAAGGAGAAAATTATGAGAAAAAGTGGAATCTTGATGCATGTCACATCATTACCCGGCCCATATGGCATTGGCAGCATGGGAAAGTGCGCTTATGAATTTGTGGACTTCCTGTGCAGAGCAGGCCAATCCTATTGGCAGGTTCTTCCGCTGAACCCTACCGGTTATGGAGACTCTCCTTATCAGTCTTTTTCTTCCTTTGCTGGCAATCATTATCTGATCGATTTGGATATGCTGGTTGAAGAACAACTGCTCCTGCAGGAGGAAGTGGATGCAGTAAACTGGTACCGGGATGAAACCCATGTGGATTTTGGATGCCTCTTTGAAAACCGCTGTAAACTGCTGCATCTGGCCTATGAGCGATTTTCCGAAAATGATGAGTACCGCCGGTTTCTCGATGAAAACGCGGATTGGCTGGAAGATTACGGACTGTTTATGTCCCTGAAAGAAAAAAACCACGGTCGCCCATGGTATGAGTGGTCCATTAGTCTGATGAAGCGGCTCCCGGGAATACTTAGCTGTACCCGTCAGGAAATGCATGATTCCGTCCAGTTCCAATATTTCCTCCAGTATCAGTTTTTCCGGCAATGGAAGGCATTGCGCAGCTATGCAAACCAAAGAGGAATCAAGATTATTGGCGATGTGCCGATTTATGTTCCTCTGGATTCAGTGGATGTGTGGTCTGCACCCGAACTGTTTCAGCTTGACGGCAATTGCCGACCTACAGCGGTTGCAGGTTGTCCGCCGGATTCCTTTGCGGTTGACGGACAGCTCTGGGGCAATCCCCTGTATAATTGGGACAAAATGAAGGAAACCGGATTTGCATGGTGGATCCGTCGGTTGTCCGCTGCCGCCAAGATGTATGATGCAGTTCGGATGGACCACTTTAGAGGCTTTGAAAGTTATTGGTCTGTCCCTGCCGGAGACAAAACTGCTGCCGGCGGTGCATGGAAACAGGGACCCGGTCTGGATTATATCCGGGCTGTTCAGGCGGCTCTGCCGGATCTGGACTTTATTGCGGAAGATTTGGGCTTTGTTACACCGGAGGTTCGACAGCTCCAGCTGGACTCCGGTTATCCCAGCATGAAAGTGCTGCAGTTTGCTTTTGACTCCCGTGAAGAGTCGGATTATTTGCCTCATACATATCCGGTCAATTCGGTTTGCTATGTGGGCACTCACGATAATATGACGTTGGTACAGTGGCTTCAGGAAGTAGATCCGGAGGATGTGGCACTGGCAAAGGATTATTTGGGGCTCAATGAAGAAGAAGGCGTCGTCTGGGGCATGATCCGCGGCGCTATGGGATCGGTCAGCAAGCTTTGCGTGATTCAGATGCAGGACTATCTGGAATTGGGCGGCTGTGCAAGAATGAATTTCCCGGGAACACTCTCATCCGGAAACTGGACCTGGCGCGCACAGAAAGACTTTATAACCGAATCCCTGACAAAGCAGATTTATAGCATGACTCAGCGTTATGGTAGATTGTAAGAAGCGAAAGAGGTTGCTGCCGGCAACCTCTTTTCCATTTCTGCCGGTCACATCTACACCTGAAATTCTGATAATTGCAGGTAAAAAAGCTGCATGACAGGCGGAATGACCGAATGTGCTGCAAAAATGCAAAAAGCCCCGACCTTTTTAGGTCGGGGATGGACTGTTTCAGGGGGATTTTGCGTGGTTCTCATCTACCTGCTCACAGATGGGCAAACAGGCCGATGTTACAGGGCGTTTTCAGTTCAGCGGGCATAAAAACGCCCCCTTTCATGGTAAATCCGGGATCTTATATCATGAGAGAGGGTGAAAAGTCGAGAGAAAACATTGCAGAGCACTATAAAATGAATGACGGGGTCAGCGTACAGCTTGCACCTGTAAAATGAAAGTAGACACCCACACTT
>JAFOBK010000031.1 GCA_017381835.1 Oscillospiraceae bacterium | reverse complement strand
GTATAAAAAAGTGCTTGGCAGAATTGCCGATTTCCTATGATAGACCTATACGGAGAGCCAAACTTGTGCTATTATAACGGTGCAAGTCTGGCTCTCCTTTTACAGTAAAGGAGAGATTTCAATGAGTGAAAAAAGACGAGACAACCGTAATCGAATTTTGCATGAAGGCGAGTACCAGCGTGCAGACGGGAGGTATCGGTTCCGTTACATTGACGAGGACGGAAAAGAGAAAAATGTGTACAGTTGGCGTTTGGACAAAAACGACCCAATGCCAAAAGGCAAGAAACGGGAACTTTCGCTGCGAGAGAAAGAAAAGCAGATTGAAGCGGATTTGTTTGACCACATCGTAACCAATGGCGGCAATTACACGGTGCTGGAACTGGTGGAGAAGTATGTGTCCCTGAAAACGGGTGTCCGGCACAATACCGTTGCCGGGTACAAGACGGTAATCAATGTTCTGAAAAAAGAAGCGTTTGGGAAACAGCGCATTGACAAGGTGCGCTTGTCGGATGCAAAAGCGTGGCTCATCAAGCTTCAACAGGTGGACGGCAGGGGCTACAGCTCCATTCATTCCATCCGGGGCGTTCTCAGACCGGCTTTTCAGATGGCGGTGGACGATGACCTGATTCGCAAAAATCCCTTTGGATTTGAGCTGGCATCGGTGATTGTCAACGATTCCGTAACCAGAGAAGCCATCACCCGGAAGCAGGAGCGGGAGCTGCTGAAATTCATCAAGGAAGATGCACATTTCAGCAGATACTACGATGCAATCTATATTCTTTTTCATACCGGGCTTCGTATTTCCGAGTTCTGCGGACTGACGGTTTCTGAGATTGAGTTTGATGAAATGCGTATCAAGGTAGACCATCAGTTGCAGCGCACCTCCCAGATGAAATATGTGATTGAGGAGCCTAAGACAGAGAGCGGTACCCGCTATGTGCCGATGACCGAAGAAGTTGCAGCCTGTTTCCGCAGAATCATTGCCAGTCGTGAAGCACCGAAGGTCGAGCCAATGGTGGATGGGTATATCCGCTTCCTGTGTCTGGATAAAAACGATATGCCAAAGGTAGCCCTGCACTGGGAGAAGTATTTGGAACACATCGTTGAAAAGTACAACAAGATTTACCGCATCCAGATGCCGAAAGTAACCCCTCATGTATGCCGACACACATTTTGCTCCAACATGGCAAAATCCGGAATGAACCCGAAGACATTGCAGTATATCATGGGTCACTCAGACATCAGCGTAACCCTGAATGTCTACGCCCATGTAAACTTCGATGATGCCAAAGCCGAGGTGCTTCGGGTAGCGAATGGCTGAAAAAGCCCGTTGGTAAAGCCGCTGACTATACCAATGAATTTACCAATATTGCAGGGAAAAACATGAGAAGATACGGGACGATTTGAGAAGATACCCCGGAAACAGCAGGGGTATCAAAACCCGAAAAACCCTGTGATACCAAGCATTTGAGAAGAAATACAAGACTTATATGGAGTTATAAAAAGATGATAAAAGTACTATTTATATGCCACGGCAATATTTGCAGATCACCAATGGGCGAATATGTCCTGAAGGACATGGTGAAAAAAGCCGGTCTTTCTGATAAATTTGAGATCGACTCTGCGGCGGTGAGCCGGGAGGAGATCGGCAATCCGGTGTATCCTCCGGCCCGGCGGGAGATGGCGAAGCATGGCGTTGCCTGCGATGGTCACGCTGCCCGGCAGGTGACGATGGAGGATTACCGGCATTTTGACCGCATCTATTACATGGACCGCAGCAATGCCCGGTGGCTGGCCCGGATGCTGCCTGCGGATCCGGACAAAATCCGCCCGCTGCTTTCCCGCGACGTGGCGGATCCCTGGTATACGGGAGATTTTGAAGAAACCTGGCGGGATATCCTGGAAGGCTGCCGGAAAATCATGGAGGAATTTGCATGAATCAGGAACTTTTGGAACAGCAGCTGTCGGAGCTGCCCCTGTATATTTACGACTTTTTTGATCCCCGGGAACTGGAATTCTCCAGCCGGATCCGGTGGATTTGTGAACATGAGTGCCCCATGTACGGAAAATCCTGGGCCTGTCCTCCCGGTGTTGGCAGTGTGGATACCTGCCGCCAGGTCTGCATGGCCTATGACCACTGCCTGCTGATTTCCTCCATTGTGGAGGTCCGGGATATTGCGGACATGGACGAGACCCTGGCCACCCGTCCGGACCATGAGGCTCTGACGGAACAGGTCCGGGAACTGATGAAGCAGCAGGGTGTGGATCCCTTCATTCTCTCCACCGAGGCCTGCACGGTCTGTGACCGCTGTGCCATTCTGGATGGACAGCCCTGCCGGTTCCCGGAAAAGATGCACCCCTGTGTGGAGAGCCACGGCATCAACGTGGTGGATGTGCTGGAAAGAAGAGGCCTGGACTTCCAGTTCGGCGCCAATGTGGTTACCTGGATTTCTCTGCTGTTCTATTGATCAGTGTGTAAAAAAAGGCCGGCATGCAGAAGCGTGCCGGCCTTCACTGTATACTGTTCTCATAGAAAACGGGAATTCTTTCCGCAGTTGTAGGCGATTTGCGCGAAACGGTAATATACCGCTTCTCCTGCAGCAAGGTAAGTTTCGATCATTTCCACATCTTCCCTGGAAAGGTGCGCTTTTTGCGCGTTGTAAACTGCATCGAGTTCGCGGTAGTTTGACAGAAGTTGCTGATAAAGGGAATCTCGTTCGGCAAAGTCCAATAGTGTTTTGAGATTGTGATTTGTCCAGCCTACCATAATTGCGCCACCCCTTCCTGAATTTTATTCTATCACATTGTGAAAATCTCCACAATACTGAAATTCCTCTTTTTTACCTATAATACAAAAAAGGGGAGGGATGCGCAATGATAGATTATAGTCCGTTGTGGGCGACTATGGAACGCAAAGGCGTATCCCAGTATCAGCTGTTAAAAGAGGGAATTGACAACAAGACCTTGGACAGCATTAAAAAAGGAAAGAATATAACGCTGCTTACGGTGGAAAAACTATGTACAATTCTGCAATGTACGCCCAATGATGTGGTTTGTTTCCTGCCTTGATACCGCTGCATGAAGATGCAGCGGTTTTATTTTGGAATGGTAATGGTAAAGACAATCTGGCTTTCGGTTTCCCGCCGTTCTGACACGGCGGCAATGCCGGAAAGCTGAATTTTCTGGAGGGTTTGGGTTAATGTATTGAGGAAACTTCCCACATTGGCTTTGGCGGTTTTCTCGGCTTTTTCGGTCAGAAGACTTTCGATGTACCGCTCCGTCTGGGAAACGCTCATATTCTTCCCGGCAATCCGGGAAATGGCGGAGAGGATTTCTTCTTCGGTTTTCAGCTTCAGCAATGCCCGGGCATGACGTTCCGTCAGCTCCGTTTCCCGGAGTGCGGTCAGAACCCTGTCGCTGTGGCGCAGGATCCGCAGCTTGTTGGCAACGGCACTCTGGCTCTTTCCCAGAAGGCGGGCTGCCTGCTCCTGAGACATATCGTGCTCCTGCAAAAGCCGCCGGATGCCCAGAGCTTCTTCAATGAAATCCAGATCCTGCCGCTGGAGATTTTCCACCAGTGCGGTAAAACCGGAGGTTCTGTCATCCATACTCATGAGAATGCAGGGCACATCGGAAACACCCGCCAGTTCTGCAGCCCGGAGCCGCCGTTCTCCGCTGATCAGTTCGTAATTGTTTCCCACCCGGCGAACAGACAAAGGCTGCAGAATGCCATGCTGCCGGATGGAATCAGCCAGTTCATCCAGGGCATCTTCCCGGAAGATTTTCCGGGGCTGGGCCGGATTTGGTCGGATGGATTTGGCAGGCAGAAAGACCACCCGTCCCGTTTCCATATAGGTTTTCAGCTTCTGGCATTGCATTGCCCGTCCTCCCTCGAAAGTTAAGTGAGACCATTGTACGTTCTGCAGATTGGGAAAACCGCCGAAAACGGCAGCCAAAACCACAGAATGATGCGACAGAATCCGGGATATATGCACAAATAGGGTATTGATAATGAGATATCGATAAAAAACCTATTTACATTTCCTGTCATATCGTGTATAGTAAACCTTGAACAGAGTAAGAGACAGCGCGTCAAGTGCCACCGGGACGGGGAGTTTGCCCGGAGGACGAAGGATATCTCCACGATGCTGTCACTGCACCCGCTGTTGCATATAGGAAAAACTCCTTTATGTAGCAACGATACTCGGTCGGGCGAATGGTCGGCTGTATATTGCTACCGCTTCCCACCGATGATCCGGTAATCTGTAACTCCCTGACGTGAAAACGCCGGGGTTTTCTTTTTATGGATCATTGAAGCTGGCACAGTCTTCCGTCGCTGCATTTTAAGGAGGATTTTTTTATGAAAAAACAAAAACTAACCACAAAAGAACTTGCCTATTGCGCACTGCTTGCAGCTTTGAGCGTGGTACTGGCGCGTATGATTATCCCTATGCCCAATGCCAGCACGCGTTTCTCCATTGAAGCGATTCCCATTTTTATGGCGGGTATGCTCTTTGGTCCTGTGGCCGGCGGACTGGTGGGATTCTGCTCAGACTTTGTCGGCTGCCTGTTTTCCGCGTTCGGCTACAACCCCCTGTTCCCTGTGCCGCCGGTGC
>JAFOBK010000247.1 GCA_017381835.1 Oscillospiraceae bacterium | reverse complement strand
TCCTGTGTCTGGTTGCCATTATGCCCTTTGCCTGCGTCTGGGGCTTTACATCAGAGGATCTGATTTTCAGACCCATGATGCTCCAGTGCCTGGTGCTGCTGTATCTGCTGGGCGCACTGCTCTGCGAGCAGTGGACAAAGCCTTCGGTGAAAAATGCAATGGGCATCCTGCTGGCGGTGGTGGTGTTTAACAACGCCCTTATGGCAAATATCTGCTACTTCCATATGCAGCTTGCTTATGAGCGCACCTATGCCGATGGTGTGGAGATCATGATGGAGATTCATGATCTGCAGGACGAGTATGACTTTGATAAAATCGCCGTGGTAGGCACCCGTATTCTGGATGTGAAGCACGAAACCGTAGATCCGGAAACCGGTTGGATGGAGCCTGTAGGCAAGCTCCATATGCTGGTGATCCTGCTGAATAAGACGTTGCTTTTCGACTCTGACCATACCACCAAGTTCCTGCAGGCCAATTTCAATCTGGAATTGGAGCCGGTGGATCGACCCACCCGTGATGCGCTGATGAAGTCCCATCAGGTACAGCAGATGGGCTGCTGGCCGGCGGGAGATTCCGTTGCGGTTATCGGCGACACCCTGGTGATCAAAATGTCCAACACGGAAGAATTTAATTAACGAAAAAATGCCCCGTCCAACCGGACGGGGCATTTTGTATGGATGTTATTCAATTTCCACCATTTCTTCTTTCAGTTCGCTGCGGCGGATCAGGTAGCGGCGGATGGCGAACAGACCTGCGATACAGGCGACGGAGGCCAGATTGGCAAGGGGGTCTTCGTGGGTCAGCACCACGTGGCGGGTGATTGCCACGGTCAGTACCTCCAGAATGTTGGCGGGGGTGGTGTCAATGAGCATACGCACGAACTCCAGACCCACCACGATGGTCAGCAGGTTGTGCAGCACATGGTTGACCTCGTCAAAGTAGCCGGCCACGGTGAACATCTTGTAAATCTCGATGCCCAGTGCCGCCAGCAGGGCGATCAGGGTAATGAGGGCGATGGAGCGCTCAATATAATGGAGAATGCGACGGAAAACGTGGTTGACGGCCCGGTCCCGCTTTTCGATTCGGTCCAGACGGGCCTGGAATTCGGGATCGATATTCTGGGGGGTATGGTGATGATGACTCATGAAAGATACCTCCGTATTGATTATAAGGATATTTTACAGGATGAAATGAAAAAATGGAAGCATTTTCTTTCAAATTCATCACTTTTTCTGAAAGTGTTGCTGCATTTCTTTGTTTGCGATCTCCAGCTCTTCCCGCAGTTCCCGGGCGGACATACGCAGAACGCCGGTGCGGAAGGAGCTGAGCTGCACCAGAGAGTCGGAGCTTGCTACCCGCACGGCATAGTTGCTGCCGATTTTGGCCACCAGCGCTTCAATGTAGGCATCGCCGGTTTCGCCCTCGCGGGTGAAGACCACCTGAATGTTGTGGTGCTGGGTCTTTTCGCCCACATTGCCCTTGACCTTCCAGCCGTCAAAGACTACCACCAGATAGCACTTCTTGAAGCCGGCGTAATTGGAGAGCATGTCGCAGAGCTTTTTGCGGGCCGCTTCCAAATCCTCTTTGGCAAGAGATGCCAGATCTTCCCATGCGAAAATGATGTTATAGCCGTCAACGATGATGGCTTTTCGCTTGGGGGTGCGGATCTGCACTTCCTCTGTGGCGGGGCGGTTGGCGGGAGCGCGATAGAGGGGGCGCTTGACAGGTCCAAACTCCCGCTCCATGATGGCTTCCAGCTCCTTGTCGTCCAAACGAACGTTGCGGGTGATCAGCTGGGGCTGTTTTTCTTCTTTCAGACCGCTTTCCAAGTGCATATAGTTTTTCACTTCGTCCCAGCGGACGTTGAAGCCGGCACCGTGGGCGCAGAAAACGGAATCGGGAGTGTTTTCCAGGTCTGCCACGGGATCGTAAGCGGCAGCCTTTACCACGGCATCGGGGTTGTGGCAGATGTCATAGCCCCGCAGTGCAATCTGCAGCCGACCCTGACCCTGCGTGTAGGAAGCCACCACATCGGCATAGTCCCCCAGCTCGGCGGCGGGGAGCTTGCCCTTCAAGATGGAGGAAGTTCCGACAGATTCGGGAGCGTCGAAATCGCCGCCCATGGCACGGATATCCGTAATGGCACGTCCCACGGCAGCGGTGGGAACGGTAAGGACGAAATCATACCACGGCTCTAAGAGCACCGACTTTGCCTGCATCAGACCCTGACGGACGGCGCGGTAGGTTGCCTGCCGCATATCGCCGCCCTCGGTGTGCTTTAAGTGCGCCTTGCCCACCAGCAGGGTAATCTTCATGTCGGTAATTGGCGCGCCGGTGAGAACGCCCTTATGCTGCTTTTCACTGAGGTGACCCATAATCAGGCTCTGATAGGGTGCGTCCAGAACGTCCGTAGAGCAGACGGAATCGAAAACCAGACCGCTGCCGCGAGGGAGCGGCTCTAAGAGCAGATGCACCTCGGCATAGTGGCGCAGAGGTTCGAAATGACCCACGCCTTCCACGGTGTTTTCGATGGTTTCTTTATAGAAAATGCGACCGGTGTCAAAGGAGATTTCCAGACCGAAGCGCTGGGCTACCAGATCCCGGAAAATTTCCAGCTGCACCTTGCCCATGATCTGTACATGGATGTTGCCGCCTTCCCAGAGAATGTGCAGCTGGGGGTCTTCTTCCTCCAAAAGCCGCAGCTTGGGCAGCGCAACCATGGGATCGCAGCCTTTGGGCAGCTCCACCCGATAGGTCATGACCGGCTCCAGTGCCGGAGGTGCTCCCGCGCCTTCGCTACCCAGTCCCTGACCGGCGTAGCTTGTGGAAAGACCGGTGACGGCGCAAAGTGTGCCTGCCGGTGCGGATTCGATAGCGGTGAATTTATCACCGGAGTACAGGCGGATCTGGAGAATCTTTTCTTCGATGGATTCACCTTTTTGGTTTACATAACTTATAGAGTCGCGGGTTTTCAAAGTGCCGCCGGTGACGCGCAGCCATGTCAGCCGCGCGCCCTGTACATCGCGGGAGATTTTGTAAATGCGTGCGCCGAAAGTTTCGGCATTTTCCGCGGTGGGTGCGTAAGCATCCAGCACATCCAGAAGTTGCGGTACACCTTCCAGCTTCAGCGCAGCGCCGAAGCAGCAGGGGAAGAGTTTGCGGGCGGCGATGAGACCGCTGATGTTGCCGCGGCTGACTGTGCCTGCCTGGAGATATTCTTCCAGCAGCGCTTCATCGCACATGGCAGCGGCTTCTGCCACCGTTTCTTCATCTGCGCCGAAGTCCACACAGGCGGGGGAGAGCTCCTGCTGCAGCTGGTGCAGCAGCTTTTCTCTGTCGCAGCCGGGAAGATCCATTTTGTTGATAAAAAGGAATGTGGGGACGTTATATCGCTCCAGCAGATGCCAGAGGGTCAGGGTGTGGGCCTGTACGCCATCGGTGCCGGAGATCACCAGCACGGCGCAGTCGAGAATCTGCAAAGTGCGCTCTGCCTCCGCGCCAAAGTCCACGTGACCGGGGGTATCCACCAGTGTAATATTATGGTTTTGCGTTGCAAGACGCGCCTGCTTGGAGAAAATGGTAATGCCCCGCCGCCGTTCCAGCGCGTGGGTATCCAGCGTGGCATCGCCGTGATCAACCCGCCCCAAGGTGCGCTTGGCACCGGAAACGTACAGCAGCGCTTCGGACAGGGTGGTCTTGCCCGCGTCTACATGGGCCAGAAGCCCCAGGCTGCAGGGGTTCTTTTTTCTATGCTCGGGCATAAAAATGCCCCCTCTCATGGTAAATGTAACAGCATTATACCATGAAAGGGGGAGGTTCGTCGATAGCTAAGTAACGTTTTTTTGAAGTTGTGGGGCAGGCTTACCGGATGGTGAGAAGATCGGCACCGCCCTGCACATTACCGGATACAAGGGTTTCCACAGCTGCGTAGTCATCGGTGTTGCAGATGATCATGGGGGTGGTCAGGGGATAGCCTTCTGCCTTAATGGCATCCATGTCGAAGGAAACCAGCAGGTCGCCCTTCTTAACTGCCTGCTCGGGCTCTATGTGGGTCTGGAAATACTTACCGCCCAGCTTGACTGTGTCAATGCCGATATGCAGCAGGATCTCCACGCCGTCAGCGGTGGTCAGACCTACAGCGTGTTTCGTTTCGAAGACAGTTTCGATGATACCGTCGGCGGGAGCGTAGAGCTTGCCTTCTGCAGGCTCAACCGCAACACCGCTGCCCATGGCACCGGATGCGAAGGCTTCGTCAGGAACATCCGACAGGGCAACCACAGTGCCGGTCATGTGTGCACCCAGCAGAGCAGCATTTGCTGCCTTAGCAGGTGCAGAAACTGTTTTTTCGGCAGGAGCGGGGACAGCGGCAGCGTCCAGGTGATCGGATTCCGGAGATTCCATGAAATCCACCAGATTGGATTTGATGACGGCGACCTGAGGTCCGTAAATTACCTGAATGCCATTTCCCTTGTGGACAACGCCGGAAGCACCGGATGCCTTCAGGATCTTGTCATCTACCTTGCTTTCCTCTGCCACGGTGATACGCAGGCGGGTAGCGCAGCAATCCACATCCGAGATGTTCTGCTTGCCGCCCAATCCCTGCAGAATCATAGCGGAAACGGGATCGGATGCGCCGGTATTTGCGCCGTCGGGACCAATGCCGGTCTTAGCCTTGTAGTCGGAACGGGTGAACAGCTTGGGCTCCTGATCATCGGATTCACGGCCGGGGGTTGCCAGATCCATCTTAGTGATCATGATACGGAAGACAAAATAGTACAGGAAGAAGTAAACAACACCCACAATTACAATCCAGATCCAGTTGGTTCTGGCATTGCCCTGGAGAATGCCAAACAGAGTCAGGTCGATCAGACCGCCGGAGAAGGTCATACCAACACCAACATTGAAGATATGCATCAGCATGTAGCTAAGACCTGCCAGAATGCAGTGCGCAACATACATCAGAGGGGCAACGAACAGGAAGGTAAACTCCAGAGGTTCGGTAATGCCGGTGAGCATGGAGGTCAGGGCAGCAGACAGCAGCAGGCCGCCTACAACCTTCTTCTTTTCGGGGCGGGCGGTATGATACATGGCAAGTGCGGCACCAACCAGACCGAAGATCATGAAGGGGAACTTACCGGACATGAAGCGGGTGGCAGAAACGGAGAAGACAGTGGTTGCCTTGGAAGCCAGCTCTGCGAAGAAGATGTTCTGTGCACCCTGAATAACAGCTCCGTCGATGACAGCGGTGCCGCCCATGGCAGTCTGCCAGAAGGGCATATAGAACACATGGTGCAGGCCAAAGGGAATCAGGGCACGCTCGGTGATACCGTAGATCCAGGTGCCGATATAACCAGAGTTGATGACCAGGTTACCCAGCAGCGCAATGCCCTGCTGCACGATGGGCCAGATATAGAACATGGCAATACCAACCACCAGATAAACAGCGGTACAAACAATGGGAACAAACCGGGTGCCGCCGAAGAAACTGAGAACCGTGGGCAGCTCGATCTTATAGAACTTGTTGTGCAGAGCGGCAACGCCCAGACCAACGATGATACCGCCAAACACACCCATCTGCAGGGTGGTGATGCCCAGCATGGAAGTGGTGGAGTTGGCCGCCATGGCCTCTACGCCGCCGTTGGCATTGATCATAGCGCTGATGGCGGTGTTCATGACCAGGTAGGCGATGGCACCGGACAGGGCAGCCACTTCCTTTTCCTTCTTGGCCATGCCGATGGCAACGCCCATAGCGAACAGCAGCGCCAGATTGGCAAACACTGCGTTGCCGCACTGGTTCATGATGTCCAGAATGGTGTAAAGAACACTGCCGGGGTAGATAACATTGGTCAGACCGTAGGTTGCCAGCATGGTTGCGTTGGTGAAAGAGCTACCGACACCCAGCAGTAAGCCTGCTACGGGCAGCAGAGCAATGGGCAGCATGAAGGAGCGGCCGACACGCTGCAGAACGCCAAAAATTTTGTCTTTCATTGGGATCCTCCTGATATTGTATGATTATAAAATAAAAACCCATACCAGGGGCGCAAGAAAACCTTACGTCCCTGGTATGGGTTTAGCTCACAAAGAAAACTGTGATCACTATCCCATCGCCCTGCCATCCGCAGGGGTGGATATGTTATTGTTGCAGTCCCAGATTGATCCGTTTCAGATGGATCGTCAGGTAGGTCAGTTCCTCTTCCGAGAGGGTCTTCTGATAGGTATTTTTTACATAGTCGCCGATGCACTGGGCGCATTTGTAATGCTCTTTGCAGTTTTTCATAATCAACTGGCGGAACATCACATCATGCTCGCCCTGATCATCCTCCATCATTTTTCCCTGGAACAGCCGCTGGGCAAAGTAGCGCAGATGCACCACAAACCGGTTAAAATCCAGAGATTCCCGGTCGAATTTTCGCTGATAGAAATACTCGACCACAGACAGAGCGCCTTCAATGAGGTTTGTGATGTCATACATCTCACTCATGTTGGTGTTCAGCTCTGCGTTGACGATGTGCAGAGCAATAAATGCCGCCTCGTCTTCCTGCAGCGCAACCCCCAGCTGTTCCCGGACCACCTTCAGGCAATGCTGTCCCAGATGGTACTCGGTGGGATAGTAGCACATGATGGAGCCTTTCAGGGGATTGCTGAATTCCACGCCCTGCGCTTTGCGGGCGATGGCGAAGCTGATGTGGTCTGCCAGGGTGATCAGCAGGGACTGATTTAACTTCTGGGGAATTTGGGTTTTGATATGTTCGATCAGCGCCTCGGTCAGCGCCAGATGCTCGATGGGGATTTTTTCAACCAGCTCCCGCAGCTTCTTCTGCTCCGCCTTCTCTTCCATGCGGTAGGTGCGCTCCACCAGCGCCGGATCAACGAACTCACCCCGGTGGCGCTGGAAACCGATGCCACGGCCGGTGACGATCAACTCATTGCCCTTTTCGTCCACGACGCAAAGAATATTATTATTGATGAGTTTTTTGATCCGCATTTTCACGCTCACCCCATTTTGCGTAAAAAAAATAACCAGCTCCATCCAATATCCCAACCGGCGAGATACTAAATAGAGTTGGTCAAGCCCGCACTACCGGTAACATTCCAACATGTTCATTAAAATTTTATCATAGTGGAATAAATCTGTCAACCTAAAAATTGGAAAGAAGAAACAATTTTTTAGCTGCATATTGCAATATCAGGTTCCGGAGTCTTTGGGCGTTCATTTACGTAGTTCTCGTCTGCTTGCACCAACATGGGCAAGCAGACCGATGTTACAGGGCGTTTTCAGTTCTGTGGGCATAAAAACGCCCCCTTTCATGGAAATGTAAGGGCATTATAGCATGAAAATGCCCCTTCGTCGATAGGCAAAATGTTGTCATGCTCCGGAATATGTTGTGTGTGCAGGAATGATGTGCTCCTGCGTGAAATCGACTTCCGCTTTCTGTAACCGTTTAACTTCTTGCGTGAGAAAGAGTCCTCACTGTAAACACCGCACATGGAGCATATGCCCTTTTCCAGATATTTGCAAATCATATGTGTAACCGTTTACGAAACAGGAAACATACAATGTGCACAAAACGATAATCGTTAAATTAGATAAACTGTAGATTATTTTAGGGGATAGGAATTTCTGGTTGCATTTGGAAAATCCCCACGCTATATTAAAAGCGTAAGGAATGAAACCGTTTTCATAGATACAGGAAAATGTATACTCCCTTTGCTTGATCTCGTTTTTGCTACCTGCGAAACGGGATAAACCACCGGCTTATACGGCTTTGACCGAT
>JAFOBK010000246.1 GCA_017381835.1 Oscillospiraceae bacterium | reverse complement strand
TAAAGTCACCTATTGACAAAATACATCCAAAGAAAAGAGCCCCGGGGAACCCTGCGTTTCAGGGTTCCCCGGGACTTAAAGCTGATATCGGATTATTCCCACTCGTTGCAGATATCTTTGACTTAAACAAATCCGTTTAGTGAATATGATACCTGCTGTTCTGATTATTTTGACTATCCATATTATCATAGCTATACGATGGATATTTATCAAAATCTTATCAGTGGTGATAAAGGGTCGGTGGTAGTTCAAGGTAATTGTTCCGAGTGGCTGTTGCCTTGCTTTAAGATCAAGTGTAACGATCTGTTAGACATATTGGAATTTGATTAAAAGAAAAATAAATCTTCAAATTTTTTATCTAGCGCAATACACAAAACTAATGCCAGTTTTGCGGTAGATCTGATTGTATTTGTACGGATAAGGACGATCTTTGTGTGTGCAGTTATCTGTCTTCTCTAAAATACGGCAAACCAAGAGATTGTGGGGGCTGCTTGTCTCTCTGGTTTCTTAGAGAGGAGATGATCAGCACGATAATGGTGACCACATAGGGCAGCATCTTGTACAGCTCCTTAACGGCGAGGTTCATGCCGGAGGGAATGTACATATGCAGGATGTAAAGACCGCCGAACAGGTAGGAAGCCAGAACACCTACATTGGGACGCCAAATGGTAAAGATAACAAGGGCGATGGCAAGCCAGCCTCTGTCGCCAAATGCGTCATTTGCCCAAATACCGCTTGCGTAGTCCATAACATAGTACAGACCGCCCAAACCTGCGATCATACAACCCAGGCAGGTAGCCAGGTATTTGTAGCGGTTGACATTGATACCGGCGGAGTCCGCGGTAGCGGGATTTTCGCCAACTGCACGCAGGTGCAGACCGGTACGGGTGCGCTTAATGATGTAAGAAGCGATAAGAGCGATGGCGACAGCCAGATACACCAGGAAGCTGTAGTTGAAGAAGAGATCGCCTACAACACCCAGCTTGCCAGCAAAGGGCAGGGTTTTCTTGAAGCAATTGGAAGTAGCAGACAGTGCCAGGAAGGGCATATCCGCACCGGAGAGCTTAACCAGAGAACCACCGAAGAAGTTACCGAAACCAACACCGAAGGTAGTCATAGCAAGACCGGTAACATTCTGATTTGCTCTGAGGGTTACGGTCAGGAAGCAGAACAGCAGACCCATCAGCAGAGAACCGATCAGGCAGAATGCGGTAGGGATCAGCACCGCCAGGAAGGGCACCATTGCCTCGGGATTGGGCAGGCTCTGCTCATACAGGAATGCGCCGATAACGCCGCAAATACCGCCGACATACATGACACCGGGAATACCCAGGTTCATATTGCCGGACTTCTGGGTGACAATTTCGCCGGTAGCACCGAACAGAAGGGGAGTACCCTGTGCGATGGCACGGGGCAGGAAAGAAAGGATGGCTTCAATCATGATTATTTGCCCTCCTTTTTGGAAGATTTGGTCAGGCTGATCTTGTAGTTAATGAAGAACTCACAGCCGATGATAAAGAACAGGATGATACCGGTGAGGATATCGCCGAAGGATGCGTTCAAGCCAAAATCTGTGGCGATTTCGCCGGCACCACGGCCTAAGAATACCAGCAGGAAACTGGTCAGAATCATCCAAATGGGATTGAACTTACCCAGCCAGGACACCATGACCGCGGTGAAGCCTCTGCCGTCCACAATGGAGGCGTTGAGGGTGTGGTTGGTACCGCCTACCAGCAGAAGACCTGCCAAACCACAGATAGCACCGGAGATCAACATAGTGCGGATAATGACCTTCTCGACCTTGATACCAACATATCTTGCGGTACGCTCACTTTCGCCAACCACGGAGATCTCGTAGCCATGCTTGGTGTAGTTGAGGTAGATGTAAATGCCGATGGTCAGCAGCGCAACCACGAGAATGTTGAGAGCATACTTGGAACCGAACAGATCCGGGAACCAGCCGATCTTGCTGTTTGCATTGATAACGCCGATGTTGCCGGAACCCTTGGGGTTTTCCCATACCACAGAGAAGTAGGCAACCAGCTGGGTGGCTACATAGTTCATCATCAGGGTAAAGAGGGTTTCGTTGGTACCGAACTTGGCCTTAAAGAACGCGGGAATCGCGCCCCAAAGGGCACCGGCGCAGATGCTGGTGATCACCATGGCAGTGATAACCACCAAATTGGCCTGATTCTTCATGAGGATCATGCAAGCCGCAGCGGCGAGTGCACCAATCAGCGCCTGACCTTCACCGCCGATGTTCCAAAAGCGCATCTTGAACGCAGGCGTCAGTGCCAAAGCAACACACAGCAGCATAGCGGTGTTCTGCAGCAGGACCATAAACTTACGGGTAGAACCAAAGGAGCCATCAATGATGGTGGCAAAAATTTGGATGGGGTTGTCTTTGGTGACAATGGTGCTGATCACAGCGCAGCAAGCCAGGGCCAAAACCAGAGCCACAGCCCGGACACACCAGCTGAAATACCAGGGCGCATAAACACGCTTGACAATATGAAAAAGAGGTTCTTTGTTTTTATGCATTGTCTTCGCCTCCAATCTTGGTCATCATCATACCCAGATCTCTCTTTAGAGCGTTTCTGCCGGGGACGATACCGCTTACCTTACCGGCGCAAAGCACCAGAATGCGGTCACACAGCTCCAGCAGCACATCCAGGTCTTCGCCGACATAAACGACCGCAACACCCTTCTGCTTCTGCTGGTTGATCAGATCGTAGATGGTATGAGAGGAGTTAATATCGAGACCTCTTACGGCATATGCGGTAAGAAGCACCTTGGGTGCGGAAGCGATCTCACGGCCAACCAGAATTTTCTGAACATTACCGCCGGAGAGCTTTCTGACAGGGGTATCGATACTGGGGGTTTTGACATTGAGATCCTTAACCACCTGCTTAGCCAGGCGTCTGGGACTCTTGCGGTCAGTGAAAATGCCCTTACCGTTTCTGAAAGAGCGAAGCATCATGTTGTCGCTCAGGTTCATTGTACCGACCAGACCCATGCCAAGACGGTCTTCGGGAACGAAAGAGAGGGTGATGCCCTTATCCGCAATTGCCAAAGGATCTTTGCCCAACAGCTCATCGCGGGAACCGTCGTCTTCAATATAGCAGATGGAGCCGCTTTCTACAGGCTGCAGGCCTGCGATTGCCTCCAGCAGCTCTTTCTGGCCACTGCCGGAAATGCCTGCGATGCCGAGAATCTCACCGCTCATAGCGGTAAAGGAGACATCCTGCAGCTTCAGAATACCATCTTCGGAACGGACGGTCAGATTCTTTACCTCAATACGGGGCTTGGGATCTACAGGTTCAGGACGCTCAATGTTCAGTGTCACGCTGTGACCGACCATCATGTTGGTCATTTCCTGTGCGTTGGTATCCATGGTGGGCATATCATCGATATACTGACCCTGGCGCAGAATCGTTACACGGTCGGAAAGCTCTTCCACCTCGTGCATCTTGTGGGTAATGATGATGATGGCCTTGCCGTCATCACGCATATTGCGAAGCACGGCGAACAGCTTGTCAGTCTCCTGGGGGGTCAGAACCGCGGTGGGCTCGTCCAGAATCAGAATGTCAGCGCCTCTGTAGAGGACCTTAACGATTTCTACAGTCTGCTTCTGAGAAACGGACATGTCGTAGACCTTTTGATCAGGATCAATATCAAAACCATAAGCATCGCAGATCTCACGGATCTTCTTGGATGCGGCTTTGAGATCCAGTTTTCCCTCAAGGCCCAGAACGATATTTTCGGTGGCGGTCAGCACATCAACCAGCTTGAAATGCTGATGGATCATACCGATGCCGTGATCAAAGGCATCTTTCGGGGAGCGAATAACGACCTTTTCGCCGTTGATAAAAATATTGCCTTCGTCAGGGTAATAAATACCGGAAAGCATATTCATAAGAGTTGTCTTGCCGCTGCCGTTTTCACCCAGCAGAGAAAGAATCTCACCCTTATAGATGGTCAGCTTCGCGTGGTCATTTGCCACAATGGGACCAAATGTTTTGGTGATATCTCGCATTTTAACTGCGGCAACTCTTTTTTCCATAGTCTTTGTCCTCCTGTTCTGTGATTGTGTATTGCTATCATACAAAGCAGCAAAGGGCAACTCAGCGCTGAAATGATCACTGGGCTGCCCTTTAAGGCTTTATAGGGAAGCCCTGCGTGCAGGGCTTCCCTGATAATTTACTTAAGCATCCAGGTTGGTGATGCCGTCGATGAACATATCGAAGTAGGGAGCGGAGCGGTACTCGGACTCGTGGAAGTAGCCGTCAGCAACTGCCTCGGTCTCGGGAACGAAGTCACCCATATCGTCAACGTCAGCCATGTAAGAGGTCAGAGT
>JAFOBK010000245.1 GCA_017381835.1 Oscillospiraceae bacterium | reverse complement strand
TCACCGCCGCCAACCAGCTTGAAGTCAACCTCAACACCGGTGGACTTGCCGATCCAGTTGCGCTGGATCTCCTTGGTGGATTCGGGCCAGTCGATCTCTTCCAGGCCTTCCAGCAGCTTTTCAGCAAAGGCAGGCTGGTCGATAACCCACTGCATCATCATTCTCTTCTCAACGGGATAGCCGCCGCGCTCGGACTTGCCGTCGATGACTTCGTCATTGGCAAGAACGGTGCCCAGTGCTTCGCACCAGTTGACGGGCATCTCGATGCGCTTTGCATAGCCTGCTTCCCACAGCTTCTTGAAGATCCACTGGGTCCACTTGTAGAACTCAGGATCGGAGGTAGCCAGAACCTTGGACCAGTCATAGTCAAAGCCCAGTTCCTTCAGCTGACCGGAGAAGGTATCAATGTTCTTCTGGGTAAAGCCGTTGGGATGGTTGCCGGTATCCACAGCGTACTGCTCTGCGGGCAGGCCGAAGGAGTCATAGCCCATGGGGTGCAGAACATTGAAGCCCTGCATACGCTTCATACGGGACATGATGTCAGTAGCGGTGTAGCCTTCGGGGTGACCTGCATGCAGACCCACACCGGAGGGGTAAGGGAACATATCCAGCACATAGTACTTGGGCTTGGAGAAATCCCACACATCGGTATGGAAGGTGTCATTCTTCTCCCAATACTCGTGCCATTTCTTTTCAATGGCGGAAAAATCGTAATTCATTTTCTTCTACCTCTATCGTAAGAATTTTGTGTTAATTGGAACAGCTCTCTGTAATACAAGCAATTACTTTCTTTGCTTGTGCAAATCCCTTAAACGTATATGTTTCGTTGTTGCACTTCAGTTTAAGACTGCTGTTCAGAACGAAGCTGCTTGCTTTCAGAATTTGAGCATCCTTCAGTTCCAGTGTTTCAATATGCGCACCGCAAGCTGCCAGACCAGCCATTTCATAAAGATGAAGCTTGCTTCCGTTCAGAAAGAACCATGCACGACCACGATTACCATTGGTGCAAGTAACATCTGCAACAAAAGCAATCTCCCGATCGTCGATCAGATTATTTTCTCTCAGGGAATTCATAAAAGGATTCTCCGTTGCCATATTGCAATCTCCTTTCAAAATTCAAAATATTCTTAATTACTCGGGCAGGACAATATCGCTGATGTTAATTTCTTCAGCATCGGCCCACAGACGCTCCAGGGAGTAGAACTCACGGGCTTCCTGAGTGAACACATGGACAACGATGGAGCCGTAGTCCAGCAGTTCCCAAGAATTGCCGCGATGACCTTCTCTGCCCAGCATGGGCTCACCCAGCTGCTCCAGAGTGTACTCGGCGTAGTCACACAGAGTACGGACGTGGGTATTGGAAGTACCGGTGCAGATCAGGAAATAATCAGCCAGGGAGCTGACCTTATCGATCTTCAGCAGCTTAATATCCATGCCCTTCTTTTCATCCAGAGCCTTGGTAACTTCAAAAGCAACTTTCTTTGCACTCAACATATTCTAATTATCCTTTCTGTTCTAGATAAGCAAGGGCCTGGCTGGAAGCGGGAGATATCTGCCGTTTCTGCTGGCGCAGCATGGCAAGGGTCATCTCCAGACCCAGTTTCAGGGCACCGTCCAAATCGGTATAAGCCAGCCGACGCAGTTCTTCCACACCGGGGAAGTCCCGGTTGGGTTCCATATAGTCGGCAACATAAATAATCTTTTCCAAGGTGTTCATGGCGGCTTTGCCGGTGGTATGGCTTTCGATGGCTTTCACAACGGCCTCATTTTCTCCGAAGATCCGCTCCGCCACCAGAGATCCCGTCAACGCATGGAGGGTTTTGGGATTATTTCCCGAAAATTCATCCAACACTTTACCATATTCCCGGCACAAAGTCAATTGCAGCGGGCCATCCAAAGCTTTCGTAATATCATGGAGAAGTCCTGCTCTGGCCGCATCGGTCACATCCGCACCCCAGACTTTTGCCAGGTCTGCTGCCGTATCCCGGCAGCCAAGGACATGCTTGACACGGTTAGGATTCAGAAGGTCAATGACCACCTTTTCCAGCTTGTCCATGGGAAGGTTTTTATAATCCTCCGCCGTGCCATAAAGGCCGTTTTCTTGAATGTAGCGGGAAACACGCTGATCCAGGAAGGGATCTGCACACCCGAACACCAGCATGCGGCGCAGCTGGGTGGAGGAGATCTCCGTCACCGGATTTTCTACCAGATAGATCCGGTGACCGGCAGCTTCATACTCCTGCTGCTTTGCGCTGATGGCCGCCTGCTCATTCTTATCTCCCCGATAGAACACTGCCAGGGAAACGCAGCGAAGGATCCGCTCCGGCTCTTTCCAGGTGTGGAAAGAAAGGAACATATCCGTGCCCATAAAGAGCACCAGTTCATCCTCAGGGTACTGCAGTTTCAGCTGTTCCACCGTCTGATAGGTATAGCTTGTTCCGCCACGGGAGAGTTCAATGTCACAAACTTCCATCTTCTCCCCTGCCCAGAGCCTGGTCATTTCCAGGCGCTGTAACGGCTCAGCCGAGCCTGCCGGCAAGGGCTTGTGGGGAGAGGTACAGGAAGGAATCAGCAGCAGTTTTTCAAGGTTCAGTGTCTGAACGGCATACTCTGCCGCCCGGATATGACCGGTGTGAGGTGGATTGAATGCACCGCCGTAAATGCCGATGCGTGCCATAGTATCTCCCCTTTCGTTTATCTTACAAAAATGATGGAATTACTTTTCCTCCCGGAGCTGACGCTCACGGGCCTTTTCAATGGACTTCTCAATTGCCATCTGGCGGAAGTATTCATTGCGCTGCTCGCGAACCTTCTTGGCTGCGGCACGGCGAGCCTGAGCACCCTTACGGACGGGGTTCTTCTTGCCGGCGGATACTTCCTTGCGCTTTGCCCGGCCGGTCTGATTACGCTCGGCCTGGAGCTTTTCGCTGAAACGGTAGATGACAAACTTGGTGCCGATGACACCGATTCCCTCAGCGCCGGTAGCTTCGCACAGCTCGTCCAGCACCTCGCGGGGAGTCATCATAGCACCTTCCAGCACCTTGCCTTTTACCAGCTCACGGGTGTCCAGCTGGTTTTCGGTTTCAGCGATCAAGGCATCGGTGATGCCGCTCTTACCCACCATCAGGGTAGTATCCAAAGTGGTAGCCTGGCCTCTCAGCTCAGCGCGTTCTTTACTTGTCAGCATAGCCTGCCTCCTTTAATTTCTCATAAAATACTTTCAGTGCGTTTGCACGATGGGAAACTTCGTTCTTTTCCTCAGGGCTCAGCTCCGCTGTGGTTTTGCCCAGAGGGGGATAATAGAAAATGGGGTCATAGCCGAAGCCGTTTTCACCGGCAGGCTCACGGGTCAGCTCGCCGTGGATCTCACCTCTTGCCTGGATGGTCTGACCATCGGGGGTGACCATGGTGATGACACAGACGAACTGCGCCTGACGCTCACCGTCTGGCACATGCTCGGTATTCTTTAAGAGCAGTTCCAGTCTGCCCCAATCATCCAGGGAATCATCAAATCCGTAACGGGCGGAGTAGATGCCGGGTTCGCCGTTCAGGGCATCCACCGCAATACCGGAATCATCTGCCAGAGCAGGCAGGCCGGTTGCCTTCATAACTGCTTCTGCCTTGATGAAAGAGTTCTCTTCAAAGGTAGTGCCGGTTTCTTCCACATCAATATCTACACCCAGGTCGGACTGGAGCACCAGTTCCATATCGAACTTCTCGGTGATTTTGCTGATTTCCACTAACTTATGGCGGTTTTTACTTGCCAATACTACTTTCATTATTTTTACCTCTATTCAGGGGATTGCCACGGCAGTGTTCCCACTGCCTCGCAATGACATCAAAAATTACAGAAGAGCGTCTACAAAGTCCTTGGCTTCAAAGGGCATCAGGTCATCTGCCTTTTCGCCCACGCCAATGAATTTCACAGGCAGCTGCAGGCTATCTGCCACAGCGATAACGATGCCGCCCTTGGCTGTGCCGTCCAGCTTGGTCAGAGCCAGGCAGGTAACACCGGCAAACTCCTTGAACTGCTTAGCCTGGATCAGACCGTTCTGACCGGTGGTACCGTCCAGCACCATCAGCACTTCACGGGCTGCGCCGGGCAGTTCCCGCTCTACAATACGGCTGATCTTGTTCAGCTCATTCATCAGATTGGTCTTATTGTGCAGGCGGCCTGCGGTGTCGATGATGATCACGTCAGAACCCTTTGCCTTGGCAGACTGGATGCCGTTGAACACAACGGATGCGGGGTCTGCGCCCTCCTGCTGGCGGACAATGGCAGCGCCGGAGCGCTCTGCCCAGATTTCCAGCTGGTCGGCAGCGGCTGCACGGAAGGTATCACCGGCAACCAGCAGCACATTCTTGCCCTCTCTGGTGAGGCGGGTGGCGATCTTGCCGATGGTGGTGGTCTTACCCACGCCGTTGACACCGATCACCAGGATCACAGAGGGGGTAGTGCTCAGATCCAGCTCAGTGCTGCCAACATTCAGCATCTCCACCAGGATCTCCTTCAGGGCGGTCTTGGCTTCCTCGGTGGTCTTCAGGTGCTGCTCACGGATGCGCTTGCGCAGCAGTTCGGTAGCCTTCACGGAAGTTTCCACACCCAGGTCTGCCAGGATCAGGCTTTCTTCCAGTTCATCGTAAAAGTCATCGTCGATCTCGGAAAAGCCGGAGAAGACGCTGCCCAAAGTGCCGGACAGGGCTTCCCGGGTCTTGGTAAGACCGGCTTTAATTTTATCAAAAAATCCCATTGTTATTTCCTTTCAACACATATTGCAGTGAGGAGATTGCCACGTCGGGGCGATGCCCCTCCTCGCAATGACGTGTGTTATTTGATAGTTTTACTCGGCAATGCCCAGATACTGCTCCATTTGGTTCAGATCCAGCCGCAGCAGCTTACTGATACCCTGCTCCTGCATGGTGACACCGTAGAGCACATCGGAGGCTTCCATGGTGCCGCGGCGGTGGGTAATGACCACAAACTGGGTCTTACCGCTCAGGTTCCGCAGATAGGAAGAGAAACGCTCTACATTCCGGTCATCCAATGCCGCATCGATCTCGTCCAGGATGCAGAAGGGAGTAGGCCGGACTTTCAAAATAGCAAAGTACAGAGCCGTTGCCACAAATGCTTTCTCACCGCCACTGAGCAGCGTGATGGTCTTCAGCTGCTT
>JAFOBK010000030.1 GCA_017381835.1 Oscillospiraceae bacterium | reverse complement strand
TTGCCCGGCTTCAGGAAGCTTCCATGGGCAAGGATACCACCATCGGCCACTGGGAGATCGCCGGTTTGGTATCCGATGATCCGCTGCCTACCTATCCGGAAGGCTTCCCGGAAGATGTGCTGAAGGCCTTTGAAGAAGCCACCGGCCGGGGCTGCCTCTGCAACCTGCCCTATTCCGGCACGGATGTGATCCGGGACTACGGTCAGGAACACTTAAATACCGGCAAGTGGATCATTTATACCTCCGCTGACTCTGTCTTCCAGGTGGCGGCTCATGAGGAACTGGTTCCCCTGGAAGAACTCTATGATGCCTGCCATAAGGCACGTCAGATCCTGCGCGGCAAGCACGGTGTGGGCCGTGTCATTGCCCGGCCCTTCGTGGGAGATGCGGTGAACGGTTTTAAGCGTACTTCCAACCGCCATGACTATTCCCTGGAACCGCCTGCCGAAACCATGCTGGATGCCATCAAGGCTGCAGGCCTTTCCTCCATCGCTGTTGGCAAGATCCATGATATCTTTGCCGGTTACGGTGACACGGAATATGTCTACAATACTTCCAATACCAACGGCATGGAGCATGCTGCCCATTATGCGGCTCAGGACTTCCATGGCCTGTGCTTCGTGAATCTGGTGGATTTCGATATGCTCTACGGCCACCGCCGGGATATTGACGGCTACGCAGCAGCTCTGACGGAGTTTGACGGCTGGCTGGCTGACTTCCTGCCCACCCTGGGCGAGGATGACCTGGTGATGATCACGGCCGATCACGGCTGCGACCCTGCCTATACGGCCACCACCGACCATACCAGAGAGTATGTGCCTCTGCTGGTGCTGGGCAAAAAGGTAAAACCTGTGAATCTGGGCACCCGTATTGGCTTTGCGGACATTGCAGCCACCGTCACGGAACTGCTGGGTGTGGAATATAAGACCACCGGCAAGAGCTTTGCAAAAGAAATAATTTGATACAATAAATGATTGTTTATCATTGTAGGGGAGGGTCAAGCCCCTCCCCTACGGTGGATATACCGCAAACGATAATTATCAGAAGATAGGAGGAAAAATATGACTCCCGAAAAACTGGTTGAACTGGCCAAGGAGGCCATGGCCAAAGCCTATGCGCCCTATTCCGGCTTTAAAGTCGGTGCTGCCCTGCTGTGCGCTGACGGCACGGTATACCAGGGCTGCAACATTGAAAACGCCGCTTACGGCCCCACCAACTGTGCCGAACGCACCGCTTTTTTCAAGGCGGTTTATGACGGTCACCGGGATTTTGTGTCCATTGCTGTCTGCGGCGGTAAGGACGGTGTCATTGCCGGTGGTTTCCCGCCCTGCGGTGTCTGCCGCCAGGTAATGCGGGAATTCTGCGAGGATGATTTCGTCATTTATATGGTGGATGCCGAAGGCTATGAAGCCAGAACACTGGCAGAAATTCTCCCTTTCAGCTTTTCTGCGAAGAAACATATGGTGTAAATCATATAAATCCTACAAAGATTTTGTAAGGTGTTGATTTTTTCGGGAAAATGTGCGACAATATTTTCGGTATATTCTTACCAACAAAGATTTTTACGGAGGAATGAAAACATGAAGAAGATTCTGGCTCTGCTGCTGGTTCTGTGCATGGCTGTTTCCCTGGTCGCTTGCGGCGCCAAGGAAGCTGCTCCCGCTGAGACCCAGGCTGCTGCTCCCGAGGCTGCTCCCGAAGCAGCTGCTTCCACCAACCCCGACGACATCGCTGACGAAATGACCTCTGCCGACGGCAAGTACCAGGTTGCTTTCGTCACTGACGTGGGCCAGCTGAAGGACAAGTCCTTCAACCAGGGTACCTACGACGGCGTTAAGCTGTACGCTGCAGCCAACGGCAAGTCCTACAAGTACTACCAGCCCGCCAACGGCAACGAGGCTACCGATGATGACCGTGTCGACGCATTCCGTCTGGCATGCCAGAACGGCGCTGAGATCGTTGTTGCTGCAGGCTTCCTGCAGGCAAGCGCACTGGGCGTTGCTGCTGCTGAGTATCCCGATGTTCACTTCGTCTTCATCGACGGCTGGAACCTGGGCCTGGAGAACGTGACTGCCATCGCTTTCGCTGAACATGAATCCGGCTACCTGGCTGGCTATGCTACCGTTATGGAAGGCTACACCAAGCTGGGCTTCATGGGCGGCGGCGGCGGTACCAATGCTGCCTGCCAGCGTTTCGGCTACGGCTTCCTGCAGGGCGCAGAGGCTGCTGCTGCTGAGCTGGGCACTCCCGTCGAGATGAACTACTCTTGGGCTTACGGCGCTGCATTCTCCGCTTCTCCCGAGCTGCAGGCTATGGCTACCGGCTGGTACACCAACGGCACTGAGGTTATCTTCTGCTGCGGTGGTTCCATGTTCCAGTCTGTTTCCGCTGCTGCTTCCGCTGAGGACGGCCTGATTGTCGGTGTTGACATTGACCAGTCCTTCGAGTCTCCCGCTGTCATCACTTCCGCTATGAAGGGCCTGGCTGACGCAGGTCAGTGGGCACTGGCTAAGCACTTCGATGGCAACTGGGCAGAAATTGCTGACAAGACCACCTCTCTGGGTGCTGCTGACAACGCTGTCGGCCTGCCCACCGCTACCTGGTCTCTGACCGGCTGGTCTGTTGCTGACTACGAGGCACTGTTCGCCAAGATCGCTGCCGGCGAAGTTGCTATCTCCGACGAGCTGGTTACCGTTGCTGAGAGCACTGCCAACGTTACCGTCAACTACATCGAGTAATCGATGCAAACACGAAAGAGGAAGGCGAAAGCCTTCCTCTTTTTTGTGGGCGGCGACTCGCCGCGGTTATTCACGGGACGATCATAAATTGCAGTGACGAATCGGGTGAACCCAATAGTGTAACGATTTTCTCCGGCCTTCCAGTCTCGTATTGTCAGCGGCGACTCGCCGCCCGCATGCTGAAAAATCAGGAAAAAAACAATCTATTCTTGCTTTTCTTTTGGGTAACATATATAATAACTCTGTCTATAATCGGGAAGGAGGGCGATTTTTATAATGCAGTCAGAATACATTATTGAAATGCTCAATATCAGAAAAGAATTCCCCGGCATTGTGGCTAACGACAATATCACGCTGCAGCTGCGGCGCGGTGAGATTCATGCTCTGCTGGGTGAAAACGGCGCAGGCAAATCCACACTGATGTCTGTTTTGTTTGGCCTTTATCAGCCGGAAGCCGGTCAGATCAAAAAGAACGGTGAGGTTGTCAAGATCAATAACCCCAATGATGCTACCGCACTGAACATCGGCATGGTGCACCAGCACTTCAAACTGGTGGACGTGTTTACGGTTCTGGATAACATCATCCTGGGCGCAGAAGATACCAAGTTCGGTTTCCTGCAGAAAAAGCAGGCCCGGAAGAAGGTTCAGGAACTGTCCGAAAAGTACAAGCTCCATGTGGACCTGGATGCCAAGATCGAGGATATTACCGTTGGTATGCAGCAGCGTACGGAAATTCTGAAGATGCTGTACCGCGACAACGAGATTCTGATTTTTGACGAACCCACTGCCGTGCTGACTCCCCAGGAAATTGATGAACTGATGGAGATTATGCGTGGCTTCGCCAGAGAGGGTAAGTCTATCCTGTTCATTACCCACAAGCTCAACGAAATCATGGCGGTTGCTGACCGCTGCACGGTTCTGCGGAAGGGCAAGTACGTGGGCACCGTGGACATTAAGGATACCGATAAGCAGTCCCTGTCCAACATGATGGTTGGCCGTCCCGTACAGCTGCAGGTTCAGAAAGATGAGGCTAAGCCTGCGGATGTGATTCTGGATGTGAAGGGTCTGACGGTCGCTTCCAAAACCAGCAAGAAAAATGCTGTCAACAATGTCAGCTTCCAGGTCCGGGCCGGTGAGATCGTCTGTATCGCCGGTATTGACGGCAATGGTCAGTCTGAGCTGGTCTACGGTCTGACGGGCCTTGAGAAGGCTTCTGCCGGTAGCGTTACCCTCTGCGGCCAGGATATTTCCCATGCCAGCGTCAAAAAGCGCAGCAATGCGGGCTTGAGCCACATTCCCGAAGACCGTCATAAGCACGGTCTGGTTCTGGACGATACCCTGGAGAACAACATTGTTCTGCAGCGTTTCCAGGATCCTCAGTTCCAGAAGATGGGCTTTATCAAGCGGGATGCTGTCCGGGAATATGCTGAGCGTATCATCGGCCAGTATGACGTCCGCAGCGGTCAGGGTCCCGTCACCACCGCCCGGAGCATGTCCGGCGGCAACCAGCAGAAGGCCATCATCGGCCGTGAGCTGGACCGGGAGAA
>JAFOBK010000244.1 GCA_017381835.1 Oscillospiraceae bacterium | reverse complement strand
TCCTGAGTCCATGCGACGGGCTGCTGAGCAGCGTGCTTGTGCTCTTCACCCTTGTACAGGTGCAGACGGCCCATGCAGTTACGGCCCAGGGTGTTCTTGGGCAGCATGCCCTTAACAGCCAGCTCCATAGCGTAGTCGGAGCGGTTCTCCATCATAACGCGAGCCTTGGTTTCCTTCAGGTTACCAACCCAGCCGGTTACGCGGTAGTAGGTCTTCTGCTCCAGCTTCTTGCCGGTCAGAATAGCCTTGTCGGTGTTGATGACGATAACGAAATCGCCGCAGTCAACGTTGGGAGTGAAATCGACCTTGTGCTTGCCGCGCAGCAGGTTAGCAGCGATGACAGCGGTACGGCCCAGGGGCTTGCCAGCAGCATCGATAACATACCACTTGCGCTCAACGGTCTCGAGCTTAGCTAAAGTAGTGGACATTATGCGTTCCTCCAATTAGGTAAATTATTTTGACAAAATCATATATTCGCAGTACAATATCTGCAAAACGCTAGATTCTTATAACACAGAAAAAATCAAATGTCAACAGCTTTTTTTGTAAAATTTATGAAACTATATGTAAGCTTTTAAATGCTTTAAAATACTCGCAAATACTATCAAATCCTTGTGTGCGACTTTTATATAAAAATGGAGGAAACCTCAATATGCAGAAGCTGATTGGTCTGGTGCGCAGATGCGTGCAGGATTATCATATGATAAATGAAGGTGACCGCATCGGTGTTGGTGTGTCCGGCGGAAAGGACTCTGTGGCACTGCTGGCCTTTTTGGCGGAACTTCGTAAATATAATGATAAAGCCTTTGATGTAGAGGCGATTACCATTGATATGGGACTGGGTATGGACTATAGTCCCATGGCTGAACTTTGTGATAAGCTGGATGTAAAATATAATCTGGTCCATACTGAAATCGGACCTATTATTTTTGATCACCGCAAAGAGAAGAATCCTTGTTCCATGTGTGCAAAAATGCGTCGGGGTGCTTTGAACCAGGCAATCCTGGATCGGGGCATGAACAAGCTTGCGCTGGGACATCATTATGATGATGCTGTGGAAACATTCATGATGAGCCTGATTTATGAAGGCCGGATCAGCTGCTTCCAGCCGGTGACGGATCTGGACAGAACCGGCATTATTCAGATTCGGCCTATGCTCTATATTCATGAAAAGTCCATCGACAGCTTTGTAACCCGAAATCAGCTTCCCGTTATCACCAATCGGTGCCCCGTGGACAAATATACCAAGCGCGAGGAGATCAAGCAGCTTGTGTATGATTTGAGCGCCACCTATCCTGACCTGAAAGAGCGGATCTTCGGCGCCATGCAGCGCTTTCCGCTTCCTGAATGGGAGCCGAAGGGCAGATATAAGCGCCCGAAAGATCAGGAATGAAAAATTTACCATTTGGGTATACTTCCGTTTAAGGAGGCGATACACAAATGGTAAAAGGAATTTCCCGACAGGTAATCCTGGTGCATGGACCGGACACGGAGATGTTTGAACAGGCCATTTTTATTTTGAAAGAGAATACCGGTGAGGTCACCGATGAGATGCTTTTGAAGGAAGCGAAAAGAATTATCAACAACTCCGGAAAAACGAGAAGACCCTCGGGCCCTGTTTGGGCCTTTGCGGGTGCTGTTTTCACTGGACTCATTTGGATTCTTTCGATATTTCTTTGACTAAAGGTCTGGATTGTGCTATAATCTCCCGGTAAAAGAGAGGTGACACCATGAAAATCGGTGCATTAGAAGTCAATACCCCCATTGCTTTGGGTCCTATGGCAGGTGTCACGGATTGGGCATTCCGCAATATTTGTGCGGAATTAGGCGCTGAGCTTACAGTTACGGAGATGGTATCCTCAAGAGCCTTATGCTATAAGGATAAGAAGAGTGCAGCATTGCTGCGAAAGACCGAAAGCGGTGTCTGCGGTGCCCAGATTTTTGGCAATAATCCGGAAATTATGGCAAAAGGTGCGGAACTGGCACTGGAGATCTCCGGTTGTGATTTTATTGATATTAACATGGGCTGTCCTATGCCAAAGATCGCCAACTCCGGCGATGGCTGCGGCTTGATGCGTACGCCGGAACTGGCCGGTGAGATCGTAAAGGCTGTTGTCAATGCTGTTGATGTTCCGGTTACGGTGAAATGCCGTTTAGGCTGGGATAAAGGCAGTATCAATGTTCTGGACTTTACAAAGCGCATGGAAGATTGTGGCGCAAGTATGATCGCAGTCCATGGTAGAACGAGAAGTATGCTTTATTCAGGCACTGCCGATTGGGATACCATTGCAAAGGTTAAGGATCAGCTGTCTGTTCCGGTAATTGCCAACGGAGATATTGTAGACGGCGCGACGGCAGTAAAGTGCCGTAATTGGACCAAGGCCGACGGTATTATGATCGGCAGAGCATCTTTTGGTAATCCCTGGGTTTTCGCGGAGGCAAAGGCGGCCCTTGACGGTGTGCAGTCCTATGAGCGCCCGATCCTTGCAAAGCGCGTGGATACTGCTGTCCGTCAGTTTGAAATGGCTTATGAGGACAAGGGTGAGCATATCTGCTGCCTGGAAGCAAGAAAGCATTTTGCATGGTATCTGCGTGGTGTAGCTTATGCCAATTACTACAAGGAGCAGATTTCCGGCATTCAGAAAATGGAAGATATCTACCGTATTGCCGACGGTATTCGCCGGGATTTGAAATAATTGGAAGGTATACATGATCCGTCGTTTCGCAACCTACCTGATAAGAGGTGATGGTGTGAAACGGCGGATTTTGATTATTTGGCTGCTGGTGACAGCAATGGCGGTGCAGGTAAATGCGCAGACTATTAAATGGGTAGATTTTGGTGTACCTTATGAATCCCTTAAGTTTGCTATGGATGTGGATATATCTACAGCGCAGCAGGAAAAGCATATTAGCTGGATCGATATTCTTGCGGTTGCCGGCTGCAGAACCGGCGGAAAATGTCCTCTGGAGGCAGTCAAAAAGGCTGCAAAAGATTTGGAAGGGGATCGGAATGCGGAAGAAGTGCTGGGAAGTCTTTATCAGTACTATCCTTATTATAAGGAATCCTTTTCTGCTGTGCTTTCGGGTCTTTTGGGGCATTATGCCATAGAAAAAGATGGGGAGTGGATTCCTACCTATGGACTCAAAGCTTTCTCGCCAATTGCCGCGGGATATGGGTACAGCCACTGCGATGATTTTGGAAACAGACGCAGTTTCGGTTTTGCAAGAAAGCACCTGGGACATGATATGATGGGGTCTTTGGGAACACCCATTGTTGCCGTGGAGAGTGGAATTGTAGAAGCTATGGGATGGAACCGGTATGGTGGTTGGCGGGTTGGGATTCGCTCAACGGATAATAAACGATACTATTATTATGCGCATTTGCAAAAGGATCACCCCTTTGCGGATGGTTTGGAAGTGGGAGATCTGGTGCAGGCCGGGGATCTGATAGGTTTTATGGGGAGAACCGGATATTCAGATAAAGAAAATACCAATAATATCGAAACAGTACACCTGCACTTCGGCATCCAGCTGGTTTTTGATGAGAGCCAAAAGGAATGTTTATCGGAAATATGGATCGATCCTTATGATATTGTCAGGCTTCTCCACAGTCACAGAAGCAGCCTGAGAAAAGATGTGAATGGATGGATGCGGGTATATCCCTTTGTGGATTTGGATATAGAAAACTTTCCCACCGCATAGAAATTTTGTCGAGTTTTTTTCCTCGATTTCGAGCCGCAGGGTTTGACAAGATTAGTGCTCTGTGGTATACTTACCAAGATAAATAAAATGGGGGAGAACGGAATGATGAGTGCTAATTTGAAGCTGAAATCTTTTGGCTGTAACATTGGTGATATTATTTCTTCCAGTGCCCTTTTGGCAGATGAAGTGGCTCGTTTTGCTTCTGATGAATACGTGTTTTTACCCGGCTTTTGCGATGTGCATGTGCATTTCCGTGAGCCGGGTTTTTCTTATAAGGAGACCATTGAAACCGGCTCCAAAGCGTCTGCCAGAGGTGGTTATACTGCGGTATGCACCATGCCCAATCTGAATCCCGTACCTGATAGCGTTGAGAATCTGCATAAGCAGTTGCGGTTGATCGAGGAGCAGGCTGTGATTCATGTATATCCTTACGGTGCCATTACCGTAGGGGAGAAGGGTGAAGAACTTGCTGACCTGGACGGTATGGCAAACGATGTCATTGGATTTTCTGATGATGGCCGCGGCGTACAGAGTGATGATATGATGCGTCAGGCTATGCTGCGGGCCAAGGCTTTGGGCAAGATGATTGTTGCCCACTGTGAAGTGAATGAACTCCTTCGTGGCGGCTATATCCATGATGGTGAATATGCAAAGACCCACGGTCACAAGGGTATTTGCAGCGCCAGTGAGTATGAGCAGATCGCTAGAGATTTGAAACTGGTGGAAGAGATTGGGTGTAAGTATCATGTGTGCCACATTTCCACAAAGGAAAGCGTGGAGATCATCCGCCAGGCGAAGGCAAGAGGCGTGGATGTGACTTGTGAAACCGGCCCTCATTACCTGGTAATGGATGACAGCTTCCTGCAGGAGGACGGCCGCTTCAAGATGAATCCCCCGCTGCGCAGTGCAGAAGACCGGGAGGCTTTGGTTGCCGGCTTGCTGGACGGTACCATCGATATGATTGCAACGGATCATGCACCCCATAGCGCGGAGGAAAAGAGCAAAGGACTGGCAGGCAGCTCCTTTGGCGTGGTAGGTATCGAAACCGCATTCCCGGTACTGTATACCTGCCTGGTGAAACCCGGCATCCTCACTATGGAGAAACTGGTGGAGCTGCTGGCAATCAATCCCAGAAAACGTTTTGAGATTCCCATGGGAAATGATTTCTCTGTGTGGAATTTGAATAGAGAATTTACCGTAGATCCCGAAGAGTTCATTTCTAAGGGTAAAGCCACTCCCTTCGCCGGTTGGAATCTCCATGGTGAATGTGAGCTTACGGTTTGTGACGGCAATGTTGTTTACAAAAAGTGATACAGGAGGATTTGTGAAATGGCAAAGCGTACGGATATTAAGAAGATTTTGATTATCGGCTCCGGCCCCATTGTGATTGGTCAGGCTGCGGAGTTTGACTATGCAGGCACCCAGGCTTGTCTGGCACTGCGGGAAGAGGGATACGAGGTTGTTCTGTGTAATTCCAATCCTGCAACCATTATGACCGATACCGTTATTGCGGATAAGGTCTATATGGAGCCTCTGACTTTGGAATATATTGCAAAGATCATTCGTTATGAGCGTCCTGATGCCATCGTTCCCGGCATCGGCGGTCAGACCGGTCTGAACCTGGCTATGCAGCTGGAGAAGAAGGGCATTCTCCGTGAGTGCCGTGTTAAGCTGCTGGGTACTTCCAGCGCATCTATCGAGCGTGCTGAAGACAGGGAGCTGTTCAAGGAACTGTGCCAGTCTATCGGTGAGCCTGTCATCCCTTCTGAAATCACTTACTCTATTGATGAAGCAAAGGAAGCTGCCAAGCGCATCGGCTATCCCGTTGTTCTGCGTCCTGCATTCACCCTGGGCGGCACCGGCGGCGGTTTTGCCTACAATGAAGAAGAACTGGTTGAAGTTGGCCTGAATGCATTTAAACTGTCTCCCGTACATCAGGTTCTGATCGAAAAGTCTGTAAAGGGCTACAAGGAAATCGAATTTGAAGTTATGCGTGACTCCAACGACCATGCTATCACCATCTGCGGCATGGAAAACATCGATCCCGTCGGCGTCCATACCGGTGACTCCCTGGTTGTTGCTCCCATCATGACCCTTTCCAAGGAAGATGAGAAGATGCTCAATGACTCCGCGATCAAGCTGATTCGTGAGCTGAAGATCGAGGGTGGCTGCAATGTCCAGTTTGCGCTGAACCCCGAAACTTCCGAGTACTATCTGATCGAGGTTAACCCCAGAGTTTCCCGTTCTTCCGCACTGGCATCCAAGGCATCCGGCTATCCCATTGCCCGTGTTACCGCAAAGATCGCCGTTGGCATGAGCCTGGAAGAGATTGCGATTGCCAACACCAATGCAGCTTTCGAGCCTAAGCTGGACTACACCATTGCAAAGCTGCCCCGCTTCCCCTTTGATAAGTTTGCTTCTGCTGCCAACACCCTGGGTACCCAGATGAAGGCTACCGGCGAGATCATGGGTATCGGTGCTACTTTGGAGGAATGCCTGCTGAAGGGTGTTCGTTCTCTGGAAATTGGCGTATGCCATTTCCACATGGCTAAGTTTGATCATAAGTCCACCGAAGAGATGCTGGAGTACCTGCATACCTTCCAGGATGACAATATCTTTGCTGTAGCAGAACTGCTGCGCCGCGGCATCAGTGTTGAAAAGCTCCATGAGATCACCCAGATCACTTCCTTCTTCCTGGAAGCCATTGAGCGTATCGTGAAGATGGAAGCTGTTGTGAAGGCCAATGTGGGCGACTTCGAAACTTTGAAGAAGGCCAAGACCATGGGCTTCGGTGATAAGTTCATTTCCCAGCTGTGGGGCTGGAAGGAAGTGGATGTTTACAACCTGCGTAAGCAGAATAACTTCTTCCCCGTCTACCGTATGGTGGATACCTGCCATACCAATGCATATATTCCTTACTTCTATTCCTCTTACACCGGCGAAAACGCTTCCCGTTTGACTGATCGCAAGAAGATTGTGGTGCTGGGCGCAGGCCCCATCCGTATCGGTCAGGGCGTTGAGTTTGACTACTCCACCGTCCATGCGGTTATGACCATTAAAAATGCCGGTTATGAAGCAATTATCATTAACAATAACCCCGAAACCGTTTCTACTGACTACACCACCGCAGATAAGCTGTACTTCGAGCCTCTGACTACTGAGGATGTTATGAACATCATCGAGTTCGAAAAGCCCGACGGTGTTATCGCATCCCTGGGTGGCCAGACCGCTATCAACCTGGCACAGCCTC
>JAFOBK010000029.1 GCA_017381835.1 Oscillospiraceae bacterium | reverse complement strand
TCCGGCAGCGGCAAGACCACCTTGATGAATCTGATCGGCTGCCTGGATGTCCCCACCTCCGGTGAGTATCTGCTGGACGGCAAAAATCTGCAGGATCTTTCCGATAATGCCCTGGCGGATATCCGCAATCAGCATATCGGCTTCGTATTTCAGAGCTTCCACCTGCTTCCCAAGATGGATGCGCTGGATAATGTGGCCCTGCCCCTTCTCTATGCCGGTGTTCCCATTAAGGAGCGCAGAGCCAGAGCGGAGGAGGCGCTGAAGGCCGTTGGCCTGGGTGAGCGGATCCATTTCCTGCCCAATCAGCTCTCCGGCGGCCAATGCCAGAGAGTGGCCATTGCCAGAGCCATTGTGGGCAAGCCCGATCTGCTGCTGGCGGACGAACCCACCGGCGCTTTGGACTCCAAGTCCGGCGAGCAGATTATGGAGATCTTCCGGCAGCTGAGCCGGGAGGGCATGACCATTATCATGATCACCCACGAGCAGTCCATTGCCGACTGCGCCGATAAGTGCTATTACATTCTCGACGGCGAGCTTTATAAAGAGCCGGTCACATCCCGGAAGGGAGGCGCAGCAGATGAAGCGTAAAAGCAAGGGCAAAGTCCTGGTGATCGTTCTGATCGCGGCGCTGATTTTGGGCGGCGCCGGTGCAGGCATTTGGTATTTCACCCAAAACCGTACATCCGAGCCGGTGGGTGTGTACCCCTTCAATTATGTGGGCATGACCGAGTACTGGGGCGATTCCCAGGAGAGTTACGGCCCAATCACCACCGACCGGGTGCAGACGGTCTTCCTGTCCGATACCCAGACCGTCACGGAAGTCTTTGTCCAGCCCGGTGACAGCGTCAGCAAGGGTGACCTGATCATGACCTTTGATACCACGCTTTCCGACCTTGCCCTGGAGCGGGAACGGCTTGCGGTGGAAAAGCTGAAGCTGCAGCTGGAAAATGCCCAGAAGGAACTGCGGGATATCAACAATATGAAGCCTATGGTGATCCCCGACCCCGAACCGGAGCCGGATCCTGATGAAAACCTGGGCATCATGATCCCCTCCGACTATGAAATTTCCAAGGACAAGGCCTTCGACGGTTCTGCTAAGGAAAAGGCTTTGATCCTTTGGATCGGCGACAGCGTAAACCTCAGCGATGATGTGTTTGAGGCTGTCCGTAAGGCAGCGGAAGACTACCAGACTGCCAATATCCCTTCCGGTGAAGGCGAAGTCGAGGACAAACCGGAAAAGATAGAAGCGGAGGATTCTGAGGAAGAACCCACCGAAGAACCCACCGAGGAACCTACCGAAGAACCTACGGAAGAACCCACCGAAGAACCTACCGAAGAACCTACGGAAGAACCCACCGAAGAACCCACCGAAGAACCTACCGAGGAACCCACCGAACCCACCGAGCCCCCCAAGGCAGAGGTCAGCCGGTTCTATATGGTTGCAAAGGTCACCCAGGGTAATATGTCCCTGGGAAGCCCCGTGGTTTGGCAGGGTATGGAAGTCACCAAAGACGAGAGCGGCGTATTCTCCTTCCGCTTCTTTGATGCCTCCGGCCTGAAGGATCATATGCTTCCCGAGGACGAAGAAGTAGAAGAACCCACCATGCCCGACCTGGGCAGCGGCTTCACCGCCGCGGAGATCGCCCAGATGCGCGCCGCCAAGGAGAAGGAGATCAAGGATCTCCGCTTCCAGGTGAAAATGGCGGAGGCAGACTATGCCATTAAGCAGACGGAGCTGGAATCCGGCAATGTGATCGCCCAGATCGACGGCACCGTGGTATCCCTGCTCTCGGAAGAAGAGGCAAAATTGACCATGCAGCCTTTGCTGAAAATCTCCGGTGGCGGCGGCTTCTATATGGAAGGCACTGTCAGCGAGCTGGAGAAGGATAACCTGCAGATCGGCCAGGAGGTCACCGTCAACGACTGGAACACCGGCATGCAGTACACCGGCACCGTCCAGTCCGTAGGCGATTTCCCCGCAGCCGACGGCTACTGGAACGGCATGGGCAACCCCAATGTCTCCTACTATCCCTTCACCGTCTTCATTGACGCGGAGGCAGACCTACAGGAGGGATCTTATGTCAGCGTCATGTTCTCCACCGCTACCACGGAGCAGGGCATCTACCTGGAAAACCCCTTCCTGCGTACCGAGCAGGGCAAGACCTATGTGTATGTGCGGGGTGCCGACGGCAAGCTGGAGCAGCGCTTCATCACCACCGGCAAGTCCCTTCGGGGCAGCTATACCGAGGTGCTGGAGGGTCTGAGTGCAGAAGATTACATTGCCTTCCCCTACGGCAAGCAGGTGAAGGCCGGCGCGGACACGGTGGAGAGCGACCTGTCCGAACTTTACGGCTAAGGAGGGAAGTACCATGTTTGAAAATATGCGTCTTGCCTTCCAGGGCATTTGGAGCCATAAGCTCCGCTCCATCCTCACCATGCTTGGTATCATCATCGGTATCGCAGCCATCATCACCATCGTCTCCACCATTAAAGGCACCAACGAGCAGATCAAGAAGAATCTGATCGGTGCCGGCAATAATGTGGTCACCGTCCAGCTGAACCAGGGCGGCTACCAGTATGACATGAGCTGGAACAGCGTTCCCGATGCTGTCCGGGTCATCTCCCAGGAAACCCGGGAGGAGCTGGAAGAAATCGACGGCGCCCAGAAGGTATCTCTGTATACCTCCCGCAATTATGCCGACCAGGTCTATTACCTGAACACCCAGTTCAACGGCAGCATCCTGGGCATTGACGAAAACTATCTGTCCGTCTATGGCTACCAGGTGAAAAACGGCCGTGGCTTTACGGAGAAAGATTATCAGTCTTTCCGGAAAGTGGCCCTGGTGGATGCCACCGCTGTGAAGAACCTCTTCGGCGGCGAAAACCCGGTAGGGGAGACGGTGGAATTGTCCGGTGAGCTGTTCACCGTGGTGGGTGTGGTTGCCCTCAGCGACAATTTTGCCCCCACCATCAACTCCATCAATGACTACTGGCTCTATGCCGATACCTCTTCCGGCACTATTTTCCTGCCGGATGCAGTCTGGCCCACGGCCTACCGCTTCGATGAGCCTCAGAACGTGGCCATCAAGGTGGCCGATACCGATGCCATGGCAAAGGTGGGCAAGGAAGCTGCCGATCTGCTGACGGAAAAGCAGATCATCGATCAAAACAGCGATTTTGACTACCGCAGCCAGGATATGCTGGAGCAGGCACAGCAGCTGCAGAGCATGTCAGAGTCTACCAACATGCAGCTGGTGTGGATCGCCAGCATCAGCCTTATCGTCGGCGGTATCGGTGTTATGAACATCATGCTGGTGTCCGTCACGGAGCGTACCTCCGAGATCGGCCTGAAGAAGGCCTTGGGCGCCAAGAAGCGCCGGATCCGGATGCAGTTCCTCACGGAAGCCGCGGTGCTCACCAGCCTGGGCGGTATCATCGGCGTTGCCTCCGGCATCGGTTTGGCGGAACTTATTTCCAATATGATGCAGATCCCTGTGTCTGTGAGTGTTCCGGCGATCCTGATCTCCGTGGTATTTTCCACCATCATCGGCATCGTCTTCGGCCTGGTGCCTGCCATCAAGGCTGCCAACCTGAACCCCATCGATGCCCTGAGAAGAAACTAAATATGCAGCAAAAGACGCACTGCCCGGCAGTGCGTCTTTTGTTCACGAATAATTGAAAGAAAACATTGAAAAGTTCACAATTTCCCGTTGATTCTCCCATATCTAACTGATAAGATTATCTCATTGATATTATTGGTTTTTTGGTTAGGAGCAGGCGTATGCATAAATTTTCGGTAAAAAAACCCATGACCGTTTTTGTGGCGATCATTGCGGTGCTGGTGCTGGGTGTGGTGGCTTATTTGAAGATGACCCCGGACCTTTTGCCTAATATGGATTTCCCCTATGCCATTGTGGTGACGGCCTATCCCGGTGCCACCCCGGAAAAGGTGGAGTCGGAAGTCACCAAGCCTTTGGAGCAGGCCATGTCCACTCTGGAGCATATTAAAAATGTGTCTTCCACCTCCGCGGAAAATGTCAGCATGCTGACCCTGGAGTTTGAAGAAGCTGCCAATATGGACACCATCGGTGTGGATATCCAGCAGCAGATCACGGCGCTGTCCGCCACCTGGGATGAGATGGTGTCTACTCCTTATGTGCTGAAGATCAATCCTTCCATGCTGCCGGTGCAGGTGGCAGCCCTCTCTATGGAGGGTAAGGACAACCTGGAACTGACGGAGTTTCTCAATGAAACCCTTCTCAATAAACTGGAGGGCATCCCCGGTGTTGCCCGTATCTCCACCACCGGTATGATCAACCAGGAGCTGCATGTGGTGCTGGATCAGAAGCTGCTGGATGAAACCAACCAAAAGGTGATCGATGCCATCAATGCGGAGCTGGACAAAGCCGCCGAAGACCTGGAAGAGCAGAAGGCAGAGCTGGAAGATTCCAAGGAACAGATGGAGAATGCCCAGGGGCAGATGGATGCCGGTGTAGACGCCATTATCGAGGGCGATAAGAAACTCAAAGAAGAGAAAGAAAAGCTTCTGAAAGCCAAGGAGGAGCTGGAGGCCGGCAAGCAGACCCTGGAGGTAACCTACAATACCTTAAAAATGCTCAGCGACCGGGTAGACGAGGTGGTTGCCACCCAGGCAGACACCGCCCAGCGCCTGGCGCAGCTGGAAGCGCTGCAGATGCAGAAGGAAGAACTTCAGCAGATGCGTCTGCAGATTGAAGAAACCAAAGCCCAGATCGCTTTGCTGGAAGCATCCGGCAACGACCCCGAATCCCTGGAAACCCTGCGTACCCAGCTGATCCAGCAGGAAGCAGACCTGGCCATGGCCGAGGCCGCCTACAACGCAGCCCTGGCTACTGCCGGCACCACCGATGAAAATTTGGAACAGGCAGTTATGACGGCAAATCTCAATGCGGAGCTGGCAGACGGCGCCGTCAGCGCCATTGATGCGCTGCTGGAAACCCAGGATATGAGCCGGGAAGGCCTTAAGGATGCGGTCACAGAACTGAAGACCCAGCTGGATCAGCTGCTGGAAGCAGAAAAGCAGCTGGAGGCAGGCCTGCTTACCATGGAAGAAGCGGAAGCCATGCTGGAAGAGCAGAAGTTGAAGGGCTTGGTGGAGATGAGCTCCGCTGCCGGTCAGCTGGCTGCCGGTGCTGCCAGCATGGAAATGGCCCTGACCCAAATCGAGTCCGGCCTTACCACCATTGAAGATAGCCGTGAAGATGCCCTCCGCCAGGCAGACCTGAATGCCATCATCACCATGGACATGGTCAAGCAGATCCTGACGGCACAGAACTTTGCCATGCCTGCAGGCTATGTGCAGGAAAATGGCATCAGCTACATGGTCTCCATCGGTGATGAGATCGAAGACCTGGACACCCTGCAGAACCTGCTTTTGTTTGATATGGGCATGGAGGGTGTGGATCCCATCTATCTGAAAGATGTGGCAGTTGTCATGCTCACTGATAACCGGGATTCCACCTATGCAAAGTTGGGCGGCAACGACGGTGTGATGCTGACCTTTGAAAAGCAGAGTACCTATCCCACCGCAGAAGTCACCGACAATATCACCGAGCACTTCCGGGAACTGGAAAAGGAATACCCCGGCCTGAAGTTTGTGAAGCTCACAGACCAGGGCGACTATATCTACATGGTGGTAGAGTCCATTTTGAAGAATCTGTTCCTGGGCGCGCTGTTCTCGGTGCTGATTCTGTTCATTTTCCTGCGGGATATCCGACCCACCTTTATCAACCTCTGCTCCATCCCCATCAGCGTGGTGTTTGCCATTGTGCTGATGTACTTCTCCGGTGTGAGCCTGAATATGATATCGCTTTCGGGTCTTGCCATAGCGGTAGGTATGCTGGTGGATAACTCCATTGTTGTCATTGAAAATATCTACCGGCTCCGTGCCAAGGGCGCCAATGTGATCCAGGCGGCAGTTTCCGGTGCCGGCCAGGTGGTAGGCGCCATCGCCGCATCCACCCTGACCACCGTCTGCGTGTTCGTTCCCATTATCTTTGTGGATGGCCTGACCAAGCAGCTGTTTATGGATCTGGCGCTGACCATGACCTATTCTCTGCTGGCCTCCCTGATCATTGCCCTGACCCTGGTGCCTGCCATGGCTACCACCATCCTGAAAAAGGATAAGCCTCTCAGAGAAGGCAATCTGGGCGCTAAACTGATGAAAGCCTACCGCAACAGTGTCCAGTGGACCCTGAATCACAAGGTAATCGTTCTGATCCTTTCTGCCGTTCTGCTGGTGGCCAGCATGGTCATGAGCCTTTCCAAGGGCTTCATCTTCATGCCCACCATGGACTCTCCAATGATCACCGCTTCTGTGATCATGCCTGAGGGCGCCGACCGGGAGACCTCCGTGGATCTTGCGGATACGGTTTTGGAGCGGGTAACGGAATTGGAGGGTGTGGAAACCGTGGGCGCCATGATGGACGGCGGCGGTTCCTCCTATATGAGCATGGGCATGGGAAGCCTTGGCTCATCTGCCACCGGCCAGGAAAATTACAATGTCACGGTCTATGTGACCCTGGAATCCGAGAAGATCTCCGGCGCGGAGGTAGCCAAGAAAATCGAAGAAAGCTGCGCCGACCTTTCCTGTTCCATCAGCGCAACCTCCGCTATGATGGATATGTCCATGCTCACCGGCTCCGGTGTGGCTGTGAACCTCTATTCTGAGGATATGGATGACCTGGAAACTGCCGCAAAAGAAACCGCCCAGCTTTTGGAGCGGCTGGAAGGCGTATCGGAAGTATCCGACGGCCTGGAAGATACCGCTCCCGCGCTGCATATTTCCATCGACCGGAACGAGGCCATGAAGCACGGCCTTACCGTGGCGCAGGTTTATATGGAACTGGCCTCGGGTCTGACCACTGACGGCACCGCCGCATCCCTGGAGCTGGACGGCATCACCACCAATGTGATCATCGAAAAGCCCGATGGCGCGGTACTGGACGGTGCGGAACTGCGGGAGTATGTGTTCGAGGTGACCAATAAAGACGGCGATGTGGAAGAAATTCCCCTGAAAGACTTTGCTGTGGTGGAGGAAACCACCAGCCTGCAGTCCATCAGCCGTGTGAACCAGCGTCGCCAGCTGAAGGTGACCGCCTACCTGGAAGAGGGCTACAATGTGACCCTGATGACCCAGCAGGCAGAAGATATCATGAAGAAAGCAGACCTTCCCAAGGGCGTGTCCTATGCCTTCACCGGTGAAAATGAGATGATCATGGAAGCGGTGGAGCAGCTGGCGCTGATGCTGCTGGTGGGTATGGTGCTGGTGTACCTGATCATGGTGGCTCAGTTCCAGTCCCTGAAATCTCCATTCATCGTCATGTTTACCATCCCCCTGGCCTTTACCGGCGGCTTCCTGGCATTGCTGCTGTGCGGCATGGAGGTCAGTATCATTGCCCTCATCGGCTTTATTATGCTGATGGGTGTCATCGTCAACAACGGTATCGTGCTTGTGGACTATATCAACCAGCTGCGTCTGGAGGGTATGGAGCGTCGGGAGGCCATTGTGGAAGCGGGCATCACCAGAATCCGCCCCATTCTCATGACCACCCTCACCACCGTCCTGGGTCAGATCGTCATGGCGGTGAGCCAGGATGTGGGCAGCATTCTCATGCGGCCCATCGCAGTGGTCAGCATCGGCGGTCTGCTGTACGCAACCCTCATGACCCTCTTCGTGGTTCCCTGTATCTATGATATGATGAACAAGAAGCAGCTGCGTAAGATCGACGATAAGGATCTGGAAATGCTGGATCTGTAACAGTCATTGCGAGGAGGCACTTAGGCCGACGCGGCAATCCCCTTAATAGAAACAAAAAATCCGTGGTCATTAGACCACGGATTTTTGCTTGGATTCGTTAGATTTCCTTGCCGCCGATGAAAACGCGCTTTTCGGAGTAATCGGCATTCGTAACAATGAAGTCAGCAAACTTGCCGGTTTCAATGGAGCCGATCTTGTCCTGGGCGCCCAGAGCCTTGGCGGGGTTGTAGGAAGCAGCGCGGACAGCCTCTTCCTCGGGGATGTCCCAGGAAATGGCATTGCGCAGACATGCCCACATGTTGGATGCAGAGCAGGCGATGGTATCGCTGCCCACCAGCTTGGCAACACCGTCCCGCAGTTCAGCCATCTGACCGCCGATGTCGAACTGATAACCCTCAGGCTGACCGGCGCAGCGGCCGGAGTCGGAAACGATGATCATGCGGTTCTTGAACATGGTGAAAGCCAGACGCACGGAAGCGGGATGAATGTGGTAGCCGTCGCAGATGATCTCAGCCTGCACATTGGGATTCTCCACAGCTGCGGGGATCACACCGGGCTTGCGGTGGTGGATGCCGGGCATAGCGTTGTACAGATGGGTCAGGTGGGTGACACCTGCATCGATGGCAGCCTTGGCATGGTCATAGTCAGAGTCGGTGTGGGCAATGGAAACGGTGCACAGATCCTTGGCCTTGGCAACAAATTCCGCAGCGCCGGGCAGCTCGGGTGCCAGATCCACGATACGAACCAGACCGCCGCACTCGTCATAGAGCTTCTTGAAGCCTTCGAAATCAGGCTCCTTCAGATAGTCGGGATTCTGAGCGCCGCGCTTGGCGTAAGAGAAGTAGGGGCCTTCCATCTGAATGCCCATGAAGCGGGAATGACCCTCGGGAGCTTCCTCCACCAGCTGCTTGCCGGTGGCGAATGCCTTGCTCAGAACCTCGTAGGGCAGAGTCATGGAAGCGGGGGCAAAGGAGGTGGCGCCGCACTGGGCATAGAACTTTGCCATAGCCTTCAGGCCTTCGTAATCACCGTCAGAGAAGTCAGCGCCGGAGTTGCCGTGGCTGTGAACTTCCACCAGACCGGGGATGACGGTAGCACCCTGCAGGTCGATGGCATCTTCCGGTACATTCTCGGGAAGGATCTGGCCAAAGAATCCGTCTTTTACTTCAAATGCGCCTTCGTGGAAAGAAAAGTCGCTGCAAAAAATTCTGGCGTTCTTGTAAAACATAGTACATATCTCCTTATTTCATGATTCTGTTTAGATGATAGCATGTTTCGGCGCTTTACTCTGTAATAAAGTCACCAAACAAGGGGAAAGCGATATTTATTCTTAACTATTATACTTTATGGACGCGGATAACACAACAAGGTATTTGCATTTTCTTAGGAATAAATAGGAGAACAATGGATTCAAATTCCTTCTTCATAAAAAAGAAACAGATAACCCGGTTGGGTCATCTGTTTCTTTGGCACCCCAGAGAGGACTCTAACCTCCGACCTATCGCTTAGGAGGCGATTGCTCTATACAACTGAGCTACTGGGGCATATACATCCAGTATTGTACCCATTTTTGGGCCTGGTGTCAACCTCAAAAGCCTTCCCCTATGGGGAAGGTGGCACAGCATCAGCCGTGACGGATGAGGTAAAAACAAAAAACTTTGAAAAAGTTGGTATCTGCGTGCATTTCCTCTTTACATTATGAGAAAATTCGTCTATAATATATCGGCAAAAGAATCTACAAGAAACGAGGGTAAACCCCCATGAATATTGAATTTGATGCGTATAAGGTAAAACTCAACGATGTAAAGCCCGCTTTGGATGCCCTGGCAGACTCTCTGAATGTGGAAGGTCTGAAGAATGAACTGGAGCGTCTGAACTTTATGCAGGAGGCTCCCGGCTTTTGGGATGACCCCGAGAAGAGCCAGAAGATCGTGGTGAAGACCAAGATGACCCAGGCTAAGCTGGAGCGCTATGAGGATATGGTATCTTCCTGGGAAGATCTGATGACCATCTGCGAAATGGCAGCCGAGGAAGATGACGACTCCATGCTCGACGAGCTGAAGGAAGGCTTTGCTGCCCTGGAAGCGGGCATGGAAGCCTGCCGTCTGGAAACCCTTCTCAACGGCAAGTACGATAAGAATAATGCCATCATGAGCTTCCAGGCAGGCGCTGGCGGCACCGAAGCACAGGACTGGTGTTCCATGCTCTACCGTATGTACACCCGCTGGGCAGAGCGTCACGGCTTTGAGTATAAGATCATGGACTACCAGGAAGGCGATGAAGCCGGCCTGAAGTCCGCTTCCATCATGGTGGAAGGCGAGAACGCATACGGCTTCCTGAAGGGCGAAAACGGTGTCCACCGTCTGGTTCGTGTTTCTCCCTTTGATGCCAATGCCCGCCGTCAGACTTCTTTCTCCGCGATTGAAGTTATTCCCGAAATCGAAGATGAGTCCGAGGACTTTGAGATCCGTCCCGAGGACTACGAAATGCAGGTTTACCGCTCCTCCGGCGCAGGCGGTCAGAAGGTCAACAAGACCTCCTCTGCAGTCCGTCTGATCCACAAGTCCGGTATCGTAGTCTCCTGCCAGACCGAGCGAAGCCAGTTCCAGAATAAGGAAACCTGTCTGCGTATGCTGCGGTCCAAGCTGGTGGAGATCCGGGAGCGGGAGCATTTGGCTAATATCGCTGACATCAAGGGTGTTCAGCAGAAGATCGAGTGGGGCAGTCAGATCCGCAACTATGTGTTCATGCCCTATACCTTGGT
>JAFOBK010000243.1 GCA_017381835.1 Oscillospiraceae bacterium | reverse complement strand
TGTCGATGTGACCGTAGAGGGCAATGAAAAGAAAATTCTGAAGGATGCCCGCTGTAAGCGCGCCAGCCTTGCACCGGTGTCCTACTATAAAGTCCCCAAGGCCAAAGGGCTTCCCAAGCACCGCCCTGTGGTGGTGGGCTTTGGCCCTGCGGGCATGTTTGCAGCGCTGATTTTGGCCATCAACGGCCTTTGCCCCATCGTTTTGGAGCGTGGAGAGGATGCGTCATCCCGCCATGCAAAGGTGGAGCATTTCTTCAAAACCGGCCAGCTGGATACAAAGAGCAATATCCAGTTCGGCGAAGGCGGCGCCGGTACGTTCTCTGACGGCAAGCTGAACACCGGTGTTAATAACCCCCGTATCGGCTGGGTGCTGGAGCAGTTTGTGAAAGCCGGCGCAAGAGAGGACATCCTCTTTGATACCAAACCCCATGTAGGCACGGATGTGCTCCTCACTGTGGTGCAGAACATCCGCCAGCGGATCATTTCCCTGGGCGGTGAAGTCCGTTTCAATGCCCAGGTCACCGACATCCTGCGGGAGGAGAATCAGCTGACCGGCCTTGAGATCAATGGAGAAGAGGTTCTTCATTGTGACCATGCGATTTTCGCCATCGGCCACAGCGCAAGAGATACCTTCCGTCATTTGGAAGCTATGGGCATCCCCATGGAAGCCAAGTCCTTTGCCATGGGTGTGCGCATTGAGCATCTGCAGGAGAATATCGACAAGGCTCAGTACGGCCGTCATGACCCGGTGCTGCCTCCCGCGGACTATAAGCTGGTGAAGCACCTGGAAAATGAAACGGTCTATACCTTCTGCATGTGCCCCGGCGGATACGTGGTGGCGGCAGCATCCGAAGAGGGGAGATGTGTCACCAACGGCATGAGCTATGCCGACCGTGACGGTGTGAACGCAAACGCGGCGCTCCTTGTGACCTTGAACCCCAAAGACTTCCCCGGTGAAGGCGCCCTGTCCGGTATGTACTGGCAGGAGTCCATTGAGGAGGCTGCTTTCCGTGCAGGCGGCGGTAATTATCATGCCCCTGCCCAGCGTGTTGGTGACTTCTTAAACGGCACACCCAGCGAAGGCCCCGGTAAGGTTCATCCCACCTACCGTCCCGGCGTCACCTGGTGTGACCTCCACGATGTCCTGCCTGAGAAGATTACCCGGGCAATCGCGGAAGCCTTGCCCCAGCTGGACGGCAATCTCAGCGGCTTTGCAGATGCAGACAGCGTCCTCACCGCTCCCGAAACCCGTTCTTCCTCTCCCGTCCGGATCATCCGTGACGAGAGCAAGCAGTCCATCGGTCTGAAAGGCCTCTATCCTGCCGGCGAAGGCGCCGGTTATGCCGGCGGTATCATGTCCGCCGCCATCGACGGCATCCAGTGCGCCGAAGCTTTGCTTGAACAACTGTAAAAGAAAACCGGAGTGCATCAGCACTCCGGTATTTTTTATGTATGAATCAAAATAGCGATTACGATCTGTGCAGCCAAAATCAGGGGCATACCCACAATAAACTTGATATGCTTGGTCTTGTGGCGGAAGGTGTACATGCCCAAAATGCTGCCTACGCTGCCGCCGATGGCAGCCACGAGAAACAAGGTTGCCTCCGGAATGCGCCAAAGATTTTTCTTGGCCTTGACTTTATCCACAAGCATAAGAATGAAGCCTGCGGCATTGATTATAAGAAGATAGACGAGTAAAACATTGAACAGCATATCAGTAAACATAGTTTGATCCTTTCTGTGGGGGGAAGTAAATGAAAAAATGGTTAGTTATTTTGGTGTTTGCAGCGCTTTTGTCCGGCTGCGGTGCAGAGGAGACCTTTGAAACGGTCGCCGATGTAGTCCAGGAAGTACCGGTGATGGCCGCCCGGCAATTCTATGTGAGCCTGCCGGAGGAGGCAGCAACACCGACATTTCAGGATGAAGCGCAGCAGCTGTATGTCTGTGAGGATTATACCATCAGCAAGCAGATATTTGCCGGCGGAGATTTGGAAAAAACGGTGAATTCCGTTACCGGTATGAAGACCTCTGATTTACAGATCCTGAAAACCGTCCACGATACCTATGACCGCTACGATTTTGTGTGGACAGCAGCTGCAGAAGAGGGCCTTCAGGTGGGAAGAGCCAGCATATATGATGACGGGAATTACCACTATGTACTCACGGCCCTGGCAGCAGAGGAAACCGCCGGTGACCTTCGCCTGGAGATCCAGGATATGTTCTCATCCTGCAAACTGCTGGATCCGGATATCAATCTGAATACTGGCTCATAGTCTCCATGCAGAGTTCCTTGCAGGCATCCACTACACTCTGAGGATATAGGATCTTTGCCTTGGCGCCGAAGCCGATGACCCAGCTGAGGAACATGGGGGAGATTGCCACCTTCACGGTAAAGTTAAAGTAATCCTCACCGTCGGGAATCAGCATGGTATCCTTGCCAAACCGATCAATGACCACATTAAGAAGGCTTCTGTGAAAGCGCATCTTAACATCCAGCGCATCACCGGAATACATCTGGA
>JAFOBK010000028.1 GCA_017381835.1 Oscillospiraceae bacterium | reverse complement strand
GTATTTTTGCCCGATGCCGATGATAATACTCCAGCGCTTTCAGTACATATTCTTCGGTTTCCTTGGGCGTAGTGTTCTTGGGCAGATATTGCTTCAGGCGGTCGGTGCGGAAGCTGATCTTCTCTGCCTGATTGGGCTTCTTCTCGCACATGATGGACAGGATCACATCGGCATTGAGCCGCCCGGACTTGGAGAAGTCCCGCAGCTTGATGGCCTGAGCCAGCGACGGTGTGGCATCCTCATAGGCGATGGTTTCCACCAGCTCCAGCTGCTCCGGCTCCTTCAGGTAGGACAGCTCCACAGCAGGACGGAGGGCAATTTTTCCCTCGTCAACCATGTCAAGCAGAGCCGGGACAAGATAGGTGAGACGGATATATCGCTGAATCTGTGTCTTGCCATCAGGGCTTTCTGCCGCCAATTCAATATTAGAGCGAGTACCCACTAAATTCGGCCCCACTGGGGTCGAATTATTTTTACGAGGTCTACCAGCCTGCCTCTTCATAGCTTCCAGCCTCATCTTGTAAGAGAATGCCTTCTCGCTGGGCAGGATCGTAGACCGCTGAAGATTGGACTCGACCATCAATATGATGGCTTCATCCCTTGTCAAGTCTCGGATTTCCGCTTTGACCGTGGGCAAGCCTGCGATCTCACAGGCTTTTCTGCGGCGATGGCCGGCTACGATCTCATACCGTCCGTCCTCCTTCGGTCGGAGTGTGATGGGTGTGATAACGCCCCGGTCTATGACACTCTGGACAAGCTGATCCATGTCCTCGTCCAGCTTGACCTTGAAGGGGTGGTCAGGGAAATCATCGATCTGATCCAGGGGGATCTCATGGATACGAGGCAGCTTCGCTTCCGCCCGGCTGGCATCATCCATAAAAAGCTCATCGTACCCCGTCAGTCCGAGATCGATGTTTGCTCCTTTGGGCAAGCTCCGTCACCTCCTTGGTCAAGGCTTCATAAGCGGCAGCAACCTTACCCCGTTTATCATGGGCAAAAATACTCTTGCCCTCCAGAGGACACTCCGCAGCTCGGACGGAATGGGGAATCTGCGTGTCAAAGACACGGATGTTCATTCCAATACTCTCACGCAGGGCTGTGATGATGGCCTTGGCAAAGTTGGTGCGACTGTCCACCATCGTCATCAGAATGCCGTCGATCCGCAGCTTTGGATTGAGGCTCTTCCGCAGATTGGCTATGGAACGAAACAGGAGATTCAAGCCCTTCGTGGACAGGAAATCCGCCTGGGTGGGGACAATGACACTGTCTGCGCAGGTCAGAGCGTTAATGGTCATCATGCCAAGGGACGGTGTGCAGTCGATGAGAATGTAATCGTAGCTGGTACGCAGCGATTCAAGCACCTTTTGCAGCACCCGTTCACGCTGTTCTGCATTGAACAGGGCCATTTCCACGCCGGACAGCTCAATATCCGCCGGAAGCAAATCAACCCCTTCCCGATGCCGGACGAGACCAGAACCGATGGGAAGGGGCTGATTTATCATGGTGTGGTGCATGAGATTTGCAAGGGTTACGGTGTCCTTGTCCGGGAGCTTCACTCCCATGCTGATGGTCAGGCTTCCCTGCGGGTCGCCGTCCACCAGAAGAACCCGTCTCCCCTGCCGTGCCAAGCCTACACCGAGATTGACTGTGGTGGTTGTCTTGCCAACGCCGCCCTTCTGGTTGGTGATGGCAATGATTTGTGCGTTCATGTTGTTCACCTTCTTTACTATAGGAATAAAAAAAGGCACCCGTTGCCACCAGAAAAGGTGAAAGCGGATGCCCTTTTGTATTCCGGCAAGGGTTATTTACTTGCCACAAAAAGCTTTTATTCAGTTATATTTGAGGTTGCAATGCTGACCTTTTTGCCACAGAAGGCAACACCGTATTTGATGATGCCATCAACACCGTGTTTGAGCATTTCGGTATCATACTTTCGGTCGTTGATTTGCTGTAATGCGTTCTGTGCCAGCTCGTCCAATGCTGTATCACTGCAGCCTTTGGCGGCTTTCAGCTCGATCAGGATTCCGGGGAGATTTTTTCTCAGGGGGAACAGCTGGATATCGTACCGTCCTTCACCGGATTCCCGGTTAGAGGTAACATCGTAACGGTTATCGAACATGGCACACAGTCCCAAGACCAGACCATGATAAAAGTTTTCGTGAGTGGTGTCATGGTAGCTGGCACTCTGAAGCAGAAGCTTATGCAGCTGCTTTTGCAGGGTGGCAGAATTTCCGGCGTAGATGGCTTCCTGGATGGCGATGGCCGTGGAGCTGGGAATGATCTTATCCAGCTTGGACAGGATCTCTTTGCTGTAAACAAAGGAAATTTCCTTGTTGGGGATGGCAACCTCGCACATGTAATCGCTGCCAAATTCGGAATCAGACCGCAGAGACTTCAGATAACCGGCGACCAACAGGAAGCTGTAAATCGTAGAGGGGTTATTCTGAATCTGCGGATAGATCACGCCGGTATCAACATAGGTCAGGAAGGATTTTCCCTGCATCAGCATATTCAGCCGTTCGTAGATGTCCTCATCCGCATTGGCAAGGACTTCACCGATGATGTCATTGCTGCCGGTAAACTGCCAGAAAGCCTTAGGCTTGCAGTTGTTGTTGAAATAGTTGATGACGGACCAGGGATTGAAGATATCCGTATCGCCAAAGCGATAACCGTCATACCACTGACAGATCTCATCGTACTTGTCAGGGACACCGTAGTATGCAGCCATAGCACGAACTTCCGAAGCTGTGAATCCGAAATACTGGCTGTATTTCTCATCCAGAATGGAGTTGATCTTCAGATTGTTCAGGCCGCTGAAAATGCTCTCCTTGGCCACACGGAGAATACCGGTCAGAATACCGTAGCTCAGGTGCCGGTTGTCCTTCAGACCGCCGGAAAACAGATTTCGGATGAAAGACACCACATCATCGTAGAAGCCTTTCATGTGTCCCTGCTGGATGGGAATGTCATACTCATCGATGATGATGACGGGGGGTACACCGTGATGGATATGGAGCATACGTGAGAGTTCTCGGAAGGACAAGGTCAGGTCATTCTTTTCAGCACTGTGTCCAAGGATTCTTTCAATGTATTCTTTATCGTATTTATCGAGCTTCTCACTTAATCTCAGCTCACTGTGCCGTAAGAACTCACTCCTGATGATTTTGTACAGAAGTGCATAGGTTTCTTCCCAGTTGCTGCATTTGATATCCTTAAAGGAAACAAAGACAACGGGATACTTGCCCTGCTCCTTCTGGTATTCCTCACCCTGGGACCAAATCTGCTTGTCCCGGAAGTATGCTGCTGTATCCTCGTCGCTGATTTCAAAGAACTCCCTCAGCATATCCATATTCAGTGTTTTTCCGAAGCGGCGTGGTCTGGTAAAGAGGGACACCGCAGCACCCTCGTCGATCAACTCCTTGATCAGCAGGGTCTTGTCAATATAGTAGTATTTGCTGACGGCCTTTCTGTATTCGGAGATTCCAATGGGCAGGGACTTCTTCACAGAGGACTTTCTGGCAGAACGGTTATCCGCCGGCTTTTTCGCATCTGCGGGAATGATCCAGGAACGGCCCTGCTTATAGGC
>JAFOBK010000242.1 GCA_017381835.1 Oscillospiraceae bacterium | reverse complement strand
ATCAGGGAATCCATGGCGCAGCGGGCAGCCTGGCGGTCATCGGTGGACACACTGGAAAGGTTATCAAAGGGCAATCCGGACGCATCGTTGGACACCAGAACACAGGGTATTTCGATTTTACCAAAGTCCTTCAGGAAATTTTGGCTGTTTCCGCCCAAGAACAGAATACCCAGCGGTTTCTTTTCCCGGCATAACTGGATTGCCCGCAGAACTTCGTTATTATCCTCGTCCATGTAGTCCACATGGAGGGGATAGTGGGTCTTATCGATCAGCGCCTGAATGGTTTCGATCATTTCGGCGAACATTTCATTGAACGTACCCTTCACCACCACCAGGATGGAGTTGGCATGCTGCTTCAGTTGCTGCGCGTTGGTATTGATTTGGAAACCGCTTTCCTTTACCAGGCGGTTAATTTCTTCTCTGGCCTTATCGCTGACATTTGGGTGATTATTCAATACTCTGGACACGGTAGCAACACTGTATCCGGATTTTTCGGCCAGATCTTTGATGGTCATAGAATGACCTCCTTTGCATGTCGTGGGATATCAGCCCTTTACAGCACCAGCCACAACACCTTTGATGATATGCTTCTGGCAGATCAGGTAAACGACGATAATGGGCAGAACGGTCAGCATGATGCAGGCCATCATGGGACCCATCTCAACGCGGCCGTAGCTTCCTTTGAAGTACTGGATCAGAATCGGCACAGTGGTAAACTTTTTGCGATCCAGAACCAGATAGGGCAGCAGATAGTCATTCCAGACCCACATGGTTTCCAGAATGCCTACGGAGATCATAGTGGGCTTCAGAACGGGCAGAACGATCATGAAGAAAGTCTGCACGGGGTTACAGCCGTCAATCATGGCGGCTTCTTCGATTTCCAGCGGAATGGACTTCATAAAGCCGGAGAACATGAATACAGCAAGACCGGCACCAAAGCCAAGATAGATCACCCAGATATTCCAAGGCGTATTCAGCTTCAGCTGGTCAGAGGTGGCTGCCAGTGTGAACATCAGCATCTGGAAGGGAACGACCATGGAGAAGACAAACAGGAAGTAAACCAATTTGGTGAAGAAATTTTCTACACGGGTGATATACCATGCGCACATGGAGCAGAACACCAGAATGGCCACTACGGAGGTTACAGTAATCAGCAGACTGGTAAAAAATGCGGTTACAAAACCTTTGGAACCCACTGCGTTGGCGTAATTCTGCAGACCGGCGAAGGTTTCAGCGGCGGGCAGCTGAAACGCGGTGTTGGTGGAGATGGCCTGCTCCTGCTTCAGAGAGTTAAACAGGATCATGAAAACAGGGTAGAGCCAGGTAATGCTGAGAATTGCCAGGAAAATAGAAAGCAGGGTATTGGACAGACTCTGTTTCTTTTTCATTACTGCTGCACCTCCTTAGAACGGGTTGCGGTTAGCTGGATCATGGAAATGGCAATGACCATGATGCAGAAGATGACGGCCTTTGCCTGACCGATGCCCTTCCAGGCAGCGCCGGAGCGGGCGTAGAAATTGTTGTAAATGTTCAGCGCCAGCATTTCGGTCTGGTGATTGGGATCGCCGCCGGTCAGCGCCAGGTTCTGGTCGAAGAGCTTAAAGGAGTTGGTCAGCGTCAGGAACATGCAGATGGTGATGGAGGGCATGACGTTGGGGATCTTCACCTGGAACAGGGTCTGGCGTGCGGTTGCGCCGTCAATGCGGGCGGCTTCAATCAACTCGTTGGGGATGGACTGCAGACCCGCAATGTAGATGATCATCATGTAGCCGATCTGCTGCCAGCACATCAGCACGATCATGCCCCAGTAACCGGCGGTGGTGTTCAGCGCCAGCAGGGGAGAACCGATCAGACTCAGCAGACAGTTGATCAGAATGTTCCAGATGTAACCCAGAACGATGCCGCCGATCAGGTTGGGCATAAAGAACACGGTACGGAAGACATTCGTGCCGATGATGCCCTTGGTCAAAGCCAGCGCAATGGCAAAAGCAAGCACATTGATCAAAATCGTCGATACCACCGTAAAGCTGGCCGTAAAGGTCAAAGAATCCCAGAACTGAGCATCCTGAAATACCTTGATATAGTTGCCGATGCCCACCCAGGTAGCTTTATTGATGGTTGTAAATTTACAGAAAGACAGGTACAGGCCTTCCGAAAAGGGCACAATAAAGCCGATGACGAAGGCGCAGAATGTGGGCAGCACAAATAAGGGCCACCATTTTTTTGTTGCTTTGATCAAGTGTATCTCCTCCTTAAGTATTTCTAATACCGGAAGTCAGCCGACAGAGATGCTGTCGGCTCATTTCCGATATTATGAGAAGAGGGTGGGCAGTGGCCCACCCTCTTTTTTAATTAGGAATTAGCCCAGCAGAGCGTACTCAGAAGCCCAGCCGTCAACGAAAGCGGTGACGACAGCAGCCCAGTTAGCATCGGTCTGGTCAGCAGCGTAAGCAGTCAGAGCGGAGCCGACACCGTTCTTCCACTCTTCGGAAGGCATGGT
>JAFOBK010000241.1 GCA_017381835.1 Oscillospiraceae bacterium | reverse complement strand
GTGCCTTATTTTGAGATCGGTACCAAGAACTATGTCTGGGGCGATAAACTGCTGGAATATGCCATCGCTGCTGACAAGGCTGCCGAGAAATATGATATCGATGTGCTGTTTCTTGTCCCCGCGCTGGAAGTCCGCCGCGTTGCTGAGAACACCAAGAATCTGAAGGTGTTCTGCACCTATATGGATACCCTGCGTCCCGGTCGTGGCTGCGCAGATATCCTGCCTGAGGGCGTCAAGGATGCCGGTGCTATCGGCGTTATGATCAACCACTGCGAAAAGCCCATGAGCCTGCCCCAGATGAAGCTGACCATCGACCGTGCCCGTGAGTTGGATATGCTGGTATTCGCTTGCGCTGACACTCTGGATGAGGCTAAGGCTATTGCTCAGCTGCATCCCGACATTATCAATCCTGAGCCTTCCGAAATCATCGGCGGCGGCAAGGGTGCCAGCCCCATGGCATATGTTATGGATTCCATTCGTGCCATCAAGGAAGTTGACCCCAACATCATGGTTGAGCAGGCAGCCGGCATTACCAACGGCCAGCAGGTTTACGACTTCATCATGGCCGGTTCCGAGGCAGCAGGCGCTGCATCCGGCATTATGAACGCAGCAGACCCCATCGCAATGATCGACGAAATGATCGCAGCTACCCGCCGTGCAGCTGACGATCTGAAGAAAATGGAGGGCTAATCAATGATCTATAAACAGTCTTTTAAGCTGGAATCCCGCCATCGTGCGGTATCTTTCCACGATGTGACCGATAAGGTCAAGGAAATCTTTGCCGCATCCGGTATGAAGGACGGTATCGTTGTGGTTTACTCTCACCACACCACCTGCTCCGTCATCACTCAGGAGTGCGCATTCGATATGTCCATGACCGGCCTGGAGACCCTGCAGCAGGACCTGGTGAACGCATTCGAAGAGTGGATGCCCACCTGCCGTTACGAGGGCCAGTACCTGCATCCCGGTCCCAAGGCGCTGGTGTTCGCAGAAGAGCACGGTGAGGACAACTTCGGCTGCCACAACACCGACGCACACCTGCGCTCTTCCGTCATCGGCCGCAATGTGACCATCGTGGCTGTGGACGGCGAGATGGATCTGGGCGAGTTCGGCCGTATCCATTTCATCGACTGGGACCAGACCCGCGGCAGAACCAGAACCGTGCAGGTCATGGTAATTGGTGAATAAGCAGGAGGGATTGCTATGAGCCTTTTGGATGTAAAACCATACGACAGCTGGTTCTATGAAGAACACCTAAAGGACTTCCTGCCCGACACATTTATTGACTGCCATACCCATATCTGGCTGGATGAGCAGAACCATTTCTGTGAGGACGATGCCAACCGCAGCTGCGCCTGGCCCAATATGGTGGCCCATGACAACTCCGTGGAAGACCTGAATGAAACCAACCGGCTGCTGTTTCCGGACAAGAAGGTCATTTCCGTGCTCTACGGTCAGCCCATGGTCACCATCGATCTGAAGAAGAATAATGCTTATGTGGCAGAAAGTGCCAACAAGTATGATTTTCCCGCGCTGTACATCTCCCACCCCAGCCAGAGTGCTGAGTCTGTGGAGCGTGCTGTTCTGGCAAATCCCTGCTTTAAGGGCCTGAAGGTCTATCTGCAGTTTGCCCCCAGCTACATCCCCAACAACGAGATCCGGATCTATGACTTCCTGCCCCATGCGCATCTGGCGCTGGCAGACAAGTACGGCTGGGTGGTGCAGATCCATATCGCCCGCCCCAAGCGGCTGGCTGACCCGGTGAACTATGTGCAGCTGCTGGAGATTGAGCAGAAGTATCCCAATATCAAGTTGATTGTTGCCCACTTAGGCAGAGCCTACTCCAATGAGGACCTGGGTGATGCACTGGACTACCTGAAGAACTCTGAAAGAAGTATATGGGATTTCACGGCCAACACCAACCAGTTTGTAATGGAAAAGGTTTTGGACCTGTACGGAGCCGACCGCTTCATCTACGGCACCGACTTTCCTATCTTCCGCATGAAGGCCCGCCGTACGGTGGAAAACGGGTTCTATATCAATGAGATCCCCATGAACAGCCTGGGCGATGTATCCGCTGACCCCCATATGCGTGAGATCGCATATCCCGAGGCAGATAAGATTTCCTTCTTCATTTATGAAGAGATCTTGTCCTGCAAGAATGCCTGCCGCACACTGGGCTTGGGCAAGGAAGAGGTGCAGAAGATCTTCTACGATAACTCTGCAAAGATTTTTAATGTAAAGTAATTATATATAACAATTGGAGGAACGTATTATGGAATTCAAAGTTTATCAGAAGGAACTGGAACTGCAGTCCCGCGGCTGGATCCCCACTTTCCACGACATCTCTAAGGAAGTCATGGCGATCGTTAAGGAGTCCGGCGTTCAGAACGGCACTGTCTGCATCGCATCCCACCACACCACCTGCTCCGTGATGGTTCAGGAGTGCTCCCACGACATCGACTCCTTCGACCTGGAGTTCCTGCAGCACGACCTGCTGGACATCATGCGTAAGCTGATCCCCGACTACACCAACGAGGGCGACTACCGTCATCCCGGCCCCATCCACGCACAGTTCGGCCGCTACGTTGACGAGCCCGGCAACTACACCTCCATGAACACCGACGGCCATCTGCGCTCCGTCTTCTTCGGCCGCAGCGAGACCATGACCATTAAGGACGGCGTTCTGGACGGCGGTGAGTTCGCTCACATTTACTTCATCGACTGGGACCATGTCCGTGCCCGTCATCGTCAGGTCAATGTGACCGTTATGGGTACCACTGAAGAAGTGAACGACCGCAAGTGGAAGGGCGGCGAAACCATCAACACCCTGCGTAAGTTCACTCCCGAGGAGAAGGCTTACGACCTGCATTACGATAACCAGCTGGCAGACAGAGTTTAAGAATACATAGCAAGGAGCAATTCAGAATAT
>JAFOBK010000240.1 GCA_017381835.1 Oscillospiraceae bacterium | reverse complement strand
TTCGTTGCGCATCTGAGCGAAGCACTCGCTGCAGAATACGGGACGGTCGGTCTTGGGCTGGAAGGGAACCTTTGCCTCGCCGCCGCAGCGTGCGCAGGTAGCGGTGAAGAACTCACGGGGGCCACGAGCGTTGTTCTTGCGAGCGTCACGGCAAGCCTTGCAGCGCTGGGGCTCGTTCTGGAAGCCGCGCTCTGCGTAGAATTCCTGCTCACCAGCGGTGAAGGTGAATTCCTTGCCACACTCTTTGCAAACTAAAGTCTTGTCTTCGTACATTGTGTTTACCTCTTTTCGGTTGATGTCCCCGTGAATGACCGCTAATTAAAAGACTGGTTGAAACGCAGGGTAAATGATAGTTGTGGGAAGTGCCCACAAGGCGGATTATACACCAAAGCCCCAAGAATTGTCAATACTTTATGAAATCTTTTGACGAGTTTTTGCGGATTTGTGCATAATTACAAAAGAAAAACTGTCATTGCGAGGAGGCCACAGGCCGACGTGGCAATCTCCTTCCTGAGATGGGGATTTCCACGCCAGTCTGTGGACTGGCTCGGAATGACAGATGGTTATCAGATCTCAAATTGTGCCTGGCCGTCATAGGGAATGTGCAGATGCTCATAGGCCAGGGCGGTGACGCACCGGCCTCTGGGGGTGCGGGTCAGGAAACCCAGCTGCATCAGATAAGGCTCGTACACATCTTCCAGAGTGACCGCTTCTTCGCCAATGGTGGCAGCCAGGGTCTCCAGACCTACGGGGCCGCCATTGTAGTTGCGGATGATGGCGGTGAGCATCCGGCGGTCGATGGTGTCCAGACCCAACTGATCCACTTCCAAACGCTGCAGCGCCAGGTCGGCAGCTTCCTTGGTGATCACACCGTCGCACATGACCTGGGCAAAGTCACGGACACGGCGCAAAAAGCGGTTGGCGATACGGGGAGTTCCCCGGCTGCGGGATGCGATCTCCATAGCACCGGCGGGATCGATGTCCATACCCAGGATGGTGGCGGAACGGGTGACGATCCGGGCCAGCTCCTCGGGAGTATACAGCTCCAGCCGTAGGTTGACACCGAAGCGGTCACGGAGCGGTGCGGACAGCTGGCCGGCGCGGGTGGTGGCGCCAACCAGAGTGAACTTGGGCAGATCCAGGCGGATGGAGTTGGCAGAAGGGCCCTTGCCTACGATGATATCGATGGCAAAGTCTTCCATTGCGGGGTAGAGAATTTCTTCCACGGCCCGGTTCAGACGGTGAATTTCGTCGATAAAGAGAATATCGCCGGGATTTAAGTTGGTTAAGAGAGCTGCCAGGTCACCGGCCTTTTCAATGGCGGGGCCGGAGGTGATGCGGATGTTCACGCCCATCTCGTTGGCAATGACACCTGCCAGGGTGGTCTTGCCCAGGCCGGGAGGGCCATAGAGCAGGGTGTGATCCAAAGGCTCCCCTCTTCTGCGGGCAGCTTCAATATAAACAGACAGATTTCCCTTTGCCTTCTCCTGGCCGGTGTAGTCGGAAAGGAGCTTGGGCCGAAGGCCGATCTCACCGGCGTCCTGGGGCGCAAAGGTGGGGGAAATCATGGGGGCAGTATCTAATTCCTGAGAAAATTCAAGACTCATAATAACTCCAATTCATGTAGGGCGGGGGCTTGCTCCCGCCGTGAAATAGGTTGCGTTTGGCTTCCCGGTTTATCCTTTCATGACCATGGCGCGAAGCGCGTAGCGGATCATTTCTTCGGTGGAAGCACCCGGATCCACACCCTTCAGGGCAGTAGCGATCTGCGCGGGGGAATAACCCAGCTCCTGCAGAGCGGCATTTGCCATAGCGGAATTGTTGCCTTGTACAGGTGCTGTGGTGACTGCGGGGCCGCCGGAAAAATCCAGCTCCATACTGCCGCCGCCGACTTTGTCCTTCAGTTCCAGTATAATACGCTGGGCAATTTTCTTGCCCACACCCTGGGCAGCAGTCAGCAACTTTTCATCTCCGGTCATGACGGCCAAAGTGAAATTCTGAGGGCCGGCGGCAAGGATTGCCATAGCGGCCTTGGGGCCAACACCGTTGACGGAAGTCGGCAGCTCATAGCAGCGTTGTTCCTCCCGGCTGATAAAGCCGTACAGATCAAAGGCATCCTCACGGATGGACTCGGTGATATAGAGTTTTGCCGGCTTGTCCAGCTTCAGCTGGGCAGCGGTATAGGCGGTAACACGGCAGCCGTAGCCCACGCCGCCGCAATCCACAACGGCCAGACCAGGCTCCAAAACGGTCACAGGACCGGAAACATAATAAAGCATAAGAATCTCCAATATTCCCCGTCATTGCGAGGAGGCGTAGCCGACGTGGCAATCTCCCGGTCATTTCGGAGACTGCCACACCAGTGTGCGCACTGGTTCGCAGTGACAAATTACTTAGAAATTTGCGACAGCAGTGAGGTGGCGCTTCGTCCATGGCACAGAGCCAATGCGATAGCATCGGCCGCATCATCGGGTTTGGGCATCTGCTGCAGACCCAGCAGCCGCTTGGTCATATCCATCACCTGGTGCTTGGTGGCGTTGCCGTAGCCGACTACGGACTGCTTCACCTGGGCGGGCTTATAGGAAGCGATGGGTACACCTGCCTGACGGATGGCCAGCAGGATCACGCCTCTTGCCTGGGCAACACCGATGCCGGTGGTGACATTCTGACCGAAGAACAGCTCTTCAATGGCCACCACATCGGGTTTGGCCACTTCCAAAAGCTGCTTCATGTCTTCATAGATAATTTCAAGCCTTGCGGAGAAATCCATACCGGCAGGGGTGGTGATGGCGCCGCAGCGCAGCAGTTGAAACTGATTGCGGCCGCATTCCACCAGGCCGAAGCCGATGATGCCGTAACCGGGGTCGATTCCGAGAATCCGCATCAGCGCACCGCCCCGAAAATATTACAGTAGTACAGAATCAGACCGATGATAAAGATCACCAGCGCGATTCTTGCGCCCCACACCTGCCACCAGGGACGGGGAACATAACCCTCTTCCTGTACTTCCTGCTCCATGATTTCTTCTTCCATGCCATTCACCTCATTTTTTATCATAGCACATTTGTTCCTATTTGACTATGGTTTTTTGGAAATTTCCCATACATGATTTTCTTTTCTTTGGAAATACTACCGCAAAAGGCGGTGAATATATGGGTGTATTTGACTGTAAAACCAAGATCATCTCCGGCTCCGATGCGCTGTCATGGCTGGACAGACAGCAGTGCGGGTGCTTGCTGGTGGTGACAGATCCCTATTTTCGGGAAAACGGATGGGCGGATAAAATTGCCGGACGGGTGCAGGCACAGAAGCGGATTATTTACGATCGGGTAAAGCCTGACCCCACGGTGGAACTGGCGGCAGAGGGAACAGCCCTCATGCGGCAGGAAAAGCCGGATCTGCTGATTGCCCTGGGAGGCGGTAGCGCCATGGATACGGCTAAGGCTATGGTGTATTTTGCAGGAGAAAAGGTGAAATTTGCGGCCATTCCCACCACCTCCGGCTCCGGCTCGGAAGTGACGAATTTCTCGGTTCTAACCCACGGGGAGGTAAAGCATCCTTTGATCGACCGGCGGATGCTGCCGGATGTGGCGATTGTATGTGAGGAGTTGGTGGAAAAACTGCCGCCTGCCCTGGTGGCCGATGGCGGTTTTGATGTATTGAGTCATGCAGCGGAAGCCTTTGTGGCCACAAAAGCAGATGCCATCAGCCGGGCGTTGGCCGGCTGCGCGTTTGCCACAGCCTTTGCCGCATTACCGGCATCCTTTCAGGGCAATATGCGCGCCAGAGGGCAGATGCATGTGGCCTCTACCATGGCAGGCCTTGCCTTTTCCCAGGCAGGTCTAGGCATGTGTCACGCACTGTCCCACAGTATGGGCGCTGTGTTTCACATTCCCCATGGACGGCTGAACGGGATCCTCCTGCCGGAGGTGATTGCCTGCAATGGGGCGGCAGCAGGTAAAGCGTATGCGGAACTGGCCAGGATGGCCGGCTTTCCCGGCAGCGCGGACACCATCTGCCTGCGGAATCTGCGAAACGGCCTGATCCGTCTGCGTAAGGAGTTGCGTTTACCCGCTACCTTGCAGGAGGCTGGGATCCCGCGGCAGAAATGCCTGCAGTTTGCGGACAAGATCATCCAAACGGCGCTGAAAGATCCCTGCATGGAAACCAATCCCTTGAAGGCGGATGCAGGTGTGCTGCGCGGCATTTTGGAAGCGGTGAGCGGCCGTGGCTAAACAGTTACTGTCTGTAGGACTGGATGTGGGTACCACCTCCACACAAATGATCCTCTCCCGGCTGACCGCGGAAAATAAGGCTTCCGGCTTTGCGGTGCCGAAAATGGAGATCACAGACAGAGAGATTCTCTACCGCAGCCCGGTGCATTTTACGCCTTTGGCTGCCCACAATCTGGTGGATGCGGCAGCGCTTCGAACCCTGATTCAGAAAGAATATGAAAATGCGGAAATCACCCGGGAGCAGGTGGATACGGGCGCGGTGATCATCACCGGCGAGACCTCCCGAAAGGAAAATGCCAAAGCGGTGCTGGAGCAGCTGTCGGATCTGGCGGGGGATTTTGTGGTTGCCACCGCGGGGCCGGATTTGGAGAGCATTCTGGCGGCCAGGGGCGCAGGCGCGATGGCTCGCTCTGAGGGTAGGCGGGTGCTGCATATGGACATCGGCGGCGGTACCAGCAATTTGTGCCTGATAGAAGACGGGAAAGTGCTGGCCACCGGTTGCCTCAATGTGGGCGGCAGACTTTTGAAACTGGATAAAAACGGCGCAATCACCTACCGCAGTCCGGTTTTGGCGGGCATCACCGATTTGCGGGAGGGCATGACGCCCACCCCCTCACAGCTGGAAACTTTGGCAAATGCGCTGACTTCCGCTTTGGAAATGGCGGCGGGCTTGATACCGGAAACGGATATATTATGCAAACTAACGACGAAGGAAACGGGAAAAGCATGGAATATCCCGCGGGATGTGATCCCCTCTTTTTCCGGCGGTGTGGCGGACTGCATCGCCCATGATTTTCCGGACAATGCTTTTGGCGATATCGGGCCAATCCTGGGCCGTGCCATTCGGGAGAGCAGGCTTTGTGCTGGAGAATACTTCCTTGGAGAAGAGACCATCCGCGCCACGGTGATCGGGGCAGGTTGCCACAGCGTGCAGCTGTCGGGAAGTACGGTGTTTTCTCAAAATATCCGCTTTCCCATGAAGAATATCCCCACGGCGGTGGGGGAGAACCCCAAAACACCGCAGAATGTCCAGGCTATGCTGGCCGGGGTAGATAGTGATATTGCATTTTTGTGCATCCCAGGATTTGCGTCCCCAACCTATGGGGAAATTAAAAGGCTGGCAAAGGTGATCGCAGAGGGCTTCGGGGAAAAAGAGATTCTGGTGTGTCTTCAAAATGATTGCGCCAAGGCATTGGGGCATTGCCTTCGTCTGCTGCTGCCCAATAGACCTTGCCTTTGCCTGGATGGCCTTTCTTTGGAGTCGGGATCATATCTGGATGTGGGAGAGCCGGTGGGGCCTGCCTTTGCGGTGGTGATCAAAACGTTCGTACTTTCAGGAGGAAATCGATGAAACTGAAAACAACCTTACTTGGAAAAACATACAGTTTTCGGTCAGTAAAGGATGTGCTGGCCAAGGCCAATGAGGAGAAGACCGGCGACCAGCTGGCGGGGCTGGCGGCGGAAACCGCCCAGGAGCGTGTGGCGGCAAAGGTGGTGCTGTCGGAGATGACCCTGCAGGATCTGCGGGAAAATCCGGCAGCGCCATACGAAGAGGATGAAGTCACCCGAATCATCCAGGATGATCTGAATATCCCCGCCTATGAGCGGATCAAGGGAATGACCGTTGGCCAGTTCCGGGAGTGGATTTTGAATGAAGAAACCACTACCGATCAGATCCGCAAAGCAAGCCGGGGTCTGACCTCGGAGATGGTGGCGGCGGTCTGTAAGCTCATGAGCAATTTAGACCTCATTTACGCAGCGGCCAAACTGCCGGTGACCGCTCACTGCAATACCACCATCGGTCTGCCCGGAACCCTTTCCTGCCGTCTGCAGCCCAACCACACCACCGATGATCCGGACGGCATTACCGCATCGGTGCTGGAGGGCCTCAGCTTTGGTGCCGGTGACGCGGTGATTGGGCTGAATCCCGTCACCGATTCTCCCGAGCAGGTGGGGAAAGTGCTGAGAAGATTCCAGGAAATCAAGGAACATTGGGAAATTCCCACCCAAATTTGCGTACTGGCCCATGTGACGGCTCAGATGAAGGCGGTGGAAAAGGGCGCCCCCTGCGATCTGATCTTCCAGTCCATTGCTGGCAGTCAGAAGGGCAACGAAGCCTTTGGCTTCAATGCTGCCACCATTGCCGAAGCCAGGGATATGCTGCTGCATCAGGGCACGGCGGAAGGCCCCAATGTGATGTATTTTGAGACCGGCCAGGGGTCGGAGCTAAGCTCCAATGCCCACCATGACACTGACCAGGTGACCATGGAGGCACGGTGCTATGGCTTTGCCAAGCGATTCCAGCCGTTCCTGGTGAATACAGTGGTTGGCTTTATCGGTCCCGAGTATCTCTACGATGCCCGGCAGGTCACCAGAGCCGGCCTTGAGGATCACTTTATGGGTAAGCTCACCGGCATTTCCATGGGCTGCGACTGCTGCTATACCAACCACATGAAGGCAGATCAGAACGATATTGAGAATTTGGCGGCGCTGCTGACCATGGCAGGATGTAACTACTTTATGGGCATTCCCCACGGAGATGACATCATGCTGAACTATCAGACCACCGGTTTCCGGGAGACCGCTGCCTTGCGGGAACTGACCGGCAAAACGGCGATCCCCCAGTTCCAGGCCTGGCTGGAGAGAATGGGCTTTGTGGAGAACGGAAAGCTGACAAAAAAGGCCGGCGACGGCTCGTGCTTGTTATTCTAGTTTTCATAGGAGAGGAAAAAGGCCCCCTTGTGTAAAGGGGGCTGGCAAAAATCTTTGATTTTTGACTGGGGGATTGTTACTGCACTTTTACAACCCCTCCGTCTTGCCTGCGGCAAGCCACCTCCCCTTGCACAGGGGAGGCTTTAGATAGGAGGTAACCAATGAATAAAGAAGAATTGTCTGCCCTGGTGGCGGAGATTTTGGCCGGGATGGGAGAAGCGCCCCAGGTAAAAGGCGGCCCTTACCATCCCGAAAACCCCGGTCCGGAGCTTCGGGATGCAGGAGGCAGCACCCAGGATGTGTCTGCCATTGACCTGCGAAAACTTTATCTGACGGAAAATCCTGAAAAGGGAGCGGAATATCTGAAGTTAAAGACCCGTACCCCCGCAAGGCTGGGCATGGGCAAGGCCGGCCCCCGCTATAAAACTTTGACGATGCTCCGTTTTCGGGCAGACCACGCCGCTGCCCAGGATGCGGTATTTTCCCAGGTTCCCGAGGATTTTGCCAGAAAAAACGGCCTGGTGCCGGTGACAACCAAATGTAAAGACAAGGAAGAATATCTGACCCGGCCTGATCTGGGCCGGTGCTTCGATTTAAAACACCAGGAGATCATCAAAAAGTCTGTACCCACACCCCCTACTGTGCAGATCGTGGTAGGTGACGGCCTGTCCTCGGCAGCAATCCTGGCCAATGCCCTGGACTGCATGGCGGCTATCCAGGATGGTCTCAAGGGTAAAGGCATCGATATGGGTCAGCCCCTCTTTGTCCGCTATTGCCGGGTGGGTGCGGGGGATGCCATCGGGGATGTGACTGGATGTGAAGTGGTATGCATGCTGGTGGGTGAGCGGCCCGGTCTTGTGACGGATAAGAGCATGTCTGCTTATATCACCTATAAACCCCATACCGGTGTTTCAGAGTCCAGCCGTACAGTAGTTTCCAATATTCATGCTCAGGGTACACCGGCGGTGGAGGCGGGAGCCCATGTGGCGGATTTGATTGAGAAGATCCTGAAAAAGAAGGTTTCCGGTGTGGGTCTGCATTTGGAGGGGGCGGTATGATCCCCGTAAAAGTACTGGCGGTGCAGTATCTGTCGGCGGTGACACCGGAACTGAGCCGTGCTTTGGGGACGGATGCCCCTTGCCTGGGACTTCTTACCACCGATTCCGACGATCCCACCTATATTGCCCTGGATCAGGCCACCAAGGATGCCCAGGTGAGCGTCTGTTACGGCAGAAGCTTTTACGCAGGTGCCGCCAATGCTTCTACACCTCACGCAGGAGAGGTGATCGGCATTTTGGCAGGCCCTACTCCCGGGGCAGTCCGCAGCGGTATGGAATCGGCACTTGGTGAATTGGAGCGCGTGGGATTTGAAGAAGTAAACGGTGTACCCTGCCTTGCTCATACGGTGAGCCGCTGCGGCAGCTTTCTGGCAAAGGAAGCGGGTGTGCGGGAGGGAACACCCCTTGCCTATTTGATCGCGCCGCCTTTGGAGAGTATGTACGCTATGGATGCGGCCTTGAAAGCGGCCGATGTAAAGTTATGTAAACTCTATACGCCTCCAACAGAGACGAATTTCGGCGGCGGTCTGCTGACCGGTACCCAATCCGCCTGCACAGCGGCCTGCGCTGCTTTCCGGGAGGCGGTGGAAAAGGTTGCCCGGCAGCCAAAAGAGATGTCATTCTGAGCGAGCAACGCGAGTCGAAGAATCTACGCAGTGATTAGGTGCACAGCAAAAACATACTGCGAAGATCCTTCGATGCGGCTTCGCCTTACTCAGGATGACAAATAAGGAAGTGAGCATATGCAATTAGACAAAGACTTACAAGCCAAGCAAGAGGCACGAGACCTGGCAAGACGGGCAGACCTTGCTCAAACTGCGTTGTTTGGCTATTCCCAGGAACAGCTGGATGCCATCACCCGTTCCGTGGGGGAAGCGTTTGCGGCAGCATCGGCGGAGCTTGCCCAAATGGCGGTGGAGGAGACGGGATTTGGCAATGTCAATGACAAGATTACCAAAAATCAATTTGCAAGTCTGTCTGTGCTGGAAGCCATTGCCCCTATGAAAACCGTGGGTATTTTAAAGGAAGAACCGGGTCTTTGGGAGATTGGTGTGCCGGTGGGTGTGATTGCCGCCATTGTACCCAGCACCAATCCCACATCCACCGTGTGCTATAAGGCTATGATTGCCCTGAAATCCGGTAATGCCATCATTTTTTCTCCCCATCCCAAGGCGCTGGCCTGCACTTTGCGGGCAAGCCGGATCGTAGCGGAAGCAGCGGAAAAAGCCGGTGCGCCTAAGGATGCGGTCAGCTGCCTGACCATTCCCTCTTTGGATGGATGTCGGGAGCTGATGGGGGCAAATGAGGTGAAGCTGATTCTTGCCACCGGCGGTCCTGCTATGGTGAAGGCAGCCTATTCCTCGGGAAAGCCTGCCATCGGGGTTGGTGCAGGCAACGGCCCTGCTTATTTGCATCCCAGCTGCGATCTGAAGGATGCGTTGGAGAAGATTCTCCGCTCTAAAACATTTGACAACGGCACCGTGTGCGCCTCGGAGCAGAGCATCATCGTGGAAAAATCCATGGAAGACCGGGTGCGCAGCCTGGCCGAAACCATGGGCTACTACTTTATGAACGATCAGGAAGCCAAGGCGCTGGGGGCGATCCTCTTCCGGCCAAATGGGGCGCTGAATCCGGATATTGTGGGAAAATCCGCCGGAGTACTGGCGGAAAAAGCAGGCTTCTGCGTACCAAAAAGCGCCAGGATCCTGGTTGCCCGGGAGCAGGATGCGGGAGCGAAATACCCCTATTCCCATGAAAAACTCTGTCCGGTGCTGGCCTGGTTTGTAGTGGAAAATGAGGAAGCGGCCAAGAACCTGGCCATAAAGGTACTGCGCCATGAAGGTGTGGGGCACACTTTTTCCATCCATGCAAAAGATAAGGATGCGGTGGGCAGATTCTGCCGGGAGATCCCCGTATCCCGCTTTATGGTAAATGCCCCCGCTGCCCAGGGCGGTATCGGCGCGGAAACCAAGCTGTTTCCTGCCCTGACTTTGGGCTGCGGCACAGTTGGCGGCAGCAGTTCTTCGGAGAATATCTCTCCCATGCATCTTGTAAATATCCGCAAGGTGGCCTGGGGGCAGAGAAAAGAGGATGACCTGGTGGAGATCCTCACAGCCAAAATTTTGGAACGACTGAAATAATTTTTCCTGTCATTCCGAGCCAGTGCGCACATTGGCGTGGGAATCCCCATCTAACCGGGGAGATTGCCACACCAGCCTGCGGGCTGGTTCGCAATGACACGGCGTTGACAGAAAGGGAGCGTAATTATGAACACAAATTCTTTGGGTATGATCGAAACCAAGGGCCTGGTAGGCGCTATTGAGGCAGCGGATGCTATGGTCAAGTCTGCCAATGTGCAGCTGGTGGGCAAGGAGCAGGTGGGCGGCGGTCTGGTGACTGTTATGGTGCGGGGCGATGTAGGCGCTGTGAAGGCAGCCACCGATGCCGGTGCCGCCGCTGCGGAAAAGGTGGGGGAACTGGTGAGTGTCCATGTGATTGCCCGCCCCCACACAGAGGTGGATAATATCCTGCCCCACGGCCGCAGCAATCCTGCCGCCAATTCCGGTAAGTAATGCTTTTTGATCGGAAAGCGGTGCAGGAGAATATCCGCAATAAGGATGGGAAGCGGGTGTTCTACCTGGGTAAGGGCCATCAGCTGACCAGCGATGCCCGGGACTGGCTGAGAAGTGAGCGGATTCCGGTGCTTTCCGCGGACCAGGCAAAACCGGCGGAGTACAGCGTGCTGGGCGGCGGGGTGCTGAGAGAAAAGCCGGAGCATATGACCCATCTGAACGCAGAATTCCTGGTACCCAAAACCCATCCCCGCATTGCCTTCCGGGGCGGTATGGACAGCCTGGAAGCGGCGCTCCTGCTGGCAGCGGCGGAATGCCAGGGGATGATCCGCACAAAGCTTGGCGAAGCATTGGCATATGCCCGGTATCTTTTGGGACAGGAAGTGCTGGGGGAGGCTATCGTCTGCAAAGCCTTGGGGGGAATGGACGAAAAGCAGCTGCGGGAGCGGTCTCACCGTCCCCAGGACTTTTACGGAAAACCCCATTTTATGCCGGATCCGGAGGACAGCAAGGCGCTGCTGCTGGTCAATGCGGCCCGCTGCAAGGCAAGGGAGGCAGAACTGCTGGCGGTGAAGGCCTTTGAGAACAAAGAGGGATCGCCGGACCGGCCTGACCTTTTGCAGGCCCTGAACCGGCTCAGTAGTTTTTTGTATCTTATTATGATTGAACTGAAATAATGCACCGTCATTGCGAGGAGGCGTAGCCGACGTGGCAATCCGCGTTCCTTTACAATGGTACGATTATAAAACGGTTTCCAGAGAAGAACGGATTGCCACACCAGTGTGCGCACTGGTTCGCAATGACGTAGCTTTTTGGTAGCCATTGCGAGGAGTGAAAGGATAGAAATGAACAGCGTGATTGACACAGTGCTGAACAAAATCTTCATCGAAATGGAAGCTTCCGGCCGGCATGTGCATGTGACACAGGAGCAGGCGCAGCAGTTATTTGGCCACGGCTTGACGCCGGAGCGGCCACTCTCCCAGCCGGGGCAGTGGGTGGCGAAGGAACGGGTCACAGTGATCGGCCCTAAGGGAGAATTTCGGAATGTGGCGGTGCTGGGGCCGGAGCGAAAAGAGGCCCAGGTGGAGATTTCTCTCACAGATGGACGGATTTTGGGGATTGCACCTCCCGTGCGGCCGTCGGGAGATGTAAAGGACTCTCCAGGAGCGTTGCTGAAAGGCTCTGCAGGGGAGGTACGGCTCTTAGAGGGCGTGGTTGCCGCCCAGCGGCATATCCACATCACACCGGCAGATGCAGACCGGTTTGGGGTAAAGGATAAGCAGGTTGTGCGGCTGCAAACCTTCACGGAGCGGCCTCTCGTTTTTGAGGATGTTTTGGTGCGGGTGAGTAAGGACTTTGCTACCCGTGTCCACTTGGATTTTGACGAGGCCAATGCCTGCGGCTACAAAACCGGCGATCTGGGGAGGATCCTCCGTTGATCCGGGCTCTGCTGATCGGCAGAGAGCCGGATCGGGGGCTGCCCTATACCTATGTGCAGGAGCCACCCTATGATGCTGTGGTGGTGGGATCGTTGCCCCTTTCCCAGGCATTACGGCTCACAGATGACCGGATTCTGCAGGCTTTGGCAGAGGGAAAGCCCGTGATTCTCTATACCCCCGGTCTTCCCACGGCACCGGGAAATCGGGGACTGTCCGCAGCTTTGGCGGCATCCCGACGGGAGATGAAAGCTTGGGGAATCGTCTTCACCGACGGCGCCCAGCGGAAGCTGATCACCGCCCAGGAGGCAAGGGTTATGAGAGCGGCAGGAAAATATCCCGAAGCCGGTGCGGTACTGACACCGTTGGCCAGGGAAATTTTGGAGGGGAAACAATGAAAATCGGAACGGTAACCGGGGCGGTATGGTCTTCCCGGAAAGCAAGCTGTTTGATGGGACAGACTTTTTTGGTGGTGCAGACACCGGAAGGAGATGTGGTGGCGGCAGATCAGGTGGGAGCCGGCAGCGGTGACCGGGTTCTGCTGGTAACCGGCACCGTAGCCTCCCGTTTCTGCATGGATGCGCCCATCGATGCGGCAGTGGTGGCGATTTTGGATCCGGAGGAGCGGAAATGAGTGAAGTCCTTTTGCTCATTATGGCGCTGTTTGCTATCCTGGGCGGCCTGGACAGAATTTTGGGAGATCGTTTTGGCTTAGGCAAGGAATTTGAAGACGGCATCACAGCCATGGGATCCCTGGCTTTGGCGATGCTGGGTATCATCTGCCTGGCGCCGGTGCTGGCAAGTCTTTTGCGGCCGGTGGTGGTGCCGCTGTTCCGAATGCTGGGAGCGGATCCTGCCATGTTTGCAGGTTCTATTTTGGCCTGCGATATGGGCGGCGGCGCCCTGGCGATGGAGCTGAGCAATGATCCTATGGCTGCGCTGTTTGGCGGTGTCCTCTGCGGCAGTATGCTGGGTGCTACGGTGGTTTTTACCATTCCCGTGGCCATGGGCATCTTAAAAGAAGAGGACAGACCGTTCCTTGCCAAGGGGATTCTTGCCGGTGTGGTGACCATTCCGGTGGGACTTTTCGTGGGCGGTTTGGTAATGGGAATGCCGATCCTGAGAATTTTGGGGAATTTGGTGCCCATTGTGCTGATCGCCGGACTCATTGCCCTTGGCCTTTGGCGGGCGGAAACGGCCATGATCAAAGGGTTCGGCATGTTCGGCAAGGGGATCATTGCCCTGATTACCATCGGCCTGGCAGCGGGGATTTTTGAGGGCATTACGGGGATTACCCTCATTCCCGGCCTTGCTCCCATCGAAGAGGGATTTCTGACGGTTGGCGCTATTGCCATTGTGTTGGCAGGTGCATTCCCTCTGGTGGCGGTGCTGACCAAGGTTTTGAGAAAACCGCTGCTGAAGCTGGGGATCACCCTGGGCATCAACGAAACCGCGGCAGCAGGACTCCTGGCAAGCCTTGCCAATTCCATCGCTACCTTTACCCTGGTGAAGGATATGGACGACCGGGGTAAGGTGGTGAATGTGGCCTTTGCCGTGTCGGCGGCCTTTGTGTTTGGCGATCATATGGGATTCACCGCGGGATTTGCGCCGGAAATGCTGCCGGCGATGATCGTCTCCAAGCTGGTGGGCGGCATCAGCGCAGTGATTGTGGCTTTGTGGCTGACAAAAAAGAATTCTGCAAAAACCTGCGATTGAGTATGTAGGGGCGGCCATTGGCCGTCCGTGCAGTTGGAACTGTCGTATTTGCCGCAGACCTATGCGGAAACGAAGGAATGCTGCTGCCGGACGAGCAATGCTCGCCCCTACAAACAATATGTTACATGGGTGTTGACAAAAATGCCTTTTTATGGCTATAATACAAGAGTTATATGTGAAAAACTGTGAACAGGAGAGTACGCTGACGGATGCGTTCAGAGAGCCCCGGTAGGTGTGAGGGGGTACGAAGAAAGCAGCGGAACATGGCCTGGGAGTTGGGATGTCGATAGGTAGGCTTCCCCGGGTGCGCCCGTTAAAGCGTTTTGAGTCGTCTTTATTTCTTCAACCTGAAAATGGGGTCCCCGCAAAGGCGGATGGCCTTTGTGGGGAAGAGGAAATGCCAAGCCACTGGCGGAATTTTCTGCTTGCAGAAAATGGAGCGGTGTGGCTTGTGCGTTGACGAGAACTAAGGTGGTACCACGGTAAATTTTATCGTCCTTGTTTTTGCAAGGGCGATTTTCTTTTTATATCTAAGGAGGAAAAGAAAATGAGCGAAAAGAAACCCTATTATATTTCCACAGCTATCGCCTACACATCCGCAAAGCCCCATATCGGCAATACTTACGAGATCGTGCTGGCAGATGCCATCGCCCGCTATAAGCGCCAGGCCGGTTTTGATGTCTACTTCCAGACCGGTACCGACGAGCACGGTCAGAAGATCCAGCAGAAGGCAGAAGCAGCCGGCATCTCCCCCCAGGAGTATGTTGACAATGTGGCAGGTCAGATCAAGGACATCTGGGATCTGATGAACACCACTTATGACCGCTTCGTCCGTACTACCGATCCCGAGCACAAGACCAAGGTGCAGAAGATCTTTAAGAAGATGTACGAGAAGGGCGACATCTACAAGGGCAAGTATGTGGGTAAGTACTGCACTCCCTGTGAATCCTTCTGGACTGAGAGCCAGCTGGTGGACGGCAAGTGCCCCGACTGCGGCCGTGAGTGTGTAGACGCAGAGGAAGAGGCATACTTCTTCAAGATGAGCAAGTATGCTGATCAGCTGATGCAGCACATTGAGACCCATCCCGAGTTCATTCAGCCTGAGAGCCGTAAGAACGAGATGATCAACAACTTCCTGAAGCCCGGTCTGCAGGATCTGTGTGTCTCCCGTACCAGCTTCACCTGGGGTGTCCCCGTGACCATCGACCCCGGCCATGTCACCTACGTTTGGCTGGATGCTCTTTCCAACTATATCACCTTCTGCGGCTACGATCCCGATGGCAACCATGACGAGCATTACAAGAAGTTCTGGCCCGCTGATCTGCATCTGATCGGTAAGGATATCGTCCGCTTCCACACCATCTACTGGCCCATCTTCCTGATGAGCATGGGTGAGCCTCTGCCCAAGCAGGTCTTCGGCCATCCCTGGCTGCTGGTGAAGGGCGACAAGATGTCCAAGTCCCTGGGTAACGTCATCTATGCGGACGACCTGGTGGAGCTGTTCGGTGTGGACGCAGTCCGTTACTTCGTGCTGCACGAGATGCCCTTCGCATCCGACGGTATCATGACCTACGAGCTGATTATCGAGCGTATTAACTCCGAGCTGGCTAACATCCTGGGCAACCTGGTGAACCGCACCATCGCCATGAATAACAAGTATTTCGACGGCATCGTGCAGGCTCCCACCGCTCCCGAGGCTCTGGATGAGGAGCTGAAGGCAGTTGCTCTGGCAATGCCTGGCAAGGTCGAGGCAAAGATGAACGATCTGAAGGTGGCTGACGCTATCGATGAGATCTTCGTGCTGCTGCGCCGCGCCAACAAGTATATCGACGAGACCATGCCCTGGGCTCTGGCAAAGGATGAGGAGAAGAAGGCTCGCCTGGGTACTGTTCTCTACAACCTGCTGGAGGCTATCCGCTTTGCAGCCATCGCCCTGGAACCCTACCTGCCCGACACTTCCGCTAAGATCCTCAGCCAGATCAAGTGCGCCAACGGCGGCCTGGAGAGCCTGGTATCCTTTGGCGTAATGGAAGCCGGCACCAAGCTGGATGCTCCCGAGATCCTCTTTGCTCGCCTGGATATGGCTAAGAAGATGGAAGAAATCGACGCTTTCAATGCTGCCAAGGCTAAGGAAAAGCTGCCTGCTCTGGAGATCGAGCCTTACGCAGAGGAAAATGTGGACTTCGATACCTTCTGCAAGTCCGATTTCCGTGCTGTGAAGGTCAAGGACTGCCAGCCTGTTAAGAAGTCCGACAAGCTGCTGTGCTTCACCCTGGATGACGGTACCGGCACCGACCGTCAGATCCTCTCCGGTATTGCCAAGTACTACAAGCCCGAGGAACTGATCGGCAAGACCCTGGTGGCCATCACCAACCTGCCTCCCAGAAAGATGATGGGCAAGCCCTCCTGTGGCATGCTGCTGAGCGCCGTTCACACCGAAAAGGGTGAGGAGAAGCTGAACCTCATTATGATCGACGATAAGATCCCCGCCGGCGCAAAGCTGTGCTGATATGAATATTGGTATTTTGAGCACCTCCTCCATCGCACCCCGGTTCATCGCCGCGGTGCGGGAGGAAGGGAGCTTCCAAATGACAGCGCTGTCCTCCCGTACATTGGAGAAGGCAGAGGAAAAAGCCAAAGCATGGGATATCCCCAAAGCCTACGGCAGCCATGAGGAATTGCTGGAAGATAAGGATGTGGATATTGTCTACATCTCTGCGGTGAATGCGGCGCACTACAAGTGGGCCAAGGCTGCGCTTCTGGCTGGCAAGCATGTGATCTGCGAAAAGCCTTGCACGACAACAGAAGCGCAGACCAGAGAGCTGTTTGCTCTTGCCAAAGAAAAGGGACGTTTTCTGATGGAAGCCCAAAAGATGCTCTTCCTGCCGGCTGTGCTGGCGGCGAAGGAAGCTATCGACTCCGGAAAGCTGGGCGCGATCCGCATGGCGGAGTTTAACCACTCCTTCTACGGCTCCTATAACAACTGGATGTATGATGAAGCCGCCGGCGGCGGCCCGCTGCTGAGCAGTGCCATCTATGTGGTGGAGCTGCTGCAGTTTCTCTTCGGCTGCAACATTGCGGAGATTGACGGCATTTGCACAAAGCATCCCGGTACCAATGTGGAGGAGCAGTATGCCCTCTCCGGACGGATGGAAAACGGTGTGCTGTTTAGCTTGAAAAACAGCACCGTGGCGCTTATGAAAAACGGCGCCTGCTTCTACGGCGAGAAGGGTTACGCAGAACTGCCCGACTACTGGAAAGCAAGAAAAGTGATTTTCTGCGACCATAAAGAAAGCCAGGTGCAGGAATTCCCCTGCGAACATGAGCTTCTTTATGAGGTTTCCCATATTGCGGAGTGCTTCCGGAAGGGCCTTTTGGAAAGCCCCGTTGTCACCGGTGAATTCTCTGCCCGGGCCATCCGTACCCTGGAAGAAATCAAAGCCAAGTGGAATTAAGAAAAACCCCCGGACTTGCGTCCGGGGGTTTTGTGTTGTATAATACCATTCATAAAACACGGGAGGTGCGACGATGAAAACCATAGTGAAAATTGAGATTGCCCTCCTGGTGATCGTTTTGCTGGTGGCGGCCGGTATGATTTTGGTGTCGGAAGGTGTGTTGAATCTCTTCCGGGAGCCGGTGATTGCAGAGCGTGCGCCTCTCCCGATTCCCACGGAGACCATCATAGAGGTACCGGAAGCAACGGAGCCTGGAGTAGAGCCCCCGGAGAAAGTGAAAGATCCCCGTGTTATTTCCGCACGAAAGTATTTTGCCTTTGATATCCGGGAGGATGCCTATCTTGCCAAACAGGGAGATGGCGCAGAGCGTGTTTATCCTGCCAGCATTACAAAGCTGCTCACCTGCTACACCCTTCTACAGCACATGGAGCCGGATACCCAGGTGACCGTAGGGGATGCTCTGAACCTGGTGCAGTGGGATTCTTCTGTGGCAGGTTTGGAAGAAGGGGATGTGCTGACCATTGAACAGCTGATCGCCGCTATGCTGCTGCCCAGCGGCAACGATGCGGCCCAGGTGGCGGCGGTGGCAGCAGGCCGTGCCATTGCAGGAGATAATCATCTGAACTACGAAACGGCTGTGGAGGTGTTCGTTGGGGAGATGAACCGGCAGGCTGAGGCTTTAGGCATGGTAAACAGCCATTTTGCCAATCCCGACGGCTTCCATCGGGATGACCACTATACCACCATGGATGACCTGGTGGCGCTGTGCAAAACCGTACTCACCGAGCAGACCATCCTGAAGTACGCAGGTATGACCGAACTGACGGTTTCTGTATCCGGACGGGAACTGAAGTGGGAGAACACCAATCTGTTCCTCCACGAGAGCCTGCCTACCTATCTTCCCAATGCCATCGGCATGAAAACCGGCTATACCGGCACGGCCGGCAACTGCTTGGTGTCTGCCTTCTTTATGGAAGACAGCGTTCTGCTGATCGGTGTCTTTGGCTGCCCGCCCTTCACGGAGGACCGCTATCTGGACACCCTGGCAATCTACAATAACTTATAAATAAAACGGACACTCTGGTGAGTGTCCGTTTTTCTTATCCTTCGTAAAGGGGCGCAACCGGGTCGAAGCGCTGGGGCTTGTATGTAATGGATCCGATGGGCTTGCCGGAGATGCCGTATTTGGGGTTATAGCCAAAGAGATTGATATAACGGCATAGGTCATCCCGTTCCGCTTCCATGGCTTTCATAACCTCCACCGTAGCCAGCACATCGTCCACTGCCCGGTGGGAGTTGACAACCTTGCCGGACAGACCGTAAACATCAATGGCATTGCACAGCTTGTGGGGATAACTGTGGCGGTCTTTGTAGACCGTCAGCAGATCCAGCTTGTCCTTACCCTTCAAAATAGTGGGATCTCCGTCCCGCAGCAGCATGTAGAAGAGAAAACTCAGGTCAAAATGGGCATTGTAGGCAAGAAGCAATGTGTTTCCGGCTACCATCCGGGCGATATCGCAGCAGACCCGGGTTTTGGGGATGCCCCGTTCCCGAATGTCCTGGTTGGAGATACCGGTGAGAGCTTCAATCTGAGCAGGTACGAATCCGCCGGGGCTTAAGGTGATCAGCTGGTCATATTCTTCGACGACTGCGATCTCTCCGTTTTTGCGCTCCAGCACCACCGCGGCGAACTCAATGATCTCGTCACGGTTGTAGATAAGGCCGGTGGTTTCCGTGTCAAAGAGAAACAGCCGGTCATATTTTTCAAATAAACAGTTCAGTGCGCCCATGCTTATCCCTCTTTATACAGCGCCAGCGCTCTGGCGAATTTGCTTTTTTTCTCCTCCTGCAGGTTGTAGATATCTGCAAGCTGACGGCCCAGGGCATCGGTAGCCGACTGACTGCCGGATTTATGCTCTACTTCAACCTCGCAGAGGGGAATTTCTTTACTGCCGGCAAAGAGAATGCCTTCGTCCAGCGCCAGCTCCACGGTGCAGTCCAGGAAAGTGAATTCACCGGCCTTTCGGGTAAAACGGGCGCCGCAAATGGGGACAAGACCGTCTTCACAAAGGGAAACCAGGTCATCGGGACAACCAAGTTTACATAACGCAGGAACGGATTCCTCGACGGAATCCGCCTTCACTTCCCATTCGCCTCTTGTATTGCCCTCGCCGGAGGTTTTCAGGGTGCAGACGCTGACACCGTTCTCCAACCGCCGGCGCAGCATATAGCGCTTGGCGGAAAGGCCGCCGGAGGGCGTGTCATAATAAGTGGTTTCCATGGAAATCGTCTGCCAGCGGGCAGGAAATGTGGTAAACACAGACTTCAGAGTTTCTGTATCTGCCCGGTATTTCAGTTCGTATTCTACACCCATTTTGCATACCGCCTTTAAGAATTTCTCTCATTATACACCGAAGATACTGTCTGTGCAAGAATCTTTCGGAACGGAACCCTATGCGACAAATAATTTTTGACTGCCGTGGTAGGATGAGTTACACATTTATGAAAGGTAGTGTTACATATGATTTCCACCTATGTGCGTCAGGGTCAGCAAACATTGCGGCGGTGGGCGAAGGATCCGCTGGTACACCGGGGGGCAAGGGGCGGCATCTATCTGCTGGCGGGTTTTTGCCTTAGTGCCGCCAGCCTGGAGCAGGGGATGTTACCGCTGGTGTCAGGGTTGGTATGGGTCTGCCGGGGGTGGCAGGCTGTGATGGTGGCCTTCGGCGGCGGGTTGGGTTACGGTGCCTTTTGGGGAAGTGGCTGCCCCCAGGGAATCCTTTGGACGGCAGTTTCTCTTTTGGGATCGCTGCTGCTGGGGGATCGGCGGGTGACCCGGGAACTGCCGCTGCTGATTCCGGCCCTCGGGATGCTGACAGTGTCCGGCGCGGGGCTGGCCTTTCAGCTTTTGGCGGGGGATATGACACCGATACCGCTGTATCTGATCCGGGTGGTCTTAGGGGGCGCGGCACCCTGGCTCTTTGGCAGATGGCTGCATAGGCGGGAACCGGTGATATCCTGGTTTTGCTGGGGATTGTTCACCCTTGGCCTTGCCCAGATCGCACCGCTGCCCTGGCTGGGCCTTGGATTTCTTGCGGCAGGATTTGCAGCAGTGAGGGGGGCGTTTCCTTGCGCGGCGGCGGTGGGTCTTGCGGTGGATCTGGCGGGGATCACGCCGGTGCCGGTCACCGCGGTGACCTGTCTGAGCTTCTTTGTGCGATTTTTGCCCCGTTATCCCAAATGGTTTGGCAGATTGGCGCCGGGGTTTGTGGGGTTGCTTTTGTTGTATGTGACCGGTAGGTGGGATCTTTATATATTGCCGGGGTTATTTTTGGGCGGGATTGCCGCGGGGATCATCCCCGGGAAGGAGAGAAAACCTCTGCGCTGGGGGCAGACCGGGGTGGCCCAGGTGCGGCTGGAGATGGCAGCGGAGACCTTGCATCAAACCCTGCAGATCCTGAAAGAAGAACCGGAACGGTTTGTGGATGCGGATAGCCTGGTGCAGCGGGCGGTAGGAGAGGCCTGCGCAGGGTGTGCTGCCAGAGACCATTGTCGGGACACCCGACGGATGACCCAGCTGACGGGAACGCTGCTGTCTGCGCCACTGCTGAACATGGAGGAATTGCCGATCCGATGCAAGAAGAGCGGCCGGGTGCTGGTACAGCTGCGCAGAGCCCAGGAACAGCTGCGAACTATTTTGGCAGACCGGCAGCGGCAGCGGGAGTATCGGGAGGCTGTGATCCAGCAGTATACTTTTCTAAGCGGATTTTTGCGGAATCTGGCAGACCGGCTGATGGAGCGGGACACCGGAAGAGAGCCGGCTTTTCAGCCGCTGGTAACGGTCTACGGAAATCGCAGGCAGACAGACAGCGGAGACCGGTGCGGAGAATTCCCAGGGCAGGGGAATACATACTATATAATATTGTGTGACGGCATGGGTACGGGGCCGGGAGCGGTGCAGGAGGGAAAGCAGGCTGCAGGATTGCTGCGGAGCCTTTTGCGCAGCGGATTTCCAGCAGAAGAGGCATTGCAGAGCCTGAACAGCCTTTGCGCCCTGCGGGAGCGGGCCGGTGCGGTGACGGTGGATCTTGCTAAGGTGTGCCTGGATACGGGAAAAGTGAATATCTATAAGTGGGGCAGCGCGCCCTCCTATTTGCTGTCGGGAGGCAGTGCGGAAAAATTGGGCTGCGCAACAGCTCCGCCGGGGATGTCGGCAGAAGAAACCTGCCAGGTTTGCTGCAGCGTGACCTTGCGGAAAGGCCAGACCTTGCTGCTGGCCAGCGATGGATTGGGAGAGCCGGACATTTCAGAACTTTGCGGGGAATCCGGGACTCCGGCGGCTTTGGCGGAAACCTTGGTGAAACGCTGCAGCGGCCAGGACGATGCCACCGTGGTGACCGTCCAGCTGATACCTTCCGGAACATCGTGAATTTATGGGACGGCCAAAGGCCGTCCCTTTTTTAGAATAAAAAGGACACAATTGTTCAAAAATAATTCAAAATGAAATCCTTGACTTTTTTAGCACTCTAGTGTATAGTGTGCTTAGCACTCAGGAACATTGAGTGCTAACAACGAGAAGGAGGAACGATATGGAACTTACCGAGCGTAAGAAAAAGGTGCTGCGCAGCGTCGTGGATCTGTATATCCGCACTGCCGAGCCGGTTGGCTCCAAGGCCATCACTGCTCTGCCCGACATGCAGTATTCCTCCGCTACCATCCGCAATGAAATGGCAGACCTGACTGCCATGGGTTATCTGGAGCAGCCCCACACCTCTGCAGGCCGCGTCCCCTCTGCCGCCGGCTACCGGCTGTATGTGGACGAACTGATGGCGGACTACCGCCTGAGTATGGACGAGACCAAATCCATCAATGTTGCCATCGAAGAGAAGATGCAAAAGGTGGATAAGATGATGGAGAAGGTTGCCAAGCTGGTTTCCCAGGCAACGGATCTTCCGGCCATCTCCATGGCCTCCCGTTACGGCGGCGCCACCGTTCGCCGGTTTGAGCTGATTTTGGCTGGCCAGGGCAGCGTGATCCTGGTGCTGATGCTCAGCGATGAGCAGGTGGTCAATAAGCTGATCAAGCTGCCGGTCAATGTGGCTGACAGTGATCTGAAAATTCTCTCCGCGGTGCTGAACGCAACCATGACAGGACTCAGCGCTGAGGAATTTACCCCCGAACTTCTGGAGCGGGTTATGGGCAGCGCCGGTGCGGCGGCTTCTCTGGTTCCCATTGTTATGGAATTTGCCAGCGAAACCATGCGCAGCCAGGGCAACACCAATATGGCAGTTGCCGGTCAGATGCGGCTCTTAGGCCAGCCGGAATATCGGGATGTAGACAAGGCCCAGCGGCTGATGTCTTCCCTGGATGAAGAAGGCTTAAGCAATCTTCCCGCCATCATGCGGGGTACCAACGGCACTCAGGTGCTGGTTGGCCCTGAAAATGTGGCCCAGGAGTTGAAGGACACCTCCGTGGTCATGACCAAGTTTGATATCGGCGACGGTATGCAGGGCATGATCGGTGTGGTGGGCCCCACCAGAATGGACTATGCAAAGGTCACGGCAAGACTTTCCTACTTTGCCGAGAGCCTTTCCAAAATGTTTGCAAAGCCTGTAAACCCCCAGCTGGAGGCTGCAAACGAAGAGAATGAGCCTAAGGAGGCATAAACCGTGGCAAAAGACAAGAAGAAAGATGTTAAGGCAGAGGAAGCGGTGGAGGAAGTAACCGAAACCGTGGAAGCTGCAGAAGAAACTCCCGAAGTTCCCGAGGTGAACGAGTGGGAAGTAAAATACAACGCAGAGCGGGATGCGCACTTGAGAGTGGCAGCGGAGTTTGATAACTTCCGCAAGCGCACTATCAAGGAAAAGGAAGCTTCCTACGGCAACGGCAAGGCCGATGCAGTGGAAAAGCTCCTGCCCGTCTATGATAACCTGGAGCGGGCTCTGAACCAGCCCACCGAGGATGAGGCCTTCAAGAAGGGCGTGGAGATGACCATGACCCAGCTGGTGGGTATCTTCTCCGGCCTGGGTGTGGAGATCTTCGGCAATGTGGGTGAGGAGTTTGACCCCAATTTCCACAATGCAGTGATGCACACCGAGGATGAATCCCTGGGTGAGAATGTGATTTCTCAGGTATTCCAGAAGGGCTTCAAGCTGGGTGAGAAGATCATCCGCTTCGCAATGGTTCAAGTAGCAAATTAAGCCGGCAATGCCGGCAGATAATGCGTGCTCGGCTGGGTGGTAATCGTTACTTCCCTAACCCGCTCGGTATCGGCACGTTTTAAATTCGTAAACAATTTAGCTTTAAATATAGGAGGAAAAATATTATGGGTAAGATTATCGGTATTGACTTGGGTACTACCAACTCTTGTGTAGCAGTTCTGGAAGGCGGCGAACCTGTTGTTATCGCCAATGCTGAAGGCGGCAGAACCACTCCCTCTGTTGTTGCATTCTCTAAGACCGGCGAGCGTATGGTTGGCCAGGTGGCTAAGCGCCAGGCTGTTACCAACGCAGACCGCACCATCGCTTCCATCAAGCGCCACATGGGCGAAAACTACCACGTGACCGTAGACGGCAAGGGCTACACTCCCCAGGAGATCAGCGCTATGGTTCTGCAGAAGCTGAAGGCTGACGCAGAGGCTTACCTGGGCCAGCCTGTCACCGAGGCTGTCATCACTGTTCCCGCTTACTTCTCCGACGCTCAGCGTCAGGCTACCAAGGACGCAGGCAAGATCGCCGGCCTGGAAGTTAAGCGTATCATCAACGAGCCCACCGCTGCTGCTCTGGCTTACGGCCTGGATAAGGAGCAGGAGCAGAAGATCATGGTCTATGACCTGGGCGGCGGTACCTTCGACGTCTCCATCCTGGAGATCGGCGACGGCATCGTGGAAGTTCTGGCAACCGCAGGCGACACCCGTCTGGGCGGCGACGACTTCGACGAGCGCATCATGAACTACCTGGTTGACGAGTTCAAGAAGGCAGAAGGCATCGACCTGAAGAACGACAAGGTTGCTATGCAGCGTCTGCGTGAGGCAGCTGAGAAGGCTAAGATCGAGCTGTCCGGCATGACCACCACCGCTGTCAACCTGCCCTATATCACCGCTGACGCTACCGGCCCCAAGCACCTGGACGTTACTCTCAGCCGTGCAAAGTTCAACGAAATGACCGCAGACCTGGTTGAGCGCACCATGAAGCCTGTCCGCCAGGCTATGAATGACGCTGGCCTGAAGGCATCCGACCTGCACAAGGTCCTGCTGGTTGGCGGTTCCACCCGTATCCCCGCTGTCCAGGAAGCTGTTAAGGGCATCACCGGCACCGAGGGCTTCAAGGGCATCAACCCCGACGAGTGTGTTGCTCTGGGCGCTGCTATCCAGGGCGGTGTTCTCACCGGCGACGTTAAGGATGTTGTCCTGCTGGACGTCACTCCTCTGTCCCTGGGTATTGAGACCATGGGCGGTGTCTTCACCCGCCTGATCGACCGCAACACCACCATCCCCACCCGTAAGAGCCAGATTTTCTCCACCGCTGCTGACAACCAGCCCTCCGTTGAGGTTCATGTTCTGCAGGGTGAGCGTGAGATGGCTGCTTACAACAAGACTCTGGGTCGCTTCCAGCTGGGCGGCATTATGCCCGCACCCCGCGGTGTTCCCCAGATCGAAGTTACCTTCGACATCGACGCAAACGGCATCGTAAAGGTTTCCGCTAAGGACCTGGGCACCGGTAAGGAGCAGCAGATCTCCATCACCGCTTCCACCAACCTGAGCCAGGAAGATATCGACAAGGCAGTCCGCGAGGCTGAGCAGTACGCTGCTGAGGATAAGGCTCGTAAGGACGAGGTTGACACCCACAACGCTGCTGACCAGACTATCTATCAGACCGAGAAGACTCTGAATGAGCTGGGCGACAAGATCTCCGCAGAAGAGAAGGCTTCCATCCAGAATGCTGTTGATAAGCTGAAGGAAGTCAACAAGGGCACTGATGTTGCTGCTATCAAGGCTGCTACCGAGGATGTGCAGAAGGCATTCTACGCAGTTTCCGAAAAGATGTACCAGCAGGCTAACCCCCAGGGCGCACAGGGCTGCGATCCCAACTGCGGCGGTAACTGCGGTAACGACGGCGTTGTTGACGCTGACTACGAGACTGTTGACTAATAGACAGATCACCCTATAAGGGGCGGTATATCACCGCCCCTTTTTGGAGTATTTTCAAGAACATATATGAGGTGACGAGCGATGAAGGGAATGACCAAAAGAGAAAGACAGGTCACAGACCCCCAGCAGATTCTGGAGATTTTGGATAAGGCAAAAGTCATGCATCTGGGCCTTTGTGAGAATAATGAGCCCTATGTGGTGCCTATGAACTATGGCTATACCATGGAAGAGGACAAGCTGGTGATGTATCTGCACAGCGCTGTCCGGGGCAAGAAGCTGGATATGATCCAGGCCAATCCCAAGGTGTTCTTCGCCATCGACTGCGACCGGATGCCCTTTGAGGGCGAAAAGCCCTGCCAGTACGGTTTGGTCTACTCCTCTGTGATGGGCAAGGGTATTGCGAGAATCGTGGAAGACGTGGAGGAGAAAAAGCAGGCAATGTCTGTTCTGATGAAGACCCAGACCGGCAAGGACTTTACCTTTGACGAGCGTCTGGTGAGCATTGTGGCTGTAATTCGCATTGATGTGGAGGAGTATACCGCAAAACATCGTCCCCTTCCCGAAAAAATGAGGTGAGTGCCGTATGGCAGAAAACAAACGCGACTATTATGAGGTGCTGGGTGTAGAAAAAGGTGCCAGCGCCGAGGAAATAAAGAAGTCTTACCGCAAAAAGGCCATGAAGTACCATCCTGACCGGAACCCCGGCGACAAGGAAGCCGAGGAGAAATTCAAGGAACTGGGTGAGGCCTACGAGGTGCTGTCCGATGACGATAAGCGTTCCCGCTACGACCAGTTCGGCTTTGCCGGTGTTGACCCCAACTACGGCGCAGGCCAGGGCGGCTATGGCGGCGGCTTCGGTGGCTTCGGCGGCGGTTTTGGCGGTTTCGGTGACTTCGGTGATATTTTTGGCGACCTGTTCGGCGGCGGAAGCACCCGCCGTGCCAATGCCCAGACGGTCCCCCGCCGGGGTGACAATGTGGGCGCCCAGTTGGAGCTGACCTTTGAGGAGGCAGCCTTCGGCGTGGATAAGGAAGTTACCTTCCCCAGAATTGAAAATTGTGCAGCTTGTAACGGCACCGGCTCTGCTGACGGCGTAATCGAGACCTGCGGCAATTGCCGCGGTACCGGTCAGGTTCGCACCACCCAGAGCTTTATGGGCATGACCATGCAGTCTACCTCTGAGTGTCCCCACTGCAGCGGCCGTGGTAAGATCATCAAGACTCCCTGCACTACCTGCCGCGGTAAGGGCAAGGTCAGAAGAAACCATAAGGTCAAGGTCAAGATCCCCGCAGGTATTGACATGGGTCAGAGCATCCGTGCAGGCGGCGAGGGTAATGTGGGCTATAACGGCGGCCCCAACGGTGATCTGCTGGTGGAGATCTCTATCCGCAATCATCCCATCTTTACCCGTCGGGGTATGGAAGTTTACTGTGAGGTGCCGATCTCCTTCACCCAGGCAGCCCTGGGCGCTAAGCTGCAGATTCCCACTTTGGACGGCAAGGAAGAGTTTGAGATCCCTGAGGGCACCCAGACCGGCAAGACCTTTACCATGTTCGGCAAGGGTATTCCCAATGTCCATAACCCCAAGCGCAGAGGCAATCACCACTTTACCGTGGTGGTGGAGACCCCCACAAAGCTTACCCGTGAGCAGAAGGAATTGCTCCAGAAGCTGGATGAGACTTTGGACGGCAAAAGTAGCCCCAAGCGCAACAAGTTCTTTGACACCATTAAGAACTTCTTTGACTGAAAAGTATAAAAATTTCCCCCGAGGCCTTGTCCTTGGGGGATTTTTTTGCTATGATGGGAAAAAGAAATTTTGGAGGTAGGCGCAATGAAAAGAACCGATTATATCAGCTGGGACGAATATTTTATGGGCGTAGCCATGCTGGCTGCCCGCCGCAGCAAAGACCCTAATACCCAGGTTGGCTGCTGCATCGTATCCCAGGACAATATCATCATTTCCACCGGCTATAACGGCATGCCCAAGGGCTGCTCCGACGATGTCTTCCCCTGGGATCGCACCGGTGAGGATACCAAGTACCCCTATGTTGTCCACGCAGAGCTGAACGCTATTTTGAACGCCAACGGCCGTGACCTGCGGGGCAGTAAGCTGTATGTTGCCCTGTTCCCCTGTAATGAGTGCGCCAAGGCCATTATTCAGAGCGGCGTGAAGGAAGTCTACTATCTGTCCGATAAGTATGCCACCACCCCCAGCACACTGGCATCCAAGCGGATGATGGATGCCGCCGGTGTCAAGTATATCCAGCTGCGTCCTGCTATCGACGCCATCACCCTGGACTTTGTTCCGGAAGAGGACAAGAAGTAATCGAAAAGATACCAGAAACAGAACCGACCCGGTCTGTGCTGTCAGCACAAATCGGGTCGGTTTTATCAGATACGCGTTTTATTGAAACAGTTTGGTGTCCAAATTCCGGACACGAATCGCGGAATAGAGGATTACACCCAGCGTGAGCATCACGATCCACTCACCCAAGGCAACATACAAGGCATTGATCCAAAAACCGCCGCCAATGTAAACCGTCAGCTCCCAGCCCACCAGGAAAGCGTTGAAAATACCGGGCATCAGAAGTCCCAGGAGAGGGAGTTTTCGGATTTTGCAATTGCGAAGCCAATACATGGCTGCTGCTGCCAGGCAGGAGGCCAAAGTTCCCACCAGGAAATCCAAAGGCAGGGCACCGGCAAAGCTTAAGTTAAACAGCAGACAGCCTAAACCCAGGCCGGGAATGGCGGCGGGGGTAAAAAAGGCCAGAATGCTCAGTGCTTCAGCGGCACGCATCTGAATTGCCCAGGAAGCAGAGCCGGGAATCAAAAAATTCTGCAGATAACACAGCAGCGCATAGAGTGCGGCAATAATGGCGCTGTAGGCAAGAAAACGGGAACGCTTTCTCATAAAATCACCTCTAAAACAAAAAATGCGGACAGAATATGTCCGCAACAAAAAAATGAGCGCAAAAGCGCCCATCAATCGCCGATCCCCATTGGCGGATCAGCAGTCCCTAGTTTTGTTTACCGACAGGATGGTTGCGAACTGTCCTATGAAATTACAATACCAGTATATCACATTTGTCAAGCCCTGGGAGATTTGTACGATTCGTAAACTTTCTGTGAAGCTATCAGGAATCTCGACGCTAACGCCTTGCCTTTTTAAAAACAGGTGACTATAATAGCGGCAAATGAAACGAAGCTGGTGGATATCCTTGAAAAAACTATTGTTTATTTTAAATCCTTACGCAGGTACGCGGAAAGCATCCAAAGCACTTCCCGATATTTTGGCAGTGTTTAACCGGGCAGATTTCGATGTGCGGGTGTATGTGACAGCCGGTCCCGGGGATGCCGTTGATGCGGTGGAAACCTTGGCTGCCGATATGGATTTGGTGGTTTGCAGCGGCGGTGACGGCACATTCAATGAAACGGTAACCGGCCTTATGAGGGCAGGACTTACGCTGCCCATCGGCTATATCCCTGCCGGTTCCACCAATGACTTTGCTGCCTCCTTAGGACTGTCATCGGATCCCGTAGAAGCGGCAAGGCAAATTGTGGAAGGTGTACCGGTTGTGTATGATGCAGGACGGTTTGGCGACCGGTATTTTTCCTATGTTGCCTCTTTCGGAGCCTTTACCAAGGCCAGTTACAACACACCCCAAAGCGCCAAGAATCTTTTGGGCCATGCGGCCTATATCCTGGAAGGCATGCAGGAGCTGTCTCAGATCCGCAAGCATCATGTGAAGCTGACCCTGGACGATGGCGAAGTGCTGGAAGACGATTATGTATTCGGCGCCATCTGCAATTCCACATCCGTAGGCGGCATTATGACACTGGATCCCAGCCAGGTGGATCTGCAGGACGGAAAGTTTGAGGTTTTGCTGATTCGGGCTTCCAAAAATCTGCAGGAAATCTCCGAATGCTTGCTGTCTTTGCAAAAGCAGCAGTATAATAATGCCGTGATGACCTTCCGCAGTGCCTCCCGCATCACCGTGGAAGCAGAGCCGGACATGTCCTGGACCCTGGATGGGGAAAAAGAAGACGGGCATGCTTTGGTGCAGGTGGAGAATCTGCATCAGGCCATAACGATCATCAAAAGAGAGGAAGAAACAGATGATTAACTCTACCCTTTGCTATATTACCCGGGGAAATGATGTGCTGATGCTCCACCGGGTCAAGAAAAAGAACGATATCAACAAGGATAAGTGGATCGGTATCGGCGGAAAATTCGAGGGAGAGGAAAGCCCCGACGATTGCATCCGCCGGGAAGCCATGGAGGAAACCGGCCTGACCCTCACAAGCCTTCAGTGCAGAGGCATCGTCACCTTTCTCAATGACTGCTGCGAAGGGGAGTACATGTTCCTTTTCACTGCCGATGGCTTTGAAGGAGAACTGAAAGAATGCGATGAGGGTGACCTGCAATGGGTCAGCCGGGAGTTTCTGAATGACCTGCCTAAATGGGAGGGTGATCAGATTTTCCTGGATCTTCTGTGGCAGAACGCGCCCTTCTTCCTGCTGACGCTGCGCTATAGCGGTGATAAACTGGTGGAAGCGGTTTTGGACGGTAAAAAAATTCGATAAATATACCGGCATGTAATCCTTACATGCCGGTTTTTCAACAAAAATTGTGGCGCTTCACCTTGCAAAAGCGGTTTATGAGTGATATAGTAACAGGTAATGGACTTAACCCCCGAAATCTCGTCTTTTTATAAGAGAGGAGGAAAAGAGAAATGATATTCGGTAAGCACATCAATCGTTATTATCTGCGATTTGCCCACTTGATCCTGATGGGTTTGGCTGCGCTGGTGGTAGTTGACTATCTGCAGTTGGTGATCCCCAATCTGTATCAGATGGTCATCAACGGCATCAACACCGGCTATGTGGATGGTGTAGCGTTTGATGTGGCATTTTTGGTAGAGAAAGTCTGCCTTCCCATGGTGGGTATCATCCTGCTGATCGTACTTGGCCGCTTTGCATGGCGTGTGTGTTTCTTCAGTGCCGGTATCCGGGCAGAGTCTGACCTGCGTGAGCGGATGTTTGACCACTGCAAGGATCTGTCCCAGGAGTTCTATCACAAGAACAATGTGGGCAATCTGATGAGCCTTTACACCAATGACCTGGATACCTTCCAGGAGTGCTACTCCTGGGGCATCATGGAGTGCTGTGACGCGGCCTTCCTGGGCGCGCTGGCCATCGTGAAAATGTGGCGCATGAATCCCCTGCTCACCGGCTTTGCGCTGATTCCCATGGCATGCCTGATGGGAGCCAGTATCGTTGTGGGCAAGAGCATGAGCGATAAGTGGGAGCGCCGCCAGGAGGCCTTCTCCAATCTGTCTGACTTTGCCCAGGAGAGCTTCTCCGGTATTGCGGTCATCAAAGCCTTTGTCAAGGAAGGCAAGGAACTGTGGGCCTTTAAGAAGCTCAGTAAGGAAAATGAGGATGCCAACATTGCTTTTGCCAAGGCATCTGTGCTGTTCCGCATTTTGGTCATGACCTTTGTGGAGAGCGTCATCTGCATTATTCTGGGCTACGGCGGCTACCTGGTTTGGAACGGCACTTTCAATGCAGGCCAGCTGATGGAGTTCATTGGCTACTTTAACGCGATCATTTGGCCCGTTATGGCGGTTGCGGATCTGATCGATATGACTTCCCGCGGCCGGGCTTCCGTTAAGCGCATCAGTGAGCTGCTGGATGCCAAGCAGGATGTGGTGGACCGTGAGGGTGTGGAACCCCTGAAGGATATCCGCGGTGACATTGAGTTCAAGAATCTGGACTTCTGCTATCCCGACGGTGAATTTGATGCTCTGCGGAATGTGTCTTTCAAGATCAATGCCGGCGAGAATATCGGCCTGGTAGGCCGTACCGGTTCCGGCAAGACCACCTTGGTGGATCTGATCCTGCGTACCTACAACGTACCCGACGGTACGGTATTTATTGATGGTCACGATGTGAACACGGTTCCCATTCGGGATGTCCGTGCCGGCTGTGCCTATGTGCCTCAGGATAACTTCCTGTTCTCCGACACCATCGCCAACAATATCGGTTTTGCTTCCGAGGATAAGAAGCACGACAGCATTGTAAATGCCGCTGTTATGGCAGATGTGGACGGCAATATCCGGGAATTCACCGACGGCTATGATACCATTCTGGGTGAGCGCGGTGTTACCGTCTCCGGCGGTCAGAAGCAGCGCATCTCCATTGCAAGAGCGCTCTTGAAGGACGCCCCCATCCTGATTTTGGATGACTCTGTTTCCGCTGTTGACACCAAGACCGAGCGTACCATCCTGGGCAACCTGCGCTCCACCCGTGCCGGCAAGACCACCATTCTGATTGCCCACCGTATCTCCACCATCGAGCAGATGGACAAAGTGCTGTTCATTGACGACGGTGCTGTGGCAGCCTTCGGCACACACCAGGAACTGTACGATACTTGCGAGGAATACCGCAAAATGGTGGAACTGCAGAAGCTGGAAGAGGAAGGAGGCGAGCATCACAATGGATAAGTATTTGCCGATTCTCATTGTGGGTGCCATCATCGGCATCTTTACCATCGCCTTCCTGATCGCCTATATCCGGATGAAGCATGATAAAAACTACAAAGAGTATGAGCGGAATATGTCTGACTCCCAGCTGATCAAGCGGCTGCTGAGCTACGGCAGACCTTACCTGGGTCAGTTTATCCTGGTGTTCATCATCATGCTCATCTCCATTGCCTATGATCTGCTGTCTCCCGTGCTGATCGGTGAGATCCAGGACCTCATTAAGTACGATTTCCCTTTGGAGAAACTGTTTTGGATGGTAGGCGCTTATGCAGGCATTCTGGTGATTTCCATGGTCAGTATGTATCTGCAGACCATGATCCTGCAGAAGGTTGGTCAGAAGATTTTGTCCGATCTGCGTGAGGACGTATTCAGCCATATCGAGAGTCTGTCTCACGAGCAGCTGAATAATATCCCCGTGGGTAAGCTGGTGACCCGTGTTACCAACGATACCAACGGTATCTCCATGATGTTCACCAATGTTTTGGTGACCCTCATTAAGAATGTGATGGTTATTGCGGGCGTATTGACTTCCATGCTGTTTGTCAACTATGCCATGACCCTAATCGTTCTGTGCTTCGTGCCTTTCGTGGTACTCTTCACCTTTATTTTCCAGAAGTTCTCCCGTAAGGCTCACCGGGCCGTCACCGACTCCCGTACGGAGCTGAACACCTTCCTGTCCGAGAATCTGTCCGGCATCAAGATCACCCAGATCTTCAACCGGGAAGATGAGAAGATGGAGGCCTTCCGTCAGCGCAGCCGGCATCTGCAGCAGGCCAAGTATCAGAGAATGTTCGTCTTCGGTATTTTCCGTCCCATGGTCTATATGCTGCACATCAGCTGTGTCATGTGCCTGCTGTATTTCGGCAGCCGCGGCTTCATCGAGAATACCACCCTGCTGGGCCAGACCATTACCAGCGGTACCGTGGTCACTTTCTATCTGTACGCAACCAAGTTCTTTAACCCCATTCAGACCCTTTCCGAGCATTTCGATGTGCTCCAGTCTGCCTTTGCTTCCGCGGAGAAGATCTTCACCGTGATGGACATGGTTCCCGAGGTGGTGGACGAGCCCGATGCCATTGAGTTGGAGGAGATCAAGGGCGAAATCGAGTTTAAGGATGTTTGGTTTGCCTATAAGCCCGGCGAGTGGGTGCTGAAGGGCGTGTCCTTCCATGTGTCTCCCCGTCAGACCGTGGCGTTCGTCGGCTCCACCGGTTCCGGCAAGACCACGATCCTGAGCCTGATTTGCCGCAACTATGATATCCAGAAGGGTCAGATCCTGATCGACGGCATTGATATTAAGAAAATCAAGCTGTCCTGCCTGCGCCGTCATTTCGGTCAGATGCTGCAGGATGTGTTCCTGTTCTCCGGCACCATCCGCAGTAATATCGTCCTGCGCAAGGATGATGTATCTGACGAGGAAGTCATGGAAGCCTGCCGCTATGTGAATGCGGATTCCTTCATCAATAAGTTGGAGCAGGGTCTGGACGATGTGGTTCGTGAGAGAGGCAACAACTTCTCTGCCGGCCAGCGGCAGCTGCTGAGCTTTGCCCGTACCATCGTCCATAAGCCTTCCGTGATGATCCTGGACGAAGCTACCGCAAATATTGACACGGAAACCGAAGTGCTGATTCAGGATTCTTTGGAGAAGATGAAGAACATCGGCACCATGCTGATCGTTGCTCACCGTCTGTCTACCATCCAGCACTCCGACAATATCATCCTGCTGTCCAAGGGTAAGATTATCGAGCAGGGTACCCACCAGGAGCTGCTCCAGCAGCACGGTCGCTACCATCAGCTCTATACCCTTCAGTACAACAAGCAGCAGCTTCAGAAATAACGCAATAAAAAGCCCCCTCAGAAGAGGGGGCTTTTTTGTTTACAAACTGCATCGCAGTAACTGCCGTAAATACCCAAGGGTATAGTGCATGGTTTCATATTTGATGTACATAGGGGCGTTTTCGTCCCAGAAGAACCGCAGCTGAGCGGGGAATTCATCATCGGCATGCCAAAAGAAAATGCCGATCTCTAGGCCGTCCATAATTTCCACAGCGTAGGCTTCGTCACCGCCTACGATGGGATGTCCCCCCAAAGCCTTACAAGCTTTCCATAGGCTGCCGGGCGCTTTATCGAAGGCATCCGCCAGAGCATCATATTCTGGCTCCAAAAGTCCGGAGTGAAAATACTTGCCAAACATCTGGGTGCTCATCCACTTGCCGGTAAGATAGCGGTCATCCTTACTGTCGCAGAGAATGTCCAGCAAGGTCATCACCTCGCCGAAAGTGTTGGCATCCTGCCAAGTGCCCCGATAGCGTTCAAAGTTGCCGGTTTTCCGGTCAATGCGGTAGAGAGTGCGGAACATGATCGGGTAGAGGTAGTCTTCATCTGCGTGCAGACCAAATTTCTGAATCAGATGCTCCTGGTCATAGCTCAGAAAAAACTTCTGGGCGTTTTGAAGTTGGATTTGATAATTGTCCGCCATAAGCGCTCCTTAAGAAAAAACGGCACCGCAAGCGCGGTGCCGTATAGGGTTTAGGCCATAATGGTGCCGTCGGGGTTGAACAGAGGCAGCTCTTCCAGGAAAATCAGGTCGTCACGCTTGATGGCATCGCCCTCTGCCAGGATTGCCATACGGCCGCAGATCTCGCCGCCGGCCTTCTCAACCAGGGCTTCCAGTGCCTTCAGGCTCTCGCCGGTGGAGATCACGTCGTCCACGATCAGGATTTTCTTGCCCTTCATCAGTGCAGCATCGGCGCCGTCCAGGTACAGCTTCTGCTCCTTGGCGGTGGTGATGGAGTTGACGGATACGGAGAAAATATCTCTCATGTACAGCTTGGGGCCTTTTCTTGCCAGGATGTACTTGGCATCACCGGCCTGGCGGGCCATTTCGTGAGCCAGAGGAATGCCCTTGGCTTCGGCGGTGATGATGTAGTCATACTCGGGCGCACGGGAGAGCAGCTCACGGGCGCAGGCGACGGTCAGCTCCTGATCGCCGAAGATAACAAAACCGGCAATATACAGGGTATCGGTAACGGGGCAAATGGGCAGATCTCTCTCCAGACCTGCAACTTTCATACGGTAGTACATGGAAAACGCTCCTTTTCCTATTGAATTATATTCTTATTATAGTTTGTGAGAAACAAAAGTCAAGGGTCAGACCACAGTCAGGATAGTGTCTACCAGCGCCTGGAACAGATCGTGAACCATGGCGGCGGTTTCGGTTACTTCCGCATGGCTGAGCTTTACCGGTAAAATACCGGCGGCCATATTGGTGATACAGGAAACACCCACAACGTTGAGACCGCTGTGACCGGCAACCAGCGCTTCCGGCGCGGTAGACATGCCAACCGCGTCGGCACCCAAAATCCGGAAGGCCCGGATCTCGGCAGGGGTTTCGTAGTTGGGGCCGGAGTACATCAGATATACGCCCTCTTCCAGGGGAATGCCTGCGTCTGCGGCCTTTTCCTTGATGGCAGCGCGCAGGGACGCGGTGTACAGATCGCTCATATCCGGGAAACGGGGGCCGAATTTCTCCAGATTAGGTCCGATGAGGGGATTCATGCCGGAGAAGTTGATGTGATCGGAAATCAGCATCAGCGTGCCGGGCTTGTAGTCCAGATTCACGCCGCCTGCCGCATTGGTCAGTACCAGGGTCTTCACACCGATGGCAGCCAGCACACGGATAGGCAAGGTGATTTCCTGCTGAGAAAGGCCTTCATAATAGTGGATTCTGCCCTGAAGCACTACCACAGACTTGCCCTGCTTTTGGCCAAATACAAAAGCGCCGCTGTGACCTTCCACAGTAGGCTGAGGAAAATCGGGGATATCATGATAAGGGATCCGCTGGGCGTTCTCCAGTGTGTCCGCATAGTCACCTAAACCGCTGCCTAAAACCAGGCCGATGGAGGGGCGCTGGGCAGTATGTGCGAGAATGTATTCCGCTGCCGCGGTGATTTTCTCTTGCAATGTCATAGATAGACCTCCTGCTTTTTCTTTTATTTTATCGAAAGGGAAAACAGTAGTCAATAGAAAAAGGCTTCCGCTTGACGCGGAAGCCTTTTGAAAGGGTTACAGCAAATTAAGCCTTGCCAGCGCAGCCCAGAACGTTGATCAGCTTGTGGCGAACAATTTCCTTGATGTTTGCGCGAGCGGGCTTCAGGTACTGACGGGGGTCGAAGTGATCGGGATGCTCGTTGAAGTACTTACGAACAGTACCGGTCAGTGCCAGACGCAGGTCGGAGTCGATGTTGATCTTGCAGACAGACAGGGCTGCAGCCTTGCGCAGCTGCTCTTCGGGAACACCGATAGCGTTGGGCATCTTGCCGCCGTTGGCGTTGACCATAGCGACGTACTCCTGGGGAACGGAGGAGGAACCGTGCAGAACGATGGGGAAGCCGGGCAGACGCTTGGTGACTTCTTCCAGAACGTCGAAGCGCAGTGCGGGGGGAACCAGGATGCCCTGCTCGTTTACGGTG
>JAFOBK010000239.1 GCA_017381835.1 Oscillospiraceae bacterium | reverse complement strand
GACGCGTTCAACCCGCATGACAAGTTCGACAACGCGCCCATCGAGACGAAGAAGATGCAGTATCTGTACAACGACGGCGAGCTGTACTACTTCATGGACGGCGAGACCTACGAGCTGGTTCCCATCGACGGCTCCGTTCTGGACGACAGCTTCAAGTTCGTCAAGGAGAACGACGTTTGCACCATTATGAGCTACAAGGGCAATGTTTTCGGCGTTGAGTGCCCCACCTTTGTTGACCTGGTTGTTACTTCCACCGAGCCCGGCTTCGCTGGCAACACCGCTACCAACACCCTGAAGCCCGCTACCCTGGAGACCGGCGCTGAGGTTAAGGTTCCCCTGTTCATCAACGAGGGCGAGAAGATCCAGATCGACACCCGTACCGGTGAGTACCTGGGCCGCGCAAAGTAATTAAAGTTTTCCTTTCCGCTTATGCGGAATCGTCAGAACGACACCCCTAACGAAAACGAAAAGGAGAGTTTACTATGACCATCAATGAAAAAGCCGCATACCTGAAGGGCCTGATGGAAGGCCTGCAGCTGGATACCGAGAAGGCAGAAGGCAAGATGATCGCTGCCATTGTTGATCTGCTGGGTGATGTCACCAAGAAGCTGACCAACGTGGAGGATACCACCATCGCCATCTCCGACGAGCTGGACGAGATCGAAGAGGATCTGGACGCAATCGAAGACTTCATCATGGACGAAGAGGATGATGAGGACTACGATGACGACGATTATGATGACGACTTCGACGACGAAGACTACGACGAAGAGGGTTTTGACTTCGGTGACGAAGACACCACCATCTACGAAGTAAAGTGCATCTGCGGCAATGTCATCGCTTTCGACGAGGAGACCCTGGAAGAAGGCAGCATCATCTGTGATGAGTGCGGCGAGACCCTGGAGTTCTCTTTTGAAGACGAGGACGAAGACGAGGAGTAATTCTCAAAGCTACAAAACCGGAAGGCTTAGGCCTTCCGGTTTTTCTTTACTTGTACTCACTTTTATGCTATCCTTTTTGTAAGAGAAATGGGGGAATACTTTATGAAGATCCAGTTTCCTTACGGAAAGACCCACCTAAGCTATGAATTTGAAGAGGTCAAAGTGCTGACTTCTTCCATTGAAGAATACAATCCCGGTAAAACGCCGGATGCCCTTGTGGAAGCGGCTATGGCTGCTCCGGAAGGAGGCATCACCCTCCGGGAACTGGCAAAGGGCAATGAGAAAATTGTTCTGATCGCCAGTGACCATACCCGTCCCGTACCCAGTAAGGTGATCGTGCCTCCCATGCTCCGGGAGATTCGGGAGGGAAATCCCAATGCGGACATCACCATTCTGATCTCTACCGGCTGTCACCGGGAGACTACCAAAGAAGAATTAGTGTCCAAGTTTGGCGAAGAAATCGTAAAGAGCGAAAAAATCCTTGTCCACGATTGTGACGATACCCAGAATCTGGTGAATATCGGAACCCTTCCTTCCGGCGGTCAGTGCTTGATTAACCGGTTGGCAGCAGATGCGGATCTGCTGGTGGCAGAGGGATTCATCGAACCTCATTTCTTTGCCGGTTTCTCCGGCGGCAGAAAGAGCGTTTTGCCCGGTGTGGCAGCACGGGAAACCGTCCTTGCCAACCATTGTTCCGAGTTTATCGCCCATCCCTGCTCCCGTACCGGTATTTTGGAGGGCAATCCCATCCATACCGATATGCTGTGGGCAGCAAAGCAGGCAAAGCTGCGCTACATCGTCAATGTGGTTCTTAACGGCGAGAAAGAGCCTATCTACGCAGTGGCAGGCGATCTGGAAGCTGCCCATAAGAAAGGTACGGATTTTCTCTTCTCCCTATGCGGCGCGGTTACACAGCCTGCGGATATCGTCATCTCCACCAATGGCGGCTACCCCCTGGATCAGAATGTGTACCAGGCAGTAAAGGGTATGACCGCGGCGGAGGCAGCTGTGAAAGAAGGCGGCGTGATCGTCATGCTGGCAGCCTCCAATGACGGCATCGGCGGCGATCATTTCTACCACCAGCTGGCAGATGAAGAAGATATCAACAAGACCATGGATCTGTTCCTCAGCCGTGGGCGCGGCGAAACCGTTCCCGATCAGTGGCAGACGCAGATCTTTATCCGGGTGCTGCAGAAAGCAACGGTAATTTTTGTGTCCCAGGTGGATCCGGAAACTGTGAAAAAGATGCATATGATCCCGGCAGCTTCCCTGGAAGAAGCTATGGAAATGGCGAAGAAAATGATTGGAAAAGGTAATCCCGCCATTACGGCAATTCCCGATGGCGTGGCGGTTATGGTGAAAGGAGTATAAAAATGGAGTGTCGGAAATTCGGTAAAACAGACTTAACCCCTTCTATTTTGGGCTTTGGTATGATGCGTCTTCCGAAGAATGAGGACGGCAGCATCAATGAGCAGTGGGCAATCAAAACCCTGCGCGCTGCCATCGACAACGGCCTTACCTATGTGGACACCGCCTATGCCTATAAGGATAGCGAGCGGGTCACCGGCCTGTGCCTGCAGGACGGTTACCGTGAAAAAGTGACCCTGGCCACCAAGCTGCCGGTTTGGATGGTGAATAACCAGGAGGACTTTGACCGGGTTCTGAATGAGGAACTGGAGCGTCTGCAGACGGACCACATCGATATTTATCTCCTGCATGCCCTGAACCGGGATCGTTGGGAGCATATCCAAAAGACCGGTATTATCTCCTTTGCGGAAAAGGCAAAGGCAGAGGGTAAGATCCGTCATCTGGGTTTCAGCTTCCATGACAGCCTTGAAGTGTTCAAGGAGATCCTCTACGGTTATGACGGCTGGGAATTCTGCCAGCTGCAGCTCAACTACATGGATGTAAACTACCAGGCAGGCCTGGAAGGCCTGCGCCTTGCCCATGAGAAGGGTCTGGCTGTGGTGATCATGGAGCCTCTGCGGGGCGGTACACTGGCCAATGTGTCTGAAGATGTGGCGGCAATGCTGCCCAAGAATCCTGTCCAATGCGCTTTGGAGTTCCTTTGGGATATGCCGGAAGTGAATGTAGTCTTAAGCGGCATGAATGAAACCTGCCAGGTAGAGCAGAACATGGCCATTGCGGAAAAGGCCCATGCGGGCATGCTGAAGCAGGAAGAGAAGGTTGCGATTTTGGCAGCTGGTGAAGCGCTGTGCAAGAAGGTGCTGATTCCCTGCACCGGCTGTAACTACTGTAACGTGTGTCCCCAGGAGATCCCCATTCCTAAGATTTTTGAAATCTATAACCACTTTATGAGTGAAGGAACCTGGTATCATGCGGTTCAGAATTATAAGGCTCTTGGTGAGATCAACGGCGGAAAGTGTGTTAGTTGCGGAGAATGCGTCAAGGTCTGTCCCCAGCAGATTCCGATTTTTGAACAGCTGGCAAAGATTCACGAGCGCCTTACTTAAGTTATCAATAGAATCCCCTCTGCTGTTGCAGAGGGGATTTTTTACAGAATCTTTGCGGTAAGACTTGCTATGAAAAAACCCGTAAAGTCCGCAATCAGCGCCGCCGGAATGGTATAGCGGGTCTTTTGAATGCCAGCCGCGCCGAAATATACGCTGATGGCATAAAAGGTGGTTTCCGTTGAACCCAGCATAATGGCGGCAGTTCGCCCAATCAGGGAATCTGCCCCATATTGGGTCATCAGCTCTGCACCGATGGCCAAAGCTGCGCTGCCGCTGAAGGGACGAATCAGCACCAGCATGGCCGTTTCAGGGGGAATCCCAAAGAACGAGAATAGGGGAGATAGGACTTTGCTGATCCATTCCACAGCACCGGAAGCCCGGAGCATGGTGATGGAGGTCAGCAGCAGGATCAAAGTGGGAACCAGGGTAACCAGCAGCTTTAACCCCTCCGCAGCCCCGTCCAATAGTGCATCATAAGCATTTTCCCGTTTGCGCAGCGCAAGTAATGAGGAAATCAGCAGGAGAAGCGGAACGATATAGTCAATCATTTTCTCAATATCCTCCCGAAAAACCTTGCGGACAGTAATCCCATTCCGGCAGAGGCAATACTGGTGACCCAGACCGCCGGTAAAATATCAAAGGGAGCGGCACTGCCCAGCTGAGAGCGGAGAGCCGCAACGGTGGCGGGAATCAGCTGAATGGATGCGGTGTTCAGAACGATCAGCCGGCACAATTCGTCGGTAGCCGCATTTTTGCCACCTGCCAATCGCTTGGCCGCCATAATACCCATGGGTGTGGCAGCATTCCCTAATCCTAAAAAATTAGCACAGACATTGCTGCTTAAATAGCCGGCAAGAACCGTATCTTTTTGAAAAGATGGGAAAATCCTTCCTAGAAAAGGGGCGAAGAGCCGGCTGAGAAGGTTGGTCAATCCGGCTTTCTCCATCAGCTTGCCTACACCTGACCAAAGGCAGATGGAACCTGCCAGAGAAACAGCCAGTTCCAGGCCGGCCTGAGCGCCTTTGGGAACAGCAGCAGCCAGTCCGGCGCCATTCCCAAGTACCATTGATGCAATCACCGATATTGCCAAAATCCCAACCCAAATCCAACTCATTACCATGGCCATACCCCCTGCTACATAGTACGCTCAAAAAAAGAATTATTGACTTATAAAAAACATTTGACATTACTGAACTGTGTTAGTATAATGTTCCTGGTAATACGATTTGAATTTTTATTATGAAAAAGGGTGGGGGATCACATGAAATCTACTGGTATCGTTCGTAAAGTTGATGAATTGGGCAGAATCGTCCTTCCCATTGAATTGCGCCGTACTTTGGACATTGCTGAGCGTGATGAACTGGAAATCTATCTGGATGACGATAAGGTGATCCTGAAGAAGTATGAGCCCTCCTGCATTTTCTGCGGCTCTGCCTGCGGCCTTGTGACCTACCACGGCAGAAATGTCTGCATGGAATGCATTGAAAATATGAGTAATATCTGAGAAAAATAAATGAAGAGCCAAACCGAAAGGTTTGGCTCTTTTTTGTTATAGATGGTAGATTCCTTTGTAATATTCTGTGGGGTGACCGTTTTTGTCAAAAAGTGTGGCATCTTCCCACACAAGTCCCGGCTTAGCACCTTTTCGGCACTGCACCAGCACCAGGCTTACTGGGCCGCCTTCTTTGTGATGCAGCAGACAAAGCCGTTTGGGTTCTAAAGAATACTTACAAGCGGCAGAGAAAATTTCTGCCAGCCGTTCCGGCTTATGGACAAGATAAAAATCACCGCCAAATTTCAGAGCAAACGCGGCGCTTTTCATCAGATCATCCAGGGTGCAGGCCTGCTCATGGCGGGCAAGGGGCGTGGAGCGGCTTAGGAATCCCGCGGTAAAATAGGGGGGATTGGAAACACAGATCTGGAAGCTGCCCGGAGAGACCAGTTCGGCAATCCCGGTGAGATCACCGCATATACTGGCTAAGCGATCCTGCAGACCATTCTTTTCGCTGTTATGCAATGCCGTTTCGTGGGCTGTTTCATCCAGCTCAATGCCGGTGACGCTGCAGCCGCTGTCCTTGGCGCAAAGCAGCATACCTAAAGTGCCGCAACCGGAACCCAAATCCAGCACCCGGGCATTGCGGGGAAGCCGTACAAAAGCGGCCAGTGCCATGGAATCGGTACTAAGGGGAAATGCACCGGGGGCAATTTCCAGAGTATAGCCGTTAAACAGGGTCTCCATAGGAACCTCCAGAGAAAAAATCAGCCTGTGCATGTGCACAGGCTGATTGTGATTGATCGAAGAATTACTCTTCTACGATAGCCTCAACGGGGCACTGGTCAGCGCAGGAACCGCAATCGACACAAACGTCAGCGTCGATGACGTACATCTCGTCGCCCTCGGAGATAGCCTCAACGGGGCACTGGTCAGCGCAAGCGCCGCACTTGACACAAGCATCAGTAATCTTGTAAGCCATGATTTTTCCTCCTGTCAAATTATATGTTTCCGCATCAGCGTTGTAATGCACCTTTATTCTAACATGTATTTTAGAAATTGCAATTCTTTTTTCACAATTGCCCGGTTTATTTTTCGGTCGGCTGGGAAAACTTTCCGGATATAGGAGGTGCGGATATGCAGTACAGCAGGACGGCGCAGGAAATTCTGCGCAGATCCGCGGAAATAGCCAGGGAATTGGGCCATAGCTATGTGGGGAGCATCCACCTGCTGATGGCCTTATCGGGACATAAGGGTGTGTGCGGATATCTGCTCACCAGCTTTGGGGTTCGGGAAGAAACCACAAAGATGATAGCGATGATTCTTTATGGGAGGGGCACACCGAAAACACCTCTGCACCAGGGATTCACCCGGCACGCATCCCAAATCCTGAGAAAATCGGCAGCAGAAGCCAGGGCTATGAAAAATCAAATTGTGGAACCGGTGCACATATTTCTTGCCATGCTTCGGGCAGAAACAACAGCATCCGGTGATATACTGCGGATCTATGGCATCGATCCCCGGGAATTGTTCCACCGCACGGTGGAACATCTGCAAGTGGGGGAGCAGGAAAAGAAGGAGGGCTATTCTATGCGTCTAGTGGAACAATTCAGCGAGGATCTGATCCAAAAAGCATCGACAATGGAGCCGGTGATCGGAAGAGACCGGGAAATCGATGCGGTGGTGGGGATCCTGAGCCGAAAGAATAAGAATAATCCGGCACTCATTGGAGAACCCGGGGTGGGCAAGACCGCCATTGCGGAAGGCCTTGCCCAGCGAATGGCAGCGGGAAATGTGCCGCCCCAGTTAAAGGATAAACGGCTTGTGAGCCTCAATATGGCCAATCTGGTGGCCGGCACCAAATATCGGGGTGAATTTGAAGAGCGATTGCGGGATCTGCTGGCTGAAATCAAGCGCAACAAAGAAGTGATTCTCTTTGTGGATGAAATGCACACCATCGTGGGAGCGGGCGCCGCAGAGGGTGCCATTGACGCGGCAAATATTTTCAAGCCTGCCCTGGGAAGAGGAGAGTTGCAGATCCTTGGAGCAACCACCCGGGAGGAATATCGCAGATATATTGAGAAAGACCCGGCTTTGGAGCGCCGCTTCCGGCCGGTCAGCGTGGAAGAGCCGGATGAAATGGCGACCATGGCCATTTTGGAAGCCTTAAAGCCCGGCCTGGAGCGCCATCATAAATTGCGGATCTCAGCTGAGGCATTAAAAGAAGCGCTGCGCTTATCCGTGCGGTATCTGCCGGATCTGTATCTGCCTGATAAGGCCATTGACCTTTTGGATGAAGGGGCTGCCCATGCCCGCCTGGAGGAACTCTATGGCGGCAGACGGGAAAACCGTATGGAATTGGAAAAGGAATTGCGTGCTGCGGTGCGGGAAAGTCACTATGAAAAAGCGGCGCAGCTGCGGGATAAACTGCAGACCATGGCAGCCAATTCTCCTCAAAGCCGCAAAGCCCGCACGGTTACGGGAAATGATGTGGCCTGGGCGGTATCGGCCAGAACCGGCATCCCTGTAGGCAGGCTCACAGCCGATGAGCGTAAGCGGCTGCTGAATCTGGAGGACATCCTGGCATCCCAGATCCTGGGCCAGGAAACCGCGATCAAGGAGGCTGCGGAAACAGTTCGCCGGGGACTGTGCAGCATCCGGGATCAAAACAGACCCGTGGCCAGTATGCTGCTGGCAGGCCCCACCGGGGTAGGTAAAACAGAACTCTGCCGGGTGCTGGCGGGAGAGCTGTATGGCAGCAAGGATGCCATGATCCGCCTGGATATGACGGAATTCATGGAGAAGCACACCGTGTCCCGATTGATCGGTGCCCCTCCCGGCTATGTAGGCTATGAGGAAGGCGGAAAACTGACAGAGGCAGTTCGCCGCAGACCCTACTGTCTGGTGCTGCTGGATGAACTGGAAAAGGCCCATCCGGATGTGGCCGGTCTGCTGCTGCAGATCATGGAGGAAGGTGTTCTGACAGACTCCACCGGCAGACGGGTCAGCTTCCGCAATGCCCTGATCGTCATGACCACCAATCTGGGGGGAGAGCAGCGTTCAGAGGGGTTGGGCTTCCAGCCCCAGGGAAAATCCGGCCAGGTAAAACAGGCATTGCGTTCCCATTTCTCAGCTGAATTTCTGGGTAGACTGGATAAAATCATCTGCTTTTCGCCTTTGGCGGAAGGGGAGATGGAGGGGATTGCCCGAAAGTATCTGCTGCAATTGCAGCAGCGGGCATCTGCTGCAGGTATCCAGCTGAGCCTGCCGGATGGGCTGGCGAAGAAATTGGGTGCCGAGGGACGCAGCCGCGGCGGTGCCCGCCATCTGCGGCATTTGGTGCAGGAGCAGGTGGAAGGCCCTCTGTCTGTCTATCTGCTGCGCAGCAGTAAAACGCCAGTGAAAGTGGAAGGAATCCTGGAGGACGGACAATTGCAGTTTATGGGATGACACGGTAAAACACTGGCAGTTCTTGTAATAGAACATGTGTTCTAAAATTGGGAATTGCCAGTATTTTCATGGAAAAAAGCCGGAATATTACAAAGAAAAACATTGCATTTTCCAAAAGCATCCGTTATACTGTCGGTATAGGGAGTAAAAGGGTAGTTAAGTGGAGTAAAATGGAGTGGAGGTGAGCGCTTTGATCGGTAAATACCCTGCTAAGCTGGACGAGAAGAATCGTCTGTTCGTGCCTGCTAAACTGCGTGCGGAGCTGGGCGATGACTTTTATGTCACGCTGGGTGTCAACTGCGGTCATAGCTGTCTTACCGTTTACACCGCTGCCGACTGGCAGAAGCTCAGTGACAACTATAACAACCTGCCCATTTCCCAGCGCTCCGCAGCCACAAGTCTGATCTTTATGAATGCCACCCAGTGCAACCCCGATAAGCAGTTCCGCTTTACGCTGACCCAGTTTTTGCTGAAGTTTGCCAAGATCGAGCGGGATGTGATGATCGTGGGTAGAGCCGGTCAGGCAGAGATCTGGGATGCGGAAGAATTCAAGCGCTTCGAAGAAGAAAACCTTACCCCTGAAAAACTGCTGGCATCTCTGGAGGCAATCGGACTATGAAAGAATTTCATCATGTATCTGTCCTGCTTCAGGAATGCATTGACGGCTTAGATATCAAACCCGACGGCATTTATGTGGACGGAACCTTGGGCGGCGCGGGCCATTCCAGCCAGATCGCAGCCCGGCTTACCACCGGCCGTCTCATCGGCATTGACCGTGATCCCATTGCCCTGGCAGCTGCCGGCAAGCGGCTGGAACCCTATGCAGACCGTGTCACATTGGTTCATTCCAATTTCTGCGAAATGGATCAGGTACTGCGTGATTTGGGCATCGACGGTGTGGACGGCATCCTGATGGACCTGGGTGTGTCCTCTCCCCAGCTGGATGACGGCGACCGGGGATTCTCCTATATGGTGGATGCACCCCTGGACATGCGTATGAATAATGAGGATGCACTCAGCGCAGAAGTGGTGGTCAATACCTGGCCCCAGGAAGAACTGAAACGCATCATGTATACCTACGGCGAAGAGCGCTATGCCCCCCAAATCGCAGCGGCGATCTGCCGCAGACGGGAAGAACGCCCCATCGCCACCACCCTGGAACTGGTGGATATCATCCGATCTGCCATGCCTCCCGCAGCCTTGCGGGAAAAGCAGCATCCGGCAAAGCGCAGCTTTCAGGCCATCCGTATTGCAGTCAATGATGAGCTTGGCAGTGTGGAGAAAGCCATGGAAGTGGCGATCCCTCTGCTGAATCCCGGCGGACGGATGGCGATCATCACCTTCCATTCCCTGGAAGACCGGATCGTCAAAACCGCTATGAACGATGCAGCCAAGGGTTGCACCTGCCCGCCCCAATTCCCGGTCTGCGTATGCGGCAAGAAACCGAAAGTAAAAATCATCACCCGCAAACCCATTGTTTCTTCCAATGAAGAACTGGAAGCCAACCCCCGTGCCAGAAGCGCCAAGCTCCGGGTTTGCCAGAAGTTATAAACTAGAGAAAGGAGGCGCACTATGGCAAAGAAAGATAATCGCTACATTCGGTTCTATACCCCCGGTTCCGCGGCGGTAAAAGTGGAAATTCAGGATGAGCAGACATGGGCGCCTCTTCCGGACCCGAAGCCTGCCAAAAAGATCGATATTCCCGTAGATCCCATTGCAATCTTTGGATTTGCTGTGGCGGTCTGTATGCTGATCCTGATGGCTGTGGGCATTACCCGGCTCAATGGGGTTCGCCGTGAGGTGGTGACCCTGGAGCACTATGTTGCCCAGCTCAGCGCCGAGCATGTTGCACTGGAAGAAACTTATGCCGATGGCTATAAACCGGATCGCGTTTACCAGCAGGCATTGGATTTGGGTATGATCCCGGTGGAAGAAGTACCTGTAAAGCAGATTTATGTGACCATGCCCGTTGTGGAGATCGTGGAAGAAGAAACACTTTGGACCCGGGTCACAACATTTATGACGAGCCTTTTCGCATAAAGACCGATCCCACCCATACACTTGAATAGTAGCTGCAATGGGCGGTAAGGGCTATCCTTGCTGCCCATTTGAAGATTCAAGGAGAAGTGGGTGGAACATGGCAAAACACAAGGATCCTTATGGCCGCATCCGGGGCGACAGCGGTCAAAAACGCAGGATTTTATTGGTCGCCCTGGTGCTGGGAGTGCTGGTGTTTGTGCCGGTGGCCCTGCAGCTGTACAAGCTCATGGTGATCGACCATGGGTATTATCAGAATCTGGCTTTGCGAAACCAAAGCCGTACCACCAATGTGACCACCGATCGGGGACAGATTTTAGACCGGAATATGAATATCCTGGCAGCCTCGGAAACGGTGGAAACGGTCTATTTAGACCCCCACGAACTGAAGCAGTCCAAGGCGGACATTCCGCTCATTAGTCAAAGATTGGGAGAAATCCTGGATCTGGATTCCGGATGGATCGCAGAGCAGGCCAAGGATATCCGCCAGCGCTACAAGCGGCTCAAAGCGAAAGTGAGCCGGGAAGTTGCCGATGAAGTGCGGGCGTTCATCAATGAAAACCGTATCAAGGGTATCCACCTGGAACCGGAATCCAAACGCGTTTATCCCTTCGGAAGCCTTGCCAGCCAGGTGGTGGGATTTGCCAATACCTCCAATACCGGTTGCGAAGGCATCGAGGCAGCCTACAACAGCTTCCTGGAAGGCAGTACCGGAAAGGTGATTACCACCAAGGGCAATAACGAGATGGATATGCCCTTTTCCTATGAGAATTTTGTGATTCCCGCCGATGCCTGCGATGTGGTGCTGACCCTGGATGTGACGGTACAGGCGTGCCTGGAAAAGCAGATGGAGCTGGCCATTGACCGCTATGATGTGCAAAACGGCGCATTCGGCATGGTGATGGATGTGGATACCGGTGAAATTCTCGCCATGGCCACTTTGGGTGGCTATGATCCCAACAACTATTTGGAAGTAACCGACCCGGGGGTGGAAACCCTCCGTTTGGAATATTTACGGTTCCCTGAAGGCAGCGATAGTTATGAAAATGGAAAAGCCGCATATCAGGAAGCCTTAAAAGCGGCCCAGCTGAAGCAGTGGCGCAACCGCTGCATTTCCGATGGCTATGAACCGGGTTCTACCTTTAAGGTGCTGACCATGGCGGCGGCTTTGGACAGCGGCGCCATTACCCTGGACACCAACTTTTTCTGCAGTGGTGCAGAGCAAATTCCCGGTCGTGCCCAACGGCTCCATTGCTGGCGGCATCAGGGACACGGCGCCCAAAAGACACCCCAGGCTCTGCAGAATTCCTGCAATCTGGCTTTTGCCCATATTGCCCTGAAACTTGGGGGCGAAACCTTTTATGACTATATTAAAAACTTCGGTATTCTGGAAAAGACCGGCATTGACCTGGCAGGGGAGAGCAAGGGTGTTTTCTTCGATAAGGCTCTGGTGACGGATACCGATAAATGGGGAACTGCATCCCTGACCTCCGGTTCCTTCGGGCAGACCTTTAAGCTGACTCCGCTGCAGCTGGTCAGAGCCATATCCGCGGTGGTCAACGGCGGGACGCTGATGGAACCCTACCTGGTTTCTCAAGTTCTTGACAAGGATGGTAAGATTCTTCTGGAGCAAACGCCCACTGCGGTGCGGCGGGTGATCTCCGAGGAAACCTCCCACACCATGTGCAGCCTGATGGAGTCGGTTGTTACAGAAGGCACCGCAAAAAATGCCGCCGTATTGGGATTCCGGATCGGCGGAAAGACCGGTACCAGCGAAAAAATCGATGTATTCGATGAAAACGGCAACCGGGTGCTGGATAAAATTGTCTCCTTCGTAGGGGTTGCGCCTATGGACGATCCGCGGTATATTGTACTGGTAGCCCTGGACACCCCATCCCGCCAAACCGGCATTTATATTTCCGGCGGTGTGATGGCTGCCCCTACTGTGGGCGCTGTGATGGCAGATATCCTGCCTTATCTGGAAGTAGAGCGCACAGAGCCATATAATCAAATGATCCCATTAGAGGATATGACGGGAATGACCCGGAAGGAAGTAGAAACCCGTTTGAAAGATGTTGGCCTTACCGCCGTGTGCAGAGGAGACGGGGAAACGGTTACCGCTCAGATCCCCGGGGCCGGAACGCAGATTCCCTATGGCAGCCAGGTGCTGCTGTATTTAGGAGAAATGAAAGAGGAAGAACTGGTAACGGTACCGGATTTTCTCGGTATGAACCGGCAGCAGGCGGCAGATACCGCCGGAAAACTGGGCTTATACTTACAAATGACTGGAAATACCGGGCTGGAACCGAATGTAAAGGTAACCGCCCAATCAATAGATCCCAATACCCAGGTTCCCAGAGGAACCGCCATAGAATTAGAATTTACCGATACACAAGCAAGAGATTAAGGAGAAACGCTATGAAACTGAAAGAACTGCTTGCAGATGTAACTGTTTTAAAAACCAACGCAAATTTGGAAATGGAGATCCAGGATGTTGCCTATGACTCCCGTAAGGTGCAGCCCGGCGGCATGTTTGTGGCTGTTACCGGCTTTGCTACCGACGGCAACCGTTTTATCCCCATGGCCATGGAAAAGGGTGCTGCTGTCATCGTCACCGCCAAGGAGCCGGAAGGGGAGTTCCCCTATGTGCTGGTGGAATCTGACCGCCTGGCGCTGGCTTATATCGGCCGTAATTTCTTCGGTAATCCCGCCGCATCTATGCAGATGATCGGCGTTACCGGCACCAACGGCAAGACCTCCTCCACGCTCCTTCTGAAGCATGTGCTGGAAGTGGTGAAGGGTGCAAAGGTAGGCCTTATGGGCACTATGGAGAATATCATCGGCGACGAGCATATCCCCGCTGACCGCACCACCCCCGAGAGCTTTGAACTGCAGGCGCTGCTGGCTAGAATGCGCGCTGCCGGCTGCACCCATGTGATCATGGAGGTTTCCTCCCATGCCATCGCTTTGGACAGAGTGGCAGGCATTACCTATGATGTGGCATCTTTTACCAATCTGACCGAAGATCATCTGGATTTCCACAAGACCATGGAAGCTTACTGCGACACCAAGGCTATTCTCTTCCAGCGCTGCCGTAAGGCTGTGGGCAACCTGGATGACAGCTGGTATGATCGCCTTTGCGGCGGTGCGGCATGCCCTGTTTTGACCGTTTCTGCCAAGGGTACTGCAGACCTCTATGCTCAGAATGAAGAGCTTCTGGCTGACGGCGTTTCCTTCACTGCTATCAGCGGCGAAGAGAAGGTGGAAGTAAAGCTCCCCATCCCCGGCAAGTTCACCGTCTATAATGCTCTGAATGTGCTGGGCATGGCTATGCAGCTGGATATTTCTCTTTCCGATGCTGCCAATGCTTTGCGGACTGCCCAGGGTGTTAAGGGCAGAGTGGAAGTGGTTCCCACTCCCGGCAAACCCTATACCATCCTCATTGACTATGCCCATACCCCCGACGGCCTGGAAAATGTGCTGTCCTCCGGCAAGGGCTTCTGCAAGGGCAGACTCATTGCGGTCTTTGGCTGCGGCGGTGACCGTGACCCCATCAAGCGCCCCATCATGGGCAAGATCGGCACGGATATTGCAGACTTTTCCATTATCACTTCCGATAATCCCCGCACCGAAAATCCCGCAAAAATCATTGAAGATATCGTAAAGGGCATCGATGGCAGCAAAAATAATTATGAAATTATTGAAAACAGACCCGCAGCTATCCGTCATGCTATGGACATTGCCGAGAAAAATGATATAATTATACTGGCCGGAAAGGGCCATGAAACATACCAGGAGATCAATGGCGTCAAGCATCACCTCGATGAGCGTGAAGTTGTCGCTGCCTACCTGGAGGAAATGAGGTAATTTATCATGGGAAGAATTACGCTGCAGCAGGCTGCACAGTGGTGCGGCGGCCGTATCGACCCCAAATATAAGGATGTGACCTTCCTGGGTGCCAATATGGACACCCGGAAACTCACCGAAGGTCAGCTGTTCATCGCCCTGGTTGGCGAGCGTGACGGTCATGACTATATCCCCGCCGCATTCGAAAAGGGTGCGGCTGCGGTGCTGTGCAACCATTGCGACGGTGACTATCCCGCCATCGTGGTGGAGGACACCCGCATTGCCCTGGGCGATATTGCCCGCGGCGAGCGTGACCGAATCGGCATGAAGGTAGTGGGCATTACCGGTTCTGTGGGCAAGAGCACCACCAAGGAAATGGTGGCAGCAGTCCTCCAGAGCAAGTACAAGGTGGAAAAGACCCCTGCTAACCATAACAATGATATCGGTATGCCTATGGCAATCCTGAGCATGCCTGAGGATACTGAGGTTGCCGTGTTGGAAATGGGCATGAACCATTTCCGTGAGATCGCTTACCTGGCATCTATCGGTAAGCCCGATGTGGCTGTGATCATCAACATCGGTACTATGCATATCGAACACCTGGGCTCCATTGAGGGCATTCTGAAGGCCAAACTGGAGATCCTGGAAGGTATGCATGAAAACGGCAAGATCATCCTCAACGGTGATGACGGCCTTTTGTGGAATCAGAAGAAGTCCGGCGGCCGTAATGCTCTTTACTTTGGCGTCCGTAATCCTGAGTGTGATCTGAAGGGTCTGGAAGTCCGTGAAGCAGACGGCACGCTGTATTTCCTGGCAAAGAATGACTCTGTTCAGTTCGCAGTGGAACTGGAGCTGGAGGGCCAGCACTATGTCAGCGATGCCCTGGCAGCGATTGTCGTGGGTATGGAAATGGATGTTCCCCCTGAGGAAATCAGCAGAAGCCTGGCACGGTTCCAGAACATGGCCGGCCGTCAGGAAATTTACGAAAAGAATGGCTATACGATTATCTATGATTGCTATAATGCCGGCCCCGAGTCCATGGCAGCTGCCCTGGCAGTGCTTGGCAACCGGGAAAGCCGCCGTGTAGCCGTATTGGGCGATATGCTGGAGCTGGGTGCCTGCGCCCGTGCAGAGCATTATAAGGTAGGCCGTATTGCAGCGGAGAAGACCGATGTGCTGCTGGCCTATGGTCCCAACAGTGAAGGTATGCTCACCGGCGCCCGTACCGGCGGTATGCTGCCCAAGTTCTCCCGTGCCTTTACGGAAAAGGAGAAAATGGTTCAGGTGCTGAAAACTTTGGCAAAGCCCGGCGATACCATTCTCTTCAAGGGCAGCCGCGGCATGCGTATGGAGCAGGTGCTGGAGGCATTCCTGCAGGAAGAGAAATAATCGGAGGAACTACATATGACAAGAGTTTTGATCATGGCTTTGGTGGCGGCTGTGCTGTCCGGCGTGCTGGGCCGTCTGCTGCTGCCGATCCTGCGTGCCCTGAAGGCAGGCCAGTCCATTCGGGAACTGGGCCCTACCTGGCATAACAATAAGGCGGGCACCCCCATGATGGGCGGTCTGATGTTCATTTTTGCATCGGTTATCTGCCTGCTGATCTGCATCCCCACCATGCAGGAATTTACCGTGTTCTATGCGCTGATCCCCGCGCTGTGCTTTGGCTTCATTGGCTTTTTGGATGACTTTACCAAGATCAAGTTCAAGCGTAACCTGGGTCTGACCAGCTGGCAGAAGGCATCTCTGCAGATGATCGTATCTGTGCTGTATCTGTATTTGCTTTATAAAGAAGGCAGCCTCAGCTGCAATCTTTACATTCCCTTTGTGAATGTAAATCTGGCCGTTCATCCCATGGTATATATTTTCTTCGCCATGTTCGTGATGGTGGGCTGTGTCAATGCGGTGAACCTGACTGACGGTGTAGACGGCCTCAGCAGCAGCGTCACCATTCCCGTTATGATTTTCTTCACCGCTGCCGCAATTGGCCTGAAGAAGTACGATTTGGCACTGCTGCCCGCATCCCTGGTTGGCGGCCTGATCGCCTATCTGTTCTACAACTGGCATCCTGCCAAGGTGTTCATGGGTGATACCGGTTCTCTGTTCCTGGGCGGCGCTGTTTGCGCCCTGGCCTTTGCCCTGGATATGCCCCTGATCCTGATTCTGGTGGGTTTTGTCTACATTTGCGAAACCATGTCCGTTATTCTGCAGGTGGGTTATTTCAAGCTGACCCATGGCAAGCGTCTGTTTAAAATGGCACCCATCCACCATCATTTTGAGATGTGCGGCTGGAAAGAGGAAAAAGTGGTACTGGTCTTTGCCGGTGTTTCCGCTGTGATGTGCGTTTTGGCCTGGATTGGTATTTCCGGCCTGATCTGAAAGGAGTCCCGAGGCATTGCATAGCAGATTGCATGCCAAAGAGAACCCCCGTCTGCGTGTGTTTCAGACGGGAGAACGCATGGATGTTACATTTCTTATTCTGCTGCTGTTATTGCTGACAATTGGGCTGGGAATGCTGTACTCAGCAAGTTCCGCCCAAAGTCAGTATGATACCGGCTATACCCTCAGCACCCGATACCTGCAAAAGCAGGCGGCCTGTGCTTTGGTAGGGCTGGCAGGCCTCTTGGTACTGAGCCGGATTTCGGCGGATTTTTGGTATCGGATGGCCTGGCCGCTGTACTGGATCAGCATCGGCCTTTTGCTGATGGTGCTGCTGTTCGGACAGTCCGTCAACGGTGCCAAACGCTGGATCAGTATTGGGGGGCTGCAGTTTCAACCTTCCGAGATTGCCAAATTCACCATGATTCTGCTGCTGAGTAAGCTCACCCGGGATTTTGGCAGCGATGCCGGAACCTTCCGCTGGGGGGTGCTTGGCTTTGGCATGGCTATCCTGGGCATTTTGATACCCCTTGCCCTGGAAAAGCACCTTTCCGCCATCATGCTGATGGGCATGGTGGCTGTTGTCATGATGTTTGTGGCAGGCACCCATCCCAAATGGCTGCTGGCCGGCTTCGGCCTGGCTGTGGCTTTTGTACTTGTGTATATCACCTTTATGGGCTATGCCGGTGACCGGGTCACCGCCTGGCTCCATCCGGAGGCAGACCCCTCCGACACCGGCTATCAGATCCTGCAGTCGCTGTATGCCATCGGCTCCGGCGGTGTGCTGGGGTTGGGCCTTGGGCGAAGCAGACAGAAGTACCTGTATCTGCCTTTTCAGTATAACGACTATATCTTCGCTATCATTTGTGAAGAAGTGGGGCTTTTGGGAGCCTTGCTGATCATTTTTCTTTTCATTGCTCTGATTCTTCGGGGCTATCGGATTGCATTGGGTGCAGCCGACCGGTTTTCTACGGTTCTGGCTGCGGGACTGATTACTCTCATTGCCGTGCAGACGGTGCTGAACCTGTGTGTAGTTACGAATCTTCTCCCATCCACCGGCATTGCGCTTCCATTCTTTTCTTACGGAGGGACGGCTTTGGCGGTGAACCTGGGGGAGATGGGGATTTTGCTTGGCATCTCCAGAGGGGAGGGTCGGGCATCCAAAATGGAGGACGTATTATGAACGTGATTTTTACCTGCGGCGGTACCGGCGGCCATATCAATCCCGCCATTGCTGTGGCAAATACCTGGAAGCAGCGCCATCCGGACAGTAAGATTCTGTTTGTGGGCGCAGTAGGCGGCATGGAGGAGCAGTTGGTTCCCAAGGCCGGCTATGAGCTGATCACCCTGCCCGGCGACGGTATGTACCGCGATTTCAGCTTCAGCGGCATCAAAAAGAATGTCCGGACGCTGAAGCTGCTGGCAAACGCAGTGAATAGATGCAAGAAAATTATCCGTGAGTTTCAGGCGGATGTGGTGGTGGGTACCGGCGGTTATGCCAGCCTTCCTGCCCTGATGGCAGCGGGTCTTTTGAAGGTGCCCAGCTGTGTCCATGAGGCCAATGCTGTACCCGGCCTGACCACCAAGCTGGCAGCGCTCTGGACAGAAAGAAACCTGGTGTGCTTCCCTCAGAGTGCCCAGTACTATAAGAACAAAGATAAGATTCAGGCGGTGGGTATGCCCGTCCGCAGCGAATTTATCTATAACAAAAAGTCCGAATGCCGGGAGAAACTGGGCCTGGATAGCCGCCCTGTGATTCTGTCCGCATTTGGCAGCCAGGGCGCCAAGGCCATGAACGAGATGACTGCGGAGCTGATGCGCCTGGAGATGGAAGCAGGTTATCCTTTCCAGCATATTCACGCGGTTGGCAGCTACGGCTGGGACTGGATGCCCAAACTCACCGAGGAAAAGGGTGTGGATATCCACGGCAACGGTTCCATCTTCCTGAAGGAGTATCTCTACGATATGCCCACCGCTATGGTCGCGGCAGATATCGTCATTGGCCGTGCCGGTGCTTCCAGCTGCAATGAGGTGGCTGTAGCCGGTGTGCCCTGTATTTTGATTCCTTCTCCCAATGTCACCGCCAACCATCAGGAGAAAAATGCCATGGCTCTGGCTTCCCAGGGTGCGGCAGCAGTGATCCTGGAAAAGGATTGCACTGCGGAAGCGGTTATGGCAAAGATCCGGGAACTGCTGGAAGACCGTGAGAAGTATGAGACGATGCGTAAGAACCTGCTGCATATTGCGGTTCCGGATTGTGCAGAGCGGATCTGCACCATTATGGAGGAACTCATCTCCGGCAAAGGCCAGAAATAAAGGAGCAAATCCATGAATACCAAGGAAAAACAAAGACATCTGCATACAGTGGACAGAACACCCACTAAGGGAAAACGGCCGGTACGCAGAGAGCGGAAACTGAAGGATTCGGATGTGATTTATACTCCGCCTAAGCCCTTTAAGCGCGGCAAGTTTATTTTGCATCTGATCACAGTGGCAGCGGTGGTATTTGCCATTGTGCTGGGTATGTCCATCTTCTTCAAGGTTGATAAGGTGCAGGTATCCGGCAACAGTAAATATACCCCCTGGGAAATTTCCGAAGCAGCGGGCATTGAAACCGGCAGCAATCTTTTGGGTGTAAGCCGTGCCCAGGTCAGCGGAAATATCATGTCTGAGCTGCCTTACGTGGATACTGTCCGTGTAGGAATAATTTTGCCCGATACGGTCAATATACAGATTACAGAACAGGATATCGTCTACTCCATCCAGGATGCCAAGGGCGAATGGTGGCTGATGAATGATGCCGGTAAGCTGGTGGAGCAGGTCAACAGCATTACCGCCAAGGACTATACCCAGGTGCTGGGCGTGATGCTGGAATCTCCCGCCATTGGACAGCAGGCTGTTGCCCATCAAGGCGAGTTGACCGAAGTTCCCCTAGTGGATATGGAAACCGGAGAAATTCCTGATGACCAGGAAACCGAAGGTGAACCCACCGAAACAGAGGAGGAACCGGAGTCCATTACCGTGGATGTGACTGCCTCCCAGCGGCTGCAGACGGCGCTTTCTGTGCTGCAGGTCCTTAGTACCAACAGCATTTCCGGCCAGGTTGACAGCGTGGATGTGACCAATCTGAAGGCCGTTGAACTGTGGTATGATGAGCGCTTCCAGATCAATTTGGGTGATACCATGCAGCTGGACTACAAGATTAGCGCATTGAGAGCCACTGTTGACAGAATGGAAGCTTATGAGAGCGGCCACCTGGACGTGAGCTTCACCAATTGGGTGGATAAGGTAGGATATACCCCCTTTACCTAAGAAAACAAGACGGCAAATTTGGAAATTCTTTGGCGAAAAAATAAGAATTTCTATTGACCAATCCCGATTTTCAAGATAGAATATAAAAGTAAGATTGTATGCCCAGCAGAATTGGTACAGCCCTTCTGCTAATTGATACATAGGAGGAAAGCAACATGGCTGAAATGTACCCCGAGAGAGTTGTTAAAATTAAGGTAATTGGTGTCGGCGGCGCCGGCAACAATGTTATTAACCGTATGATCGAGTCCGGCGTTGCAGGCGTTGATTTCATTGTTATCAACACTGATAAGCAGGATCTGAATAAATCCATCTGCAAGAATAAGGTTCAGATCGGTGAGAAGCTCACCGGCGGCATGGGCGCAGGCTCCAAGCCTGAGATCGGCCAGAAGTCCGCTGAAGAGTCCCGCAGCCAGATCGCAAAGATCCTGGAGAACACCGATATGGTCTTCATCACCGCAGGTATGGGCGGCGGCACCGGCACCGGCGCAGCTCCCATCGTGGCTGACCTGGCTCACGAGGCAGGCATCCTGACTGTTGGTGTTGTCACCAAGCCCTTCAAGTTTGAGGGTGCAAACCGTATGCGTCAGGCTGAGGCCGGTATCGCTGCTCTGAGCGAGAAGGTTGACTCCCTGATCATCATCCCCAACGATCGTCTGAAGTACGTCACCGATCAGAAGATCACCTTCGCAAACGCATTCGGCATCGCTGACGATGTTCTGAAGCAGGCTGTGGTGTCCATCACCGAGCTGGTTGGCTTCTCCAACAATG
>JAFOBK010000027.1 GCA_017381835.1 Oscillospiraceae bacterium | reverse complement strand
GATCTTCTCATGTACGGCATGGGTGAAAAGAGCATTGTGGAGATTGCAGACGCTTTAAACGCCGGCATGAATGTCCGGGATATTACCTACATCGATGGCACTGTGTTCCGTGCCGAGGAGCTGGATGAAAGCCTGCCCACCATTGTTCTGCCTACTTATGACGAACTGAAAGCAAACAAGCGCAAGTACGCAGAGTCCTTCAAGGTGCAGTACGGCAACTGTGACCCCTTTACTGCCAAGCGGCTGGCAGAGCCTTACGGCAAGGAATTCGTGGTGCAGAACCCGCCTCAGAAGCCTCTGACCACCGAGGAAATGGATGCCGTCTACGATCTGCCCTACATGCGTACATACCACCCCAGCTATGAGAAAGCCGGCGGTGTGCCTGCCATTGAAGAGGTCAAATTCAGCCTGGTCAGCAACCGCGGCTGCTTTGGCGCATGTTCTTTCTGCGCGCTGACCTTCCACCAGGGCCGTATTATTCAGACCCGCAGCCATGAGTCCATCATCGCAGAAGCAGAGGTCATGGTAAAAGACAAAGATTTCAAGGGCTATATTCACGATGTGGGCGGCCCTACCGCCAACTTCCGCCACCCCGCCTGTGAAAAGCAGCTTTCTAAGGGCGCCTGCGGCGGTCGGCAGTGTCTGTACCCCACCCCCTGCAAGAATATGCGGGCCGATCATTCGGACTATATTGCTCTGCTGCGGAAGCTTCGGAAAATCCCCGGTGTGAAGAAAGTCTTCGTTCGCAGCGGTATCCGCTTTGACTATCTGCTGGCTGATAAGAAGGATACCTTCTTCAAGGAACTGGTGCAGTTCCACATCTCCGGCCAGCTGAAGGTTGCTCCCGAGCATGTGTCCGACGCGGTTCTTAGCCGTATGGGCAAGCCCCGGAACGCCGTCTATAACAAGTTTGTTGAAAAATACTGGGCACTGAATAAGCAGTACGGCATGAATCAGTTTTTGGTGCCTTATCTCATGTCCAGCCATCCCGGCTCCACCATGAAAGAAGCTGTGGAGCTGGCAGAGTATATCCGGGATATGGGCTACAATCCGGAGCAGGTGCAAGATTTCTATCCCACCCCCTCTACCCTGTCCTCTGTGATGTACTATACCGGCCTGGATCCCAGAACAATGGAAAAGGTCTATGTGCCCACCGATCCCCATGAAAAGGCCATGCAGCGGGCGCTGATCCAGTACCGCAACCCCAAGAACTATTACCTGGTTCACGAGGCTCTCATCAAGGCTCACAGAGAAGATCTGATCGGCTCCGGCCCCAAATGTCTGATCCGTGCTGTGCCGCCCAGAGCTGGTGGCAAGACTCCGCCGCCCAAGCTGCCCCCCAAGCCGGCAGCTAAGGGTAAAGTCGCAAAACCTGCCGCCAAAAAGCCTGCACCGATTAAAAAAGCCGCACCTTCCAGGAAGCCTGCCGCAAGCAAGGGCAGAGGTAAGCGATGAAAAAGAAGCGCTATCCCAAGTCTACACCTTTGTGGCGATTCCTCTTTGTGGTGTATGTGGCAATTCTGCTGTGGCTTCTGTTCGACCGTCCTGACCGTTTGGGCAGCGATCTTTCCTATGCCGAGCAGATGCGGCAGAGCATGAATCTGATTCCCTTCCACACCATTGGCAGCTACTGGCATGTGGTGAAGCGAATGGATTTCAGTCCCATCTTTCTGCATTGCATCATCAACCTTGGGGGAAATATTTTTCTTTTCATCCCCATTGGATATTTCCTTCCCCGGCTGTGGCCGTCCTTACGGAAGTTCTTCCCCTTTTTGCTGACCTGCGTCCTGGCAATCACTTTGGTGGAACTTCTGCAGCTGGTGACGCTGTTGGGCAGCCTGGACATCGATGATTTGATTTTGAATCTCTTCGGTATGCTGCTGGGTTATTTGTTTTTCATCATCTTCAAAAAATAGAGGTTCGTTATGACCAAAAAAGCCATTTTCTTCGATTTGGACGGTACGATTACCGACTCTGGGGAAGGTATTATGAACTGCGCCACTTTGGCCCTGGAGTATTTTGGCCTGCCCGTTCCCTCCCGGGAGGAGATGCGGGTATTTGTAGGTCCTCCCCTGGATCAGACTTTTATTCGGTTTGGCGTCCCTGCCGACAAAACCGATGAGGCCATCAAGGTATTCCGCAGCCGTTATACGACTGTCGGCAAATTTGAAAACTTTCCTTACCCCGGTGTTGCGGATATGCTGCAATCTTTGAAAGGGCAGGGGCATCGGCTGTTTGTTGCCACTTCCAAGCCGGAAGTGATGGCAATCGAAGTTCTCCGCCATTTTGATCTTGACGGATACTTTGAGCAAATTGCCGGCGCCACTTTGGACGGTTCCCGGTCTCACAAAGCGGACGTGATCACCTATCTGCTGGGACTCACAGGTGATGTAGGGCAGACCCTGATGGTTGGTGACACCGCATTTGATGTGATCGGTGCCGCTGCTCACGGCATTTCCACCATCGGTGTTTCCTGGGGTTACGGCACGGTGGAGGACATGGAAAAAGCCGGTGCTGTGGCCATCGCCCACTCCATGGAGGAACTGGTAGCACTCATAAATCAATAAAAAATGTGCGTTGGAGAATCTCCAACGCACTTATTTTTATGCCGGGAAAACATTGGTGATATAAATAAGCAGCGGCAACACCAAAGAGAAGATACTGATCAGCCAGGGGAAAACGGTTCTGCGGGACAGAAACATCATCACCAGGCACACGCCGGTAATCACCAGGGGGCCCATCACCGCCAGGCCGCGGCTGATAAGGTATTCATACTGGCCGTTTGCCAGCAGGTTGATGCCCACCTCATCGGGAAGTCTTGCCATATTTTTGGTTGCCAGATACAAAGCAGCCAGCACCACGGGAATCGCCATAAAGAAGCCCCGCAGGCGATAGATCCACTTAGCGATGCTCTTGAGCACGCTGCCGATCTTTCTCAATACATTCAGCGTCTTTTCCAGCCAAAGGGGCAGCTGATACACTTTGCCGAATATTTTCATTTCCATCTCAAACGCCACCTCCTGCAGAAAATGTATGCTATATGATAACATATTTCCCCTAAATTTGCAAGGGATTCAAAAATTCTTAAAGGTACGATTTATTGGTCATATCCTGTTGTATCCTGTTAGCATCACAAATGTTAAGGAGGATCCCAACATGAAAGCACTCGTAATGAAATACTTAGCCTATACTCCCTACCCCGGCGCAGCGACCCGCCGTGAGCAGATGCACAAGTTTCTGGATAAATGCCTGTTGGCGGCCTCCGCCATCGGCATCGTGGCAGCGCTTATGTTTTTGGCCGTGATCGCTTAAGCGGCCAAATTCTTAGCGTAAGTACGGAAAGCAACCATCATGCGGTACAGGTAAATCAGTTCCATAATGGATACTACAATTGTGCCGATTCCTGCCACTATGGTAGCCAACATGCCAAGGATTGGGAGAATGAAAACCAAAACCGCAGATGCGATCATAGCAATGAATAGTCTAATATACCACTTCCACAGTTTCTGCCATTGCTCGGAAAGGGCAACATCTACCGGTGTCAAAAGCTCGCTGTGAGCGGTATATAGGTTATATTTGCCCACAAAGCCCACAACAATAAGCGGGATATTGATGAGCAACGTCCAGGCCGGTGTTTCTCCGCCAGTGAGCCACATGAGCACTTCTTCAGCCAACGTAACACACCCCATGTACAGGGCAGCTTTCAGATAGCGGCTGTTGGCAGTTCCCATTGCCAAATAGAACACTACGACTGCCAGAGAAAGCAGCAGAGAAATGATTTGACCGGTTTGGTATAAACTAGATAATCCCTTGGTCAGATCATTGCTTATAAGACTGGGAATCTGAGTAGCAATGTTCAACCAAAACAGTATGGTCAGATATTTTGCCAGCTTGGGCACATGCTTTTCCAGTTGTTCCCGTGCTGCCCGCTCTTGTTCCTGTTTTTGAAACCGGGTTTGAGCCATGTCCTCCGCATTTTTCTGCTTGGCGCACCAGTTATTCTGATTGCAGGTTGCACAGGTGTTATGGCCTCGCTCCTGGCAGCATTTTGCCACCGGACACTCCCCGCCATACATTCTTCCGGGGCCTGCCTTACAGCCGGAGCAGGACAGTTTCTCCTTCATACCGCAACCTTCGCAGGTTTTTCCGCAATAATTCTCTGCCATAGGTAAGTCCCCCTTTTTCTTTTATTTGCGCTTGTTATCGCGATACAGTGCCGCCAGACCCTTGATCAGCAGATCCTTATCGTAGATCATAGGGGTTTTGCACATAGGCGCAATAAACTTGGCGATACCGCCGGTGATGATGACCGTGGTCTTGCAACCAAGCTCTTCCTCCATCCGCTCCACCATACCGTCCAGCATGCAGGCAGCGCCCATCATGATGCCGCTGCGCATGGCATCGATGGTATTTCTGCCGATGGCCTTCTTGGGCTGATCCAGCTGCAGGCCGGGAAGCAGCGCTGTTCTGTCGGTCAGCGCATCCATGGAGATCTTCACACCGGGGATGATGCAGCCGCCGATGTGGGCGCCGTTTTTATCCAGCACAGACATGGTGGTTGCCGTGCCCATATCGATAACGATCAGCGGAGGCTTATGCTCCCGCAGGGCCGCCACATCCGCCACAACCAGGTCGGCACCGGTCTGACCGGGGTTTTCCAGCAGGATGTTGAGGCCGGTCTTCAGGCCGGGGCCTACCACCAAAGGCACCTTGCCGGTAAGCTTCTGAATAGCGGTGCGCATAGAGTTCAGCACCTGAGGTACAACGGAAGCAATAATGGTGCCCTCGATGTCCTTATTGCTGACACCGTAGACTTCCATCAGGATCTTCAGATCCACGCAGTACTGGTCGGAAGTCTTGGTGGCTTCCGTACGCAGTCTTGCCTCAAAAACGATCTGATCGTCCTTGACACCGCCTAGCACAATATTGGAATTACCGATATCAATGGTTAAAATCATACAAATTCCTCCAAATTTTCCGGGGTAATGATTCTGCAGGAGCAAATCTCGTTATTTTCTGCTTCAATCAGGCCGGCGCTGCCACCGCCGTAGCCGCTGGAACCGGGGTTCATCACCCACATACCGTCATCACCCTGATAGCATTCTGCCACATGGGTGTGGCCGTAAAGGGCTGCCTGGGCTTTCATTGCCCGGGCTTCCGCAACCAGCATGGCTGTATTGGTTTTGACGCCATGTTTATGACCGTGGGTCATAAACAGCCGCACGCCGCATACATCATAGCACAGCACCGCATGCACCCAGGGCGGACAGCGATAGCGGTCACAGTTACCCGGCACCTGATGCAGTTCAATATGGGGATATAATTCTTTCAGCGTTTCCCCGTCATCATAATAGTCGCCCAGGTGTACCACCGCCTGGGGTTTTATTGTTTCCACACACTGGCGCATAAAACGCATGCCGGAATGGGAATCGGATAAAACAAGAATTTTCATAGTACACCATCCGTGTCCTCCTGCATACAATGTACAGAAGGTCAATTTGTTTTTATATTATAGCAAGCATTTGGACAGGAGGCAATGCGATGGAGAAAAAATCTCAGGATTTTTCCATAAAGGAGGCAAAGCAGCTGGCGCTTACGCCGCAGGGACAAAGGCTGATGCAGCTTCTGCAGCAGCAGGATAGCGGACAGCTGAAAAAAGCCATGGAAGCTGCCGCCTCCGGGAAGTATCAGGAAGCAGGCTCACTCCTTTCTTCCCTCCTATCCTCACCGGAGGCCAAGGAACTGATCCGGCAGTTGGGAGGCAAAAATGGACGATTTTGAAAACAAACTGGGGCAGATTTTAGGAAATCCTGAGATGATGGGGAAAATCATGGCCATGGCGCAAAGCTTCGGCAGCCAGGAAGCACCCCCAGAACCGCCGCCCCAGGAATCCCCCATGCCGGAAATCGATTTTGCCACTATCCAGAAGCTGACCGGTCTTATGGGAAAAGCCGGCGTTGACAGTGACCAAAAGGCCTTGCTCTGCGCCCTCTCGCCTTATATCAGCCCGGGGCGGATTCATAAACTGGAGCGGGCTATGCGGGCAGCCAAACTGGCCGGTGTCGCCACTTCCTTTTTGGGAAATACCCCGCTCTTTTCCGGGAGGTGAGTCATGTATAACCGCTATATCCCTCAGCCGGACGGCTCTTACCGCCGCAACGCCATACCCGATCAGCGGCAGCAGCCCCAGCGCCCCGCACCTCCGCCTCCCCCGCCGCAGCCCCCACCGGTTCCTCACCACCAGCCGCCCCGGCAGGAACCTATTTCCGGCTTTCTGCGGCAGCTGATCCCCCAGGGGTTTGACACCGGTGATCTGATCATCGTACTGCTGCTGTTGCTGATCGCCGGGGATAATCAGGAAAGCAGAAACCAGGCGCTACTGACGTTAGCGCTATACTTTATTCTATAAGGAGCCCCGGAATCGCCATTGATTCCGGGGTATTTTTCCGCTATAATGTAGAAAATTCTCTATTGGGAGTATGTTATGGTTTCTTTGATTTTGGCCATTTGCAGCAGCGCTATGATTGCCCTGATCATGCGCCTTGCCCAACCGCGGGTATCCTATCCCACCGGACTTCTGGCCGGCAACTATATCGTATGCTGTCTGCTGTCCCTCATCCTCTCCATTCCCGAATTGCCCTCCAGCCACTTGGGGTTTCCCATTGGCTTAGGCGCCTTGAACGGATTGTTCTACCTGGGTAGTTTTGCCCTGATGCAATGGAATACCTGTCACAATGGTGTGGTTTTGTCCTCGGTCTTTATGAAACTGGGCATTTTAGTGCCGACCCTTCTGTCTGTAATCTGGTTTCACGAAGTTCCCACCATCGCCCAAGTCCTCGGTTTTCTCATTTCTTTAGTCGCCATCTTGATAATCAATTATCAGAAGGGCACTAAGTTAAGTCCTTCCGGTTGGGCATTGATTTTTATGCTGCTGGTAGGCGGTATGGGTGACGGCATGTCCAAAGTCTATGAAGTTTACGGAAATGCTTCCACCAAAAATGTGTTTCTGTTTTTCACCTTCCTGGCTGCGCTTCTTTTGTGCTTCGCTCTGATGGCAAAAAAGAAAGAACGGTTAGGCCGCAAAGAACTGCTCTTTGGTGCCGTCTTAGGCATTCCTAATTTTTTCTCTTCGCTGTTCCTTTTACATGCATTGGATACGGTTCCGGCCGTGATTGCCTTCCCCACCTTCAGTGTGGCTGTAATTTTGGTTGTGTCCGCTGCGGGAATTGTTTTCTTCGGAGAACGTCTGACCCGAAAGCAGCTATATGGAGGCTTGCTGATTTGTATCTCTCTGATTCTTCTGAATCTTTAAGAAAATTGCCCGAAATTCATGAAATTTCGGGCAATTTTCTTGGATTCTACCGTCAGTAGAATGATAAAAAACCTCAGTAGAGCGGGTATGCAGAACGGTAGGGTGCCTTCTTTTTTTCGGTATGGTATACTTTTCACAGTTTTTGAAAAGGAGCCTACATATGATGGATGCCAGAATTGTGGTAGACTCTTCTGCCAACATGGCAGGAGAACCTGCTGTTTATTCCGTACCTCTCAAAATCATTACCGACACCCAAGAGTACATTGATGATGTGAATCTCAATACCGCCGCTATGGTCTGGGATTTAAAAACCTATACCGGCAAATCCTCCACCGCCTGCCCTTCTCCCCAGGACTGGCTGGAAGCCTTTGGGGATGCACCCTATGTATTCTGCATTGCTATCACCAGCAATCTCTCCGGCGGCTGCAATGCCGCCAATATTGCCAAGGCAGATTATGAGCAGACATTTCCTGACCGCAAGGTCTGTGTCATCGATAGTCTTTCCACCGGCGGTGAGATGGAGCTGATTGCCGAAAAGATTCAGGAATTGCTAGATGCCGCTCTTTCTTTCGAAGAGATCTGTAAGAATATCAAGGAATACCAGCAGCACACCGGCCTGATGTTCATGCTGGAGAGTATGCAGAATCTGGCCAACAACGGCCGTGTCAACAAGATTGTTGCAAAGGCCGCCGGTATTTTGGGCATCCGTGCTGTAGGCCGTGCCAGCGATGTTGGCACTTTGGAGCCTTTGGAAAAATGCCGGGGTGAGAAGAAAGCCATTGCCGCGCTGGCAGATCATATGGTCTCCCGTGGCTACGAAGGCGGCAAAATGCGGATCAGCCATTGTCTGAACCTGGCAGCTGCAGAAAGTCTGCGGGCAAATATCCTGGCTGCCTACCCCGATGCGGATGTGCAGATTCGCCCCACCGGCGGTCTGTGCAGCTTCTATGCAGAAAAAGGCGGCATGATCATCGGCTTTGAGAAATAACGAAAAACCGACCTATGAGAGTCATAGGTCGGTTCTTTTCTTATTCGTTTACAAATTTCACTGCAGTACCGTAAGCAATCACTTCCGCCGCACCCTGCATAATTGCAGAAGAAGCATAGCGAATATTCACAATGGCATCCGCACCCAGTTCCTCAGCTTCTGCCACCATTCTCTTGGTAGCAATGGCTCTTGCTTCGTTCATCATTTCATTGTAAGCAACCAGCTCACCACCAACCAGAGTTTTGAAGGCCTGGGCAATGTCTTTGCCCAAATGCTTGGAGTGAATGGTGCTGCCTTTTACCAGGCCCAGCATTTCCAGCTCTTTTCCGCTGATGTAATCAGTATTGACTAAGATCATCTTCTTCACCTTTCTTTATTTCCCGAATTCTTTCTACACAAACTTTAATCATCACAATCGTAAATACAAGCGGAAGCAAACCTAAGAGATACTTCCACAAGCCATCCAGCAACGCGATTAAGAAGCCAAAATAAGTAATATAGTACAGCACCACCAGAACCGTTACAATAATCGGTGCTGCCATTTTCTTTTTTCTCGGATCCATCCCGTCCTCCCAATTTACCAGCAATCAGAAGCCTTTCCGGTGGAGGATATAAGAATAGACAATAGGTGCCAAAACCATCAGCAGAGTAATGGGCAGGAATACCCAGAAGCCGCCGAAGAAGCCGGTAAAGATAATGGCAATACCGCAGAATGTCCACAGCCAACCTGCAAAGCGGTGGGTCTTATTCCAGTTTTCCTCGTTATCCAGGGTCCAGGGAATCTTGATGCCGATGGTATAGTTCTGCTTACACTTGGGCATGTAATTGCCGATGATTGTGAAGATCAGTCCTATCAGTATGGGCATAACCACTTCTATGGGAACAGAATGCCCCAGGGCAGCAGCATAGGTGACAGCATTCAGTACTACCGACAAAGCCGGTACGATCCAAAGCACCAGATGCAGGACCTTCTCAGAGTGATTATTCTTTTTGGGGTCAGCGGCAGTGCCCAGCATACACAGCCATTGGGTCGCTACCATAATCAGCGGCAGACCGAACACCGCAAAAGGCTTGCTGCTCCAACCGTCGACCTCGCCCCCGGCATTCCAATGGGTAGGCATCTGTTCCGGCAGCTGATTCCAAAGAATCAAGCCGGCTAAAATAGGCATCAGCATTACAATCGTTGTAATGACCAGCACTTTCCAATTCTTCTTAATCATTTTTCTTCTCCTTTCAGCGCCACTAGCCACATCATAACCTCTTCCAGCACGGATGTGTTCAGTTCGTAGAAAATAAACTTGCCTTCCCGCGCATCCCGGATCAGATCCGCTTCCTTCAGCACGGAAAGATGCTTGGAAACCGCTGCACCGGAGACAGGAAACGCTTCCGCGATCTCACCGGCTGAAAGCCTTCCGGGCTTCAGCATATCCAAAATCTGACGGCGGATGGGATCGGAAAGGGCTTTGAGTGTGTTTTGAATCCCCACGATATCGCCTCCCTTTTATTTAACCTTTTGGTTAATTATACTGTAACATAGCTATTTGCATCTGTCAAGTTTTATTTAACCCTTTGGTTAAATTATATTTCTTTTCCTGTCATCTTGACAGCTAAAACAAATATCATATAATGAGCATGGAATCCATAAGCGTCACATAAAAGAAAGAGGGTTTCTATTATGTTTGAGGTATTTCAGCTGACTCTAGGTAAGGTTGCCATGCTGCTGGTATTCATCGGTATCGGCTATTTTATGCGCCGCCACCACGATCTGCCGGACGATGCCGGTCATGTGCTGTCGCTGCTTTGTACCCTGCTGTTCTCTCCCGCCTATTCCATCGTGAATATGTCCAAAAGCTTTACCCTGGAAGTTTTGGGCGAGAATGCCAAGCTGATCGGCTATGGTGTATTATTTACCGTTGCCGCCTTCGGCCTTGCGTTTGTGCTCTCCAAACCTTTTGGCCGCAGCCGCATGGAACGAAACTCTCTGATCTATGCCTTTTCTATTCCCAACTATGGTTATTTCGGTTATCCCGTTATTGAGGGTGTATTCGGCCAGGCGGTGTTGGCAGATGTGATGATTTTCCTGATCCCTTTGAGCCTTGCCACCAATTCCATCGGCTATGCGCTGTTTGTGGGTGATAAGAAAATCCCCTGGAAGAAGATTCTCCTCTCCCCGCTGTTTGTGTGCTTGGCAATTGGCATGACATTGGGTCTTACCGGTATCAAGCTGCCTGGATTTTTGAACAATGCGCTGAATGTAGCAGGCAGCTGCATGAGTCCCTGCGCTATGCTGCTGGCAGGCTTTATGATGGGTAAATTCCCCTTGAAGGATCTGCTCACCGGCTGGCGGCCCTACGTCTACTCTGCAATCCGTCTGATCGCTGTTCCGGTCATTTTCGGCGCTGTACTGCTCCTTTGCGGCATGAAAAATCAGTATCTGATGCTGCCTCTGCTGGTGGCCGGTATTCCCCTGGGCCTGAACCTGGTGGTCTACCCGGAAAGTCAGGGTCACGAAAAGCAGGCCAGCGAAAATGCCAAGCTGTGCTTTGTTTCCTATATTTTGGCATTGGCTGTGCTTCCCTGCACCTTTGCCGTGCTTACATACTTAGTTGGATAAAGATTCCGTCCCGGCAGGTTCCTCTGCCGGGACGCTTCTTCTATCTATTACACCCCATGCCGGTGCTTGTTTTCTCCCCACTCAACCACCGGTTCGTGTTCTTTTTTACAAAAACAGACTATACTGAAACCGAAAGGAGGCAGCCTATGGATCAGGTAAAAATCGGAAAGTTCATTGCCGCGTGCAGAAAAAAGGTAAACTTAACCCAACTGCAGCTGGCAGAAAAACTGAACATCACTGACAGAGCAATCTCCAAATGGGAAACCGGCAAATCTCTGCCCGACGCCTCTATCATGCTTGCGCTTTGTGATGTTCTGGGTATCAGTGTCAATGATTTATTATGTGGGGAGGTCGTTACGATGAATAATTACAGCAAAGAATTAGAAAGAAATTTGCTGGAAGTGATTAAGGAAAAGCAAGAAGCTGACAAAAGATTGCTTGCAGCGGAAGTATTGATCGGCATCACCGCCATCATTGTTCTTTTTGCTCTTATTTCCACTGCCGCCTTCATAGAAATGGAAACCTGGCTGCGGATTTCTTTGATTGTATTTGGCTTTGTCCTGTTTTTTGCAGGCTGCTTCTATGCACTGCGTATCGAGCAGGTAGCAGGTTACTATGAATGCCAGCACTGCCGCCACAGATATGTACCTACCTATAAAGCCATGAAGCGGGCAATGCATATGGGCAGAACCAGATATATGTGCTGTCCTGAATGCGGGAAAAAGTCCTGGCAGAAAAAAGTGTTAAGCAAAGAGTAAAACAATTACTTCTTATTTCTGCAGGCGCTGCCGCACCGTTACCAAGCAGCAAAAACCTCCCTATGAAATATCTCATAGGGAGGTTTTACTGTTTTATAAATACAGACAGAGTTCCTATATTCTTTAGCGGGCCAGGAAGCCAACCTTCTTGTAGACCTTGCGCAGGGTCTTTTCCGCAACATAGCTTGCCTTCATAGCGCCGTCACGGTAAACGCTTTCCAGGTAAGCCTTGTCCTTCAGAAGGCGGGTGGTCTCCTCACGGATGGGACGCAGAGTTTCGATAACAGCCTCACCGACCTTAGGTTTAAATGCGCCGTAACCCATACCTGCAAACTCGGATTCGATCTCCTCGAAGGTCTTGCCGGTAACCGCAGCATAAATGCTCATCAGGTTTGCAACGCCGGGCTTGTTCTCAGGATCGAAGCGGACGCAGTTCTCGGTATCGGAGTCGGTGATAGCGCGCTTGAACTTGCGCTGGATATCCTCAGGGCGCTCCATCAGGAATACACAGCCCTCGGGCATGGACTTACTCATCTTGCTGTCAGGGGCATTCAGGCTCATGACACGGGCGCCCTTTTCGGGGATAAAGGGTTCGGGAACCTTGAACACATCACCGTAGATGCCGTTAAAGCGCTGTGCCACATCACGGGTCAGCTCGCAATGCTGCTTCTGGTCATGGCCAACGGGCACCAGGTCAGGCTGGTACAGCAGGATATCTGCTGCCATCAGAGCGGGATAGGTAAACAGGCCGCCGTTGATATTCTCCGCATTCTTGGCGGACTTATCCTTAAACTGGGTCATACGGCTCAGTTCGCCGAACATGGTGTAGCAGTTCAGCACCCAGCCAAGCTCTGCATGCTGGTGGACATGGCTCTGAACGAACAGAGTATTCTTCTCAGGATCCAGGCCGCAGGCAATGTACTGAGCCAGCTGCTCCAGGGTGCGGCGGCGCAGGTCTGCGGGAGTCTGACGGACAGTAATGGTGTGCATATCTGCCATAAAGTAAAAGCATTCATACTGCTCACTACGGGAGCTCCAGTTCTTGATAGCGCCCAGGTAGTTGCCCAGGTGCAGATCACCGGAGGGCTGAATGCCGGATAACATTCTCTTCTTCTGTACGATTTCTTCCATGATTTTGCCTCTTTTCTTGTGTGGTTACATTTCCCAAAGAGATTGCCACACCAGTGTACGCACTGGTACGCAATGACGTGGAAAATCGATAGCGCCCATTGGACGCAGACATTTTCGCTATTTTAACATAACCGGCAAGAAAACGCAACGAGAAATTGACTTTATGGGGGCAATTATGGTATAGTATCAAGAGAATTTTAAAGCTCCGAGGTAACTTTTATGGATTATAAAGTATTAGCAAATCTTTTGTTCCCCAATGTAACCGAGACCCCCGATGAGGTGGAAGCTCGTTTCCCCGCAAGAAACCTGCCCGAAGGCGCTGTTGTTTCCCGTATGGCTCCCTCCCCCACCGGCTTTGTCCACCTGGGCAACCTGGTGCAGGGCACCATTTCCGAACGCATGAGCCACCAGTCTAACGGTGTGCTGTTCCTGCGCGTGGAAGATACCGATGCCAAGCGGGAAGTCCCCGGCGCTGTGGAAGTGCTGATCGACACGCTGAAGCACTATGGCATTCAGTTTGACGAAGGCGCTACCCACGACGGTGACAACGGTATTTACGGTCCTTACCGCCAGCGTCAGCGCGCTGCCATCTACCATGTATTCGCTAAGAAGCTGGTAGAAGAAGGCCAGGCTTATCCCTGTTTCTGCACCGAGGAAGAGCTGACCGCCATGCGTGAAAAGCAGGAAGCTCAGAAGGTCAACTTTGGCTACTACGGCGAATTTGCCATGTGGCGTGACCGCAGCATCGAGGACATCAAAGCTCAGCTGGATGCCGGCAATCCCTGGGTGCTCCGCTTCCGTTCCACCGGTTCTTTGGAAAACCAGTTCAAGTTTGATGACCTGGTTAAGGGCAAGCTGACCATCACCGAAAATGACATCGACCATGTCCTGCTGAAGTCCGATGGCATCCCCACCTACCACTTTGCTCATGCTGTGGACGATCATCTGATGCACACCACCCATGTTGTCCGTGGTGACGAATGGATGGCAACCCTGCCCTTCCACATTCAGCTGTTCAAGGCACTGGGCTTTAAGCTGCCCAAGTATGTCCACATCGGACCTCTGATGAAGATGGACGGCACCTCCAAGCGTAAGCTCTCCAAGCGTAAGGACCCCGAACTGGCACTGACCTACTACAAGGCAGAAGGCTTCCCCATCGCCGCTGTTCGTGAGTACATCATGACCATTCTGAACTCCAACTTTGAGGATTGGCGCCGTGCAAATCCCGATGCAGACCTGGATGACTTCAAGTTCAGCCCCAAGAAGCTGAATCCCGCAGGCAGCCTCTTTGACTACGCCAAGCTCACCGATGTAAGTAAGAATGTCATCTCCAAGATGAGCGCTGAAACCGTCTACACCCTGCTGACCGAGTGGGCAAAGGAATTCGACGCCGACTTTGGTGACAAGCTGGCTGCTGACGCTGAATTTGCCACCAAAATCCTGGCCATCGGCCGCGGCGGCAAGAAGCCCCGTAAGGATCTGGCGGTTTGGAAGGATGCCAAGGATTACATGGGCTTCTTCTATGACGAGTATCTGGAAAAGCCCGTCTTTAACGAGAAGTTCTCCTCCGAGACCGTCAAGACCGCACTGCTGAAGTTCCTGGAAAAGTTCGATATTGCTGACGATTCCGGTATTTGGTTTGATAAGGTCAAGGAGATCACCACCGAAATGGGCTTCACCACCGATATGAAGGCCTATAAGGCAGATCCCGACGCATTCCCCGGTACTGTGGCTGACATCTCCACCTTTGTCCGTCAGGCCGTCACCGGCAAGACCAATTCCCCTGACCTGTACACTGTAATGCAGATTCTGGGTTATGACCGCACTGTGGCAAGAATCCGCGCTGTGATCGACACTCTGTGAGGTAAATAATGAAGTATAAAGCAATTCTTTTCGATATGGACGGTGTTCTCATCGAATCCGAATTTCTGATGCGCCATGCCGCCATTCAGGCTCTTGCTGAGTATGGCATTGAAGCTAAGCATGAAGATTTCCGGGAATTCACCGGCATGGGCGAGGACAAATTCGTAGGCGGTGTAGCTGAGAAATACGGCCACACCTACACTTTCGATATGAAAGAAAAGGCTTACGATTATTTTGGCCAGCAGGTAAAGGAAATGGCAGAAGTTCCCCGGGGTGTCAAGGAAATGCTGGAAGCACTCCACGCAAAGGGCCTTGTCATGGCTGTCTGTTCCGCTGCAGACCTGCGGAAGGTACGCTACAACATCCAGGCCATTGGCGTAGACGAGAGTATCTTCTCTGCGCTGGTCACCGGCTCCGATGTAGCACGGAAAAAGCCTTTCCCGGATATTTACCTGGAAGGTGCCCGTCGCATCGGTATGGATCCTAAAGACTGCCTGGTAGTGGAAGATGCGGTCAGCGGTATCACGGCTGCTCACGCTGCCGGAATGGATGCGGTGGGCGTGCCCACCACCTTCTCCAAGGAAGAGCTGGCAGAGCGGGTACATCCTGAGTATCTGCTGAACGAAATCAAGGAATTGACCGATTTGTTTAACTAAATAGAAAAAGCGTGCTGCGATTGCAGCACGCTTTTTTATTTTAAATGAGTTTCGGTAGCAATGTATAGATATCACAGCCGCAGAGAGAATCGAAATACTTTTTCAGATCCATATAGGCTCGCCATCGGGTGGTGGTATATTCCCTAACTCCGTGACGCAGCGCCACATCCACAAAGCGCTTTTCCATGATGCAGGCTCCCTCCGGCAGAGAAATGGCATCGCACAGCTGAATCAGCTTATCGTAATCATCATAAACTCTGTTTTCTACAAAATCCCTGATGAAGTTCTTTTGCTCTGCCGTGCAATCATGCTTACCTTCAAAATGCTCCACATTCTGAGAAGCGAAGGAATGGGTCAGACAGATGACTGCAATCTCCGGTTCGCCCAGCTGCATCATATAGTCATAGCCGTCGATCACATGAAGCATGCCGGTAACGCCCTCCCGACGGCCGATATCATGCAGCAAACCCATGAGATATGCCTTATCAGGATCCATACCCGGTACTTTTTCTGCGATCCGCCTGGCATTGTCCGCAGTGACCAAACTGTGCTGCTCCCAGGGACCGGGATTATTCTGCACGGCTATGTTCAGTTCTTGCTTTGCCTGTTCAATGGTAATCATTATTTACGCCGCCTCTCACAATCAATGCAAAAAGAAACTGTCATTCCGAGCCAGTGCGAACACTGGCGTGGGAATCCCCAGATGATTCGGGAGATTGCCACACCAGTGACATCGGTTGCTGGTTCGCAATGACAGCAAAGTATTAGTTTTTCAGGCTCTGCAGCGGTGCGGGAATTCTGCCGCCACGGGCAATGAATTCTGCTGCACTTTCGCCGTGAACGGGCATAACAGGAGCGCTGCCCAGCAATCCGCCCATTTCCACGCGGTCGCCGACAGTTTTGCCGGGAGCGGGAATGATTCGAACTGCAGTGGTCTTGGAGTTGACCATACCGATGGCTGCTTCGTCCGCAATGATAGCGGAGATGGTGTCGGCGCTGGTATCGCCGGGAACGGCGATCATATCCAAACCAACGGAGCAAACGCAGGTCATGGCTTCCAGCTTGTCCAAAGTCAATACGCCGGACTCGGCAGCTGCGATCATACCCTCGTCCTCAGACACGGGGATGAAGGCACCGGAAAGGCCGCCCACATGGTTGGAGGCCATCACGCCGCCCTTCTTGACAGCGTCATTGAGGAGCGCCAGGGCTGCGGTAGTACCGTGAGTGCCGCAGACTTCCAGTCCCATTTCCTCCAAAATACGGGCAACGGAGTCGCCCACAGCGGGAGTGGGAGCCAGGGAAAGGTCTACGATGCCAAAAGGCACATCCAGCCGCTTGCCTGCTTCCACACCTACGATCTGACCCATACGGGTAATACGGAAGGCGGTCTTCTTAATGGTTTCTGCCACAACATCGAAAGGCTGACCCTTCACACCCTTCAGGGCATGATAGACAACACCAGGACCGGAAACACCTACATTCAGCTCTACCTCCGGCTCACCTACGCCATGGAACGCACCGGCCATAAAGGGGTTATCCTCTACGGCATTGGCAAATACCACCAGCTTTGCACAGCCCAGGCCGTCCTGATCAGCGGTAATTTCTGCGGTCTTCTTGATGATTTTACCCATTTTCGCCACGGCATCCATGTTGATACCGGCCTTGGTGGAGCCCACATTGACGCTGGAGCAGACACGCTCGGTAGCTTTCATAGCCTCGGGAATGGAATCCATCAGGATCCAGTCACCCTTGGTACAGCCCTTCTGCACCAGAGCAGAGAAGCCGCCAATGAAGTTGACACCGCATTCCTTGGCTGCCTTATCCATAGCGATAGCCAGGGGCACATAGGAGTCGGTATTGCAGGAATTGCCCACAATAGCAATGGGAGTGACGGAAATACGCTTATTGACGATGGGAATGCCGAATTCCCATTCGATTTCTTCGCCTACCTTCACAAGATTCTCCGCTTTGCGGGTAATCTTGTCATAGATCCGCTGGGCGCACACATTAACATCCTCATGGGCGCAATCTAGCAGGCTGATACCCATGGTGATGGTGCGGATGTCCAGGTGGCGCTTGTCGATCATATCCTGGGTGGCTAAAATATCTTTAATATTCAACATAATTTACACCCGATGCATTGCCTCAAAAATATCTTCTCTCTGCAGACGGATGGACATACCCATCTCCTCGCCCTTGGCATCCAGCTTCTTAGCCAGCTCTGCAAAGGGGATCTCGCTCTTGGAGGTATCCACCGCCATCATCATGGTAAAGTAGCCCTGCATAACGGTCTGACTAATATCCAGGATGTTGACCTGATAATGCGCAAGCAGGGTACAAACATTGGCAATAATACCGATCCGGTCCTTGCCCACAACAGTTACAATGGCTTTCATAGATTACACCTCATAGTCAGCGGCAACACGCTTGTCCAGGAAATGGTGGAAATGCTCCTTGGCAGCCAGGTGTGCAGGATGCTCACGGTAAGCAGCCAGGGCTTCCTTGCTCTCAAACTCGGAGTACAGAGCGTAGTCCATGTTACCCTGGTAAGTTGCGCGGATTTCCATATGGGTAAGGCCGGGAATCACACCTACCAGAGGCTCCAGCTGAGATCGGACGATCTCAATGGCGTCCGCCTTGTTGACGCCCTCTTTCAGCGTGTACACAACAATATGTTTAATCATAATATCCCTCCGAATAATATTTTACATATACAGCCTGCATCACAAGCAACTTTTTGTGATGGATGGCGAGAGATTTTGCTCCAAGTCGACAATTGAAAATTGCAGGAATACTTTGTGTATTTCAAGATTTTCAATTGGATGAATTGGGGAAAAAGATCCGGCATCCAGCCAAAAAGCTGGTTGCGATGTAGGCTAAAATCAATACCGGGGCCATAAAACTGGCCCCGGTATGTAGGTGCTAAATTACTCAGCCTCTTCTTCCTCAGCTGCTTCCAGCAGAGCACGGATGGACAGAGAGATACGCTTGTTCTCTGCGTCAACATCAGTGATCTTAACCTGAACATCCTGACCCTCAGCCAGAACATCCTCGGGCTTGCCGATGCGCTTGTCAGCGATCTGAGAGATGTGGATCAGGCCGTCAACGCCGGGCAGGATCTCTGCGAATGCGCCGAAGGTCATCAGCTTGACGATCTTAGCGTCAACAACATCACCGATGCTGTACTTGGTCATGAACTGATTCCAGGGATTCATCTCAGCAGTCTTGTAACCCAGGGAGATCTTGTGCTTCACGGGGTCGAAGGAGATGACGTAAACATCGATCTCGTCGCCAACGGAAACAACGTCAGCGGGAGTCTTGATGCGGTTCCAGCTCAGCTCGGAAACGTGAACCATGCCGTCAACACCGCCGATGTCAACGAATGCGCCGTAAGAAGTCAGGGACTTAACGGTGCCGTGGTACTTTGCGCCAACCTCGATCTCGTTCCAGATCTTCTCCTGCTGAGCCTTACGGGACTCGGAAGAAACAGCACGGATGGAGCCGATAACACGACGACGTGCACGGTTGACCTCAGTGATCTTCAGGGAAACGGTCTTGCCAACCTGGCCAGCCATATCGCCGCCCTTAGCAACACCGGACTGAGAAGCGGGGATGAAGACGCGGATGCCCTTGATGTTAGCAACCAGGCCGCCCTTGTTCTCTTCAGTGATGGTACCCTCAACGGTAGCCTTCTCTTCGCACCAGGTAGCCATGTCGTCCCAAATCTTCATGCCGTCCAGCTTCTTCTTGGACAGCTGGCAGGTGCCTTCCTGATCGTTAACGCGAACAACGAAAACCTCGATCTCGTCGCCGACCTTCAGGATATCTTCGGGCTTAACAGTGGGATCTGCGCTGACTTCGTCATAAGGAATGTAACCAGCGTGCTTGGTGCCCAGGTCGATCTGAACTTCGGTAGTGCCAATACCGGTAACGATGCCAGTTACCTTATCTCCTGTATTTAAAGTCTTGATGGACTGCTCCAGCAGCTCGGCAAAGCTCTCCTCAACAGCCTCAACATTGATAATTTCGCTCATAGTCTTGTTGACCTCCTTTATAATCCACGCCGGTGTCGATGCACCAGCTGTGATTCCAACATCAGCCACACCGCGGAAAAAGTCAGGATTCAGCTCAGTGGCATTATCCACCAGCACAACCCGATCGCAGTGTTCCCGGCAAATCATAGCAAGGCGGCCTGTGTTGGAACTGTGGGTGTCTCCTACAACGACCATGGCTTGACAATTCTTACTTAATTGTGCTGCCTCGCTTTGCCGGAATTCAGTAGCTTTACATATTGTATCAAAGATTTTCAAGTTAGTAAACTGTTTTTTTGCGATTTCTCCGCATTTTTTCCATAAAGATTCTGTGGATGTGGTCTGACAGACCATATGCACAGGGAAATCCGGGGCAATTTCACCGCTTTCGATCCAGTTTTCCAATTCTTCGGGATTTTCAAAAATTTTGCAGGTGCTGCACCAACCGGCAATACCCATAACCTCCGGATGGCTGCGAGTGCCAATGATGACCGGAAGGGCACCTTCTGCCTCTGCCTTGCTCACGATTCCGTGGATGCGCTTGACGAAGGGACAAGTGGCATCCACCACTTCCGCGCCGGTTTTTTCTAATTCTTCCTGCACCGCTTTGGTAACACCGTGGGAACGAATAATCACCGTATCTCTGTCCGATGCCTCTTTGGGGCTTTCAATGACCCGGACACCCATCGCTTCAAAATGAGCAACTGCATGGCGGTTATGGATGATGGGTCCCAAAGTGGCCACCCGTTTGCCGTTTTTGGCAACCCGCTCCACCAGCTCCACAGCCCGGTTTACACCGAAGCAGAAGCCTGCACTTTCCGCTACCTGGATGCTCATACGGGGATCTTCTCCTTTACAATACGGCGCATCTCATTTACTACCTCTTCAATGGTCATGTCAGAGGTGTCCAGCTTGATGGAATCTCTGCACATCTTCAGAGGTGCGATGGGACGGTGGGTATCCTGGTAGTCACGCTGAATGATCTCTTTCAGCACAGTTTCGTAAACAGCCTTCTGACCCTTTGCCAACAGTTCCTTAGTGCGGCGCTCCGCACGGACCTCGGGAGAGGCGGTCAGGAAGATCTTCACATCTGCCTTGGGCAGAACCACAGTGCCGATATCGCGGCCATCCATGATTACATTGTGCTTTCTGGCAACATCCCGCTGCATGTCCAGCAGCACTTCACGAACCACCGCATGGGCAGACACAAGACTTGCCTTCTGAGAAATATCCTGAGTGCGGATATCACCGGACACATCCATGCCGTTCATAATCATGTGCTGGGTGCCTTCTTCATCATATTCAATCTCGATGGTCAGCTCATCGATATAGCGCTCTACGCCGTCCACATCTTTGGGGCTGACACCCAGAAGATCCATGAAGTAAGCTACAGTACGGTAAATAGCACCGGTATCCACATAGTAAAAACCCAGTTCCTTAGCCAAAGTCTTGGCCATGGTGGATTTGCCCGCACCGGCAGGGCCGTCAATTGCGATAGAATAAGTCTTTGCCATAATGCATTCTCCTTTATCCTTGCTGGCGCAGTTTTGCCAGCGCATTTGCTTCTCTTTTCACAACTTCCTGGGCAGTCATTCCCAGCTTTCTGCCGGCATCTTCCGGACTCATGGGCATGCCGCCTTCCAGACCGAACCGCAAACTGAGAAGCTTTGCATCTGCTTCATTCAAAGTACTCAGCAGTTCCGTGATCCGCTGGCGCATCTGGAAATAAGCAGTATCTTCTACAGCCTGCTCATCCTCCGGCTCCGGTTCTTTCTCTTCCATGGCCTCGTCCACCTGGCGGCGAACCTTGGCCATATTCAGCATATCCCGGTATACGGCAGCTTCCTCTGCCGTGACATGCATCGCCTCGGCGATTTCTTCCAGGGTGGGATTTCTGCCCAGTTCTGCCAGCAGTTTCTGATCCATATCCCGATAGTCTTCCAGACCCATCCGCAGCTTCTGACCCAGGTCACCGGAGCGGGCCTGCAGAAAGATTGCCCGATAGAGTGCCTGGCGGATCCACCAATCCCGATGGGCTTCAAAGGCACCGCCGGTATAGCAGAGGATGCTCTGCCACAGACCCATGCTGCCCTCCTGGATCAAATCCAGCAACAGCACATTTTTACCGGCCAGTTCACTTGCCAGCTCCACTACCCGGCTCAGAGAGAGGGTTACCAGCTTCTGCGCCGCATCCTCGTCCCCTTCCAGATACTGCTGCGCCAACATCTCCACATCACCGGCCGCAGGGGTGGCTGCCAGTTCTTCCAGATACAGACGCAGCGGATCATTCTCCGGAAGTCCGGTCAGCAGCTTGCCGGACTCCACCAGCTGCGCTTCTTCCCGCAGCCGCAGAGCCATGTTACCGCCCACAGGCAGATTGGGAAGATCCCGGATGGACAGCGCCACACCCTTCTGGGCAAGGGCATCCAACGCTTCCTGTACAATCTCCTCATCTTCCTCTTCCAGCAGCGACATCAGGCTCAGCATATTCATTTCATCGCCGGCTTGCAGATTTTCCAATGCCTGCTCCCAGGGCGAAGATTCAAATGTAAATTCCATCATTCCAGGAAATCCTCCAATCCCGAAGCCATGCCCTGCTTCTGCAGCTTCTCCATGGCCTGGTGTTCAATTTGTCGGGCCCGCTCCTTGGAGATGCCCAGTTCTTTTCCGATTCTCTCAAAGGAATAGCAGACACCGTCCGTCATGCCATAGTGCAGCCGCAGTACCTGCTGCTGCCGCTCATTGAGAGTGCTCAGCATAGTGTCCAAAGTAGCTTTCAGTTCCCGGCACACCAGTTCCTCATAGGGCTGAGGTGCCTGCAGATCCTCCAAAAACAGCTGCAGTGTGCTGTCCTCTTCCTCGCCGGCAGGCGCATCCAAAGAGCAGATCTCCGGAATCAGGCTTAGATATTCTTTCACCTTTTTCTCAGGGATACCGCTTTTTTCAGCAAGCTCTGCTTCGGTAGGCTCCCGCTCCAGTTCCTTGTGCAGTTCTTTGCGCGCCTGCAGAAGCTGACGAATTTTCTCTGCGGTGTGGGCGGGAATGCGGATCAGGCCGGCATGGTTCAGAAGGCACCGGCCGATACCCTGCCGGATCCACTTGGTCGCATATGTAGAAAAACGGAAATCCAGGGTGTAGTCAAACTTTCGGGCCGCCACCAGCAGACCGATACTTCCCTCCTGGATCAGATCCAGCAGAGGGACACCACGGCCTGCATACTCTTTGGCAACAGACACCACCAGCCGCAAATTGGTGCAGACCATGGTGCGGATAGCATCTTCATCGCCCTCCGCGCACTTTCTGGCCAGTTCCCGCTCTTCCTCCCGGCTGAGCCTGGGATAGCTGCGGATCATAGCCAGGTAGAAGCCTACATCGTCTTCACCGTTGGGGATGGGCGCTGTTTGTTTGTCCAAAAGCACTGCGCTCATGCATTCGTTCCTTTTCTTTCCTTTAATTTGTTGCGAAGGGCCATCAGGTCATCATCGCTGGAAACACCGGCACTCTGGTGCTGGGCCAGGACTGTATTGACACAGTCCCGGAAGGCCTCTGCATTCACCGTTCCCGTGTTTCTGTGGGTAATACCCGCCACATGGGACATCTCTTCCGCCGTCAGCTCCAGCACAGACAGACTCACTTCCAGTCCCTGGCTGTAGCGACTGCGCAGGTCATCATAGGCCTTACCCAGCAGCGGCACAGAGAAGTCGCTGCCTCGCAGGTGCTTGCACTCCTCAAAAAGTGCAGGTTCCCGGAGAATCTGAGAGAGGATTCCTTCTTCTGCAATGGCAGACTTCATATTGTCATAACGGATGGATCGCTCCTTGGGCTGCAGCGCCTTGGCAGGGGCCAGATCCTCCCGTTCTTTTTTCTTTCTTAGGATTGCCATGCGGCGCTTGAAAGCCTTATTAACTTCCAGCTTCATGGCATCCATGCTGATACCGGCAGTTTCCGCCACACGGCCACCGTAGACTTCCCGCTGAATGGGGCTGTCCAAAGTGCAGATCAGTTCCGCTGCCTCATGGACATAGCGGATCTTCTGATCATCCTCCCGGATATCATATTTGCCCCGGATCACATTCAGCTGATACTCCACCCGGTTGGCGGATTCTTCCAGCAGAAGTTTAAACTTATCGGGGCCGAATTTCTTTAAAAATTCATCAGGATCCTTGGCATCCCGAATTTTCAGCACTTTAATCCGCAGACCTGCCCGCTCCAGCATAGGAATGGCTCGCTGTGCTGCACGCTGACCGGCTTCATCGGCATCATAAATGAGATAGACCTGCTCGGTGTAGCGGCTTAAGAGGGCTGCGTGCTCTTCTGTGAGAGATGTACCCAGGGAGGCAACCGCACAGTCAAAACCGTACTGATGGAGCGCAATGGCATCCATATAACCTTCCACCAGGATCAAATATCCCAGTTTGCTCTTCTTGGCCAGGTTCAGACCGAAGAGGTTCTTACGCTTGTTAAAAATCAGCGTTTCCGGAGAGTTCAGGTACTTGGGGGTGGAGTCATCCATCACTCTGCCGCCAAAGCCGATAATATTGCCCCGGGTGTCGATAATGGGGAACATGAGCCGGTTACGGAACCGGTCATAAATTCTGCCGTTTTTCTCAGACACCAGGCCCGCATCCTTCAGTTCCTGGTCGGTATAGCCCTTTGCCCGCATGGCATCACAAAGGCCGTTCCAGGTATTGGGGGCAAAGCCGATACCGAACTTGGTGAGGGTACCCTTGGGCATGCCGCGCTTTTGGGCATAAGCAAGGCCTTCCGCTCCTACGGGCGCATACAGCTGGCTGTGGAAATATCTGGCAGCTTCTTTCATCAGCGCCCACAGCCGCTCCTGCTGGCGGTAGCGGCTCTGGTACTGCTCGTCCTCCGGCACTTCCATGCCTACCCGCTGGGCCAGCTTGCGGACAGCATCGGGATAGCTGAGGCCTTCCACTTCCATCATGAAATTGATGGCACCGCCGCCCTTATGGCAGCCGAAGCAGTAGTAGATGCCCTTATCGGGCGCTACAGAGAAAGACGCGGTCTTTTCTCCGTGGAAGGGGCAAAGGCCGAACATATTGGCACCGGAGCGCTTTAAACTCACATACTGACCTACCACATCCTCAATGGGATTGCGAGCAATCAGTTCATCAATAAAGCTGGGGGGGAATGCCATGGTCTTTGCCTCCTTTCTGCGGCAAGTCGCCGCCGACAATTCGTGATTGAATATTTATTTTATCCTCTGACTTGCCAGCCGGAGGGGATAAAGAGTTCTGTGTATTTATCGACAGCATAGTTGTCGGTCATGCCGGCAATGTAGTCGCAGACGGTGCGTTCCATACCGTCGAAGCTCAGCTGGGGCTGAAAATCCTCCGGAAGTGCTTCCGGATGCTTGTAATAGTATTCGTACATTCTCTGCAGCATTCCCCTTGCCTTGACCTCCTGGCCTTTGGCAATGGGATTGCGGTAGACATGCTGGAACATAAACTCCCGCAGGTCACCCAGCGCCTTCTCCACCTGAGGAGAAAGGAGTATTTTGCCTGCTTCCCGGGATGTGGTAATAGTATCACACACCAGGGAGTTGATGCGCTGGGAATGGTTGCTTCCCAAAACTCTGGAAATGGATCTGGGAATATCTTCATTGGTAAGAATTCCCGCCCGGATGGCATCGTCAATATCGTGATTCACATAGGCATAGCGGTCTGCCCATCTGACGATCTGGCCTTCCAATGTTTCGGGGATCCGGTCACCGGTATGACCCAAAATGCCCATGCGTACTTCATAAGTAAGATTCAGACCTTCGCCGCCGTTTTCCAAAATATCCACCACGCGAAGACTCTGCTCGTTATGGCGGAAAGGCTGACCCGTAGCTTCCGTCAAGGCTACCTCACCTGCGTGGCCGAAGGGGGTATGGCCCAAATCATGGCCCATAGCAATGGCTTCTGCCAGATCTTCGTTCAAATTCAAAGCCTTGGCAATGGTTCTGGCAATCCGGCTGACCTCAATGGTATGAGTCATGCGGGTACGGTAATGGTCACCCTCCGGACTTAAGAACACCTGGGTCTTGTGCATCAACCGCCGGAAGGCCTTGGAGTGGACGATTTTATCCACATCCCGCTGGAATACCGTCCGGACATCTTCCGCACGGGGTTCTTCCGGGTGGAGTCTGCCCCGGGATTCATCAGCAAAGGCCGCTCTGGGGTCCAAGTGTTCGTGCTCCAGCCGTTCCAGTTCTTCTCTGAGAGTCATACGCTTTCCTCCTCCACCGGGAAAGCCCGGTATTCCTGACCGATCTCCATACCCTCCATAGTACCGGAGGTCATGTCGGTGATCCGATCCAAAAATGCCTGGGCTTTGGGGGCTGCCACCAGAATCTCCAGTTCCACTTCCGCGCCGAACTGGGTGTCACGGATGATGCCGCCGAATGCGGCCACTTCCAGTTTAATGCGTTCATAAAAGGTGTAGGGAATGGGCATATACAGCACACTCCACACCCGTTTCATGGATTTTCCCGCTGCGTCAATGGCAATCTTGGCGCCCTTGGTATAGGCTCTTACCAGTCCGCCGGCGCCCAGGAGGATGCCGCCGAAATAGCGGGTTACCACACACACTACATTGTAAAGCTGCTCTCTTTGCAGCACCTGCATCATAGGATTACCCGCAGTACCGCCGGGCTCACCGTCATCGGAAAAACGCATGCCGCCGTCCTTAATCACATAGGCCCAACAGTTATGGGTGGCATCGTAATGCTGCTTTTTCATGGCAGCAATCTTTTCCAGGGCCTCTTCCTCTGTTTCCACAGGCCAAACTCTGCCGATAAATCTGGACTTTTTCTCTATAAATTCATCTTCACCAAATCCGGTGGGTACCAAATACTCGTCCAAATTGATCGCCTCTTTTCCTGCGTTTTACTTAATCTCTTTTGTAATAAAATCTTTCAGTCTGCCGTAAAGGATGGGATCTACGATAGTTTCCACCAGGATACCCTCACCGGTATAGTCTTCCTTCAGCACCTGGGCAGTAGAATGAAGGGTATTCAGCAAGCCGCCCTGGGAATAAGGAATGGTCACCTCGATATGATGGCGGCTGTGACCCAGAGCATCCTCAATGGCCTTCAGCAGCTCGTCCATGCCGTAGCCCTTCTTTGCGGAGATCCGCACAATGCCTTCACCTACGGGAATATCCTCGGCATTCACCAGGTCTGCCTTATTGTAGCACTCCAGCACCTTGGTGCCGGGCTTGGCCAGCTTAGCGATCAAGCGGTTGACCACATCAATGTGCTCCTGCCGGTTGGGATCGGAAGCATCGATCACATGCAGCAAAAGGTCTGCATATTCCAGCTCCTCCAGGGTTGCCCGGAAGGCATCCACCAGATGGTGGGGGAGCTTTGCAATGAATCCAACGGTATCGGACAAAATCACATCCAGGTTATCGGAAACCGTCAGCTGACGGGATGTGGTATCCAAAGTATCAAAGAGCCGGTTATTGGCGGGAATACCGGCGCCGGTCAGCTGGTTCAGCAAAGTGGATTTACCCGCATTGGTATAACCCACAATGGCAACCACCGGCACGGAGTTTTTCATTCTCCGCTCCCGCTGAACGCCGCGAACCTGGCGTACCTGATCCAGCTCATGCTGCAGGCGGGTAATCCGTTCACGGATATGACGGCGGTCAGATTCCAGCTTGGTTTCACCGGGACCGCGGGTACCGATGCCGCCGCCCTGACGGGACAGGCTCTTGCCCATGCCGGACAAGCGGGGCAGCAGATACTTATACTGAGCCAGTTCCACCTGCAGGCGGCCTTCCTTGGTCTTTGCCCGCTGGGCAAAGATATCCAGGATCAGGGCGCTTCTGTCCAAAACGGTGACGCCCAGGATTTCCTCCAAAGCCCGGATATGGCCGGGGGAAAGTTCATTATCAAAAACCGCCATTGTAGAAGCCGTTGCTTCAATGAGCATTCTGACTTCCTGGGCTTTACCCTCACCGATGAAGCTGTGAGGGTCGGGGGTATGACGGTTTTGCAGCACCTTACCGGTGCAGAAGCCGCCGGCAGTTTCCAGCAGCGCTTCCAGTTCTTCCAATGTTTCATCGGAGGCAGTCTGCGCTTGGGTAAAGCAGTCGGCATTGAGGCCAACCAGCACAGCCCGCTCAACCACATGTTGTTCAAAGGTTAATTCCATAAATATCCTCACATTACTCTTTCATTTGCAGGAAAATACCTGCTACAATCACCGCCAGGCCACCTACGGACCACAGGGTAATGGGATCTCCCAAAACAAAATGGGCCACTACCATTGCAAGGAAAGGGGTGATATAGGCAAGATTTGCCACTTTTGCAGTATCTCCATATTTCATGGCCAAGGCCCAGGACACATAGGCGATGGCATGGCAGCCAACACCGATCCACAGAAAACCCAGCAATTCCACACCATGCATAGCCGGCATTCCGCCCCGGAACAGTACAACCGCAAAGGCAAGGATTGCGGATTGGGCATAGTAGAGCATCATATTCACCATAGGATCGTAGGACAAGCGCTTATTCAGCGCCACAAATAATCCATAGGACACAGCCGCCAGCACACAGCAGAGCGTACCGGTCAAGCTGCCATCAGAAAAACCACCCAGGCTGCCATTGGAGGTTACGATGGCCACGCCCGCAAAAGACATTCCCACCGCAATCACCTTGCGAACTGTCATTTTCTCTTTCATGAGAATACACCCCGCCACCACGGCCATCATAGGCCAAAGGTAATTGATAATCATAGCCTGAGATGCCAGCAGCTGATCAATACCCATATACAGCAAAGCATCATAACCAAAGGTTCCCAACAAGCCCACACCGGAGGTAATGAGAAAATCCCGGCAGCTGTAGGCACGCAGTTGTTTCAGGTTACCTTTGCATCCATTGGCCACCAGCAGAAACACAGCCGCTATGGCAGAAGTCAGGGCCAGTACCTGCATTGTAGTGTAAGAATGGAGTAATAATTTGGACACAGTAGCCGTGGTCGCCCAAAAGCCAATCGCGCCAAAGGCGTATAGATATTGTTTTTTCATAGTCTTTCTCTCTGAAAGCAATATTTTTGTTATTATAACACAAATATAGGAGGTTGGACAACATTTATATGAAGGTTTTTGAAATAAATTACACAGCCGCTAACAAGTCTTTCGGATGGCCGGAAAGAGATTTTGTCCCAAATCAAAGATTGGAAAGTCCGATAATACTTTGTGTATATCGGACTTTCCAATCTGCTGAGTTGGGGCAAAAGATCACCCGGAAAAAGAAAAAAGTCTGTGCTGGAAGTCAGCACAGACTCAATTCTTACTTCAGACCAAATCTCTTGTTGAAACGATCAACACGTCCACCGGTGTCAACCAGCTTCTGCTTGCCGGTATAGAAAGGGTGGCACTTGGAGCAGATTTCAACACGGATCTCCTTCTTGGT
>JAFOBK010000238.1 GCA_017381835.1 Oscillospiraceae bacterium | reverse complement strand
TTTTTTCCTGCCTTAGTCAGCCTTGGCGGCCAGGACCTGACGGCCATTGTAGGTACCGCAAGCCTTGCAAGCTCTATGGGGCATGACGGGCTCGCCGCACTTGGGGCAGACGGACACGCTGGGAGCAGACAGCTTCCAGTTGGAACCACGGCGCTTATCGCGGCGGGCGCTGGACACTTTACACTTAGGGACAGCCATGGATGACACCTCCTTGATAGATGCTTTAAAACAGCATTCAGATAGTTAATTACTTATTAAGAAGCTGCTTTAAAGCAGCAAGACGGGGATCGATCTCTTTCTCGCAACTGCAGGGACCTTCGTTCAGGTTCTTGCCGCATCTGCAGCACATACCCTTGCAATCATCACTGCACAGCAGCTTGGAATCCATGTTCAGGACGAAAATCGTCCGGACAATATCATCCAGGTCAGCACTGTCGCCTTCCAGAGTGAATACCCATTCATCTTCATTTTCTTCGTTTGCCAGCTCTGTGACCAGAACCGCGTCAATGGGAAGTGCCATTTCACGGTCAAACTCTGCAGCGCAGCGGTCGCAGATGCCATGGATGCAGGTGGTAATTTCACCCTTCATCACCAGCACACCGGCGGTGTTACGCACAGTACCTTCCGCCTTCACAGGTTCAGTCACCGGAAAGCAGGTACCATACTGAAGATCACTCAGATCCACAACAGCAGAATAGGAAATGCTTTCGCCGGGACGGTCAATAATTTGGGACAGTCCAAGTCGCATAGTATCCCCCTCCTAACAATCGTGCCTTGATATTATATAGGCTTTTTTAGCATTTGTCAAATACTATTTTTGCTAATTTCTTTCTTTTTTTCACCGGTGAAATTGGGGTTTTCGCTGGGCAAATGTGCAGACATAGCCGAAGATGTCCTTGACGATCTGCATGGCTTCGCCGCAGTACTGGCCTACCCGATTGGCATGATGGGCATCGGAGCCGACAGTGACGATTTCACCGCCCAGTTCCTTGAATCGGCGCAGGTATTCAGGCCCAGGCAAATAGGCGCCGCAGCGGTCCAGGCCGCTGGTGTTGAACTCCATGCCGATGCCCTTCTGAACCAGGATCTTCATGATTTCATCGGCTACTTCCCTATAATCATTATATAAGATAGGTTTCTTCTCGGGATTGGCATCGCACTTTCCCAAATAGGTCAGGTGACCCAGCACATCGAAGCCGTCATGATGCTTTACGCATTGAAGCGTATCCTCAAAGCTGCGAAGGATCGCCTGATAGGAGGTCTTTCCTTCCCAATACTCTGAATAGTACACATCCAGGCCGTCGGCAAAGTGCAGAGAGCCGATAACAAAGTCCCAGTCCCGCAGCTTGACATCGGCAAGAAACTGCTCCCGATTGTCAGGGAGCATGCCGAATTCAAAGCCACGGCGGATGGTCAGACCGGGCATTTCCAGGCCATCGTACTCCTTATTATATTGTGTAATTTCAAAATGGAGCTTGTGGTTAGGATCCCCGGGATCGTAGTCCATGTGATCGGTGAAGCAGATTTCCCGAAGGCCGGCCCTCAGGGCGGCACTTGCCATGTTGACGGCAGTATCCCGTCCGTCAAAGGACACATGGGTATGCATATGAAAATCAAACATAGCCTGCCTCCTCCCAAAACTGGCGGAAAGCTGTAGGAAGAGCCGCTTCTGCGTTAATCTGCGCCCCATCCATCCAAACATACCCGGCAGTCTGTTCCTTTACTTCCATATAGATTCCACTCATGTGCCATTCTATATGGGTAAAGATATGCTTTTTCTCCACTTGACGGATCATTTCCTTAGGTTTTATTCCCATTTGCTCCACTTCCGCAATAACATCGGACAATTCCGGTTTTCCGGGAATATGGGGAAATTCCCAAAGGCCTGCAAGAAGACCCTTTTCAGGACGCTTGCGGAGGGCATAGAAACCGTCGCAGGAGAGGATCAGTACGGTCTTTTCCTCAACACGGCGCTGGGGTTTGGCTTTTTTTACCGGCAGGTCTTCTGCCGTTCCATGGGCATACCCCAGGCAGAAAGCGCTGCAGGGGCAGTTTTCACAATCCGGTTTGCGGTTCGGGCCGCAGAGGGTAGCGCCCAGTTCCATCAAAGCCTGGGTGAAGTCCCCTGCCCGATCGGGATAAACCGCAGCCAGGGAGTCTGTGATTGCCTTACGAAAAGCAGGCTTGTCAATGGGAGTGGGATCGTCTGTCAGACGGGAAACCACACGCAGTACATTGCCGTCCACCGCAGGTGTGGGCAAATTGAAGGCAATAGAGCAAATGGCACCGGCGGTATAGGGGCCGATTCCCGCTAAAGCGGACACCGCTGCATGGGTTTCAGGAAATACACCCCCGTGGCGCTCCAAGATCTGGATCGCTGCCTTCTTTAAATTACGGACACGGCTGTAATAGCCAAGCCCTTCCCACAGCTTGTGAAGCAGTTCGTCATCGGCCAATGCCAGAGATGCAATATCCGGAAGAGTTTCCAGAAAGCGGGCATAATATCCCTTCACTGCCTCCACACGGGTCTGCTGGAGCATGATCTCGGAAACCCAGATGTGATAAGGATCTTTATCCTTGCGCCAGGGAAGATCCCGGCGGTTTTCTTCATACCAGGGAAGCAGACTTCCCGGAAGGCGGGCAAAAATATCCTGGTTTTCCACGGAAATCACCTCCTTAAAGACTTCATTTATTCTACAATATGGGTCAATTCCGTGTCAAGCAAGGCCTCTTCCCAACGCAGGAAAAAATTTTTAATTTTTTTGAAAAAAGTACTTGCATTTTCTTTTATTGTGTGCTATTATATGCAGGCACTTGAGTGAGTGCGGTATGCGCTGGTAGCTCAGTTGGATAGAGTGACTGACTACGAATCAGTAGGTCGGGGGTTCGAGTCCCTTCCAGCGTACCAAAAAAGCAGATACCCTTTAGGGTATCTGCTTTTTTGCTTTATGCGCAGAAGGGACTCGAAAGGGCGGCCTTGCCCTTGGCAAGGCAAGAAAATGTCCGGTGGACATTTTCTTAGCCCGTGGGAGAGTCCATGGATAATGGAATGCAATCCGTAGGATTGTAGGCCATTATCCATTTTTGTTTTTGGGTATCTGTTTTTTGGTACCACCTCCGGTGTACCAAGAATTATTCGCACTCCTTCGTTATCAAAACGAGGATGCCATGCAAAGTGAGTCCCTTCCGGCACACTATTTCCCCATAAGATCATGGATGCGTGGTTCTATAGGGATTATTGTTTTTAGGATAGCCATCTATATTCTTCTATGATATAATCCTGTTAGACAAACTTGAATTTGGCGGCGAGTACCCCAGGGCAGTTTCTCTTGCCGCGTTGCGGCAATTCACCTTCTCGCCGCTGACAGTTTCGTGACTGGTAAGCCGGTAGTCAAATAAGGCCATTGGGTATCACCCGATTCGGTCGCTATCTTCCGCTCGGCGCATGGAATTCGACAAACTTGAATTTGCAGGTGCGAATGATGAAAACTTTATATATGATTGGTGGCACTATGGGA
>JAFOBK010000237.1 GCA_017381835.1 Oscillospiraceae bacterium | reverse complement strand
TACGATCGGGATGTGATCCGTCTGATCGATGTATTCCGGGGCTTTGGTCTGTATGTATCCAGCGTGGTGCTGACCCGGTTTGCCGGTCAGGGCATGGCAAAGGCATTCCAGAGCCGTCTGGAGGCCATGGACATCAAGGTGTATCACCATTACGAGATCCCCGGCTATCCTTATAATATTGCTCAGATTGTCAGCGATGAGGGTTACGGCAAGAATGACTTCATCGAGACCAGCCGTGAGCTGGTGGTGGTCACCGCACCCGGCCCCGGCAGCGGCAAGCTGGCGGTGTGTATGAGCCAGCTGTATCAGGAGCATAAGCGGGGCGTCAGCGCAGGCTATGCCAAGTTCGAGACTTTCCCCGTGTGGAATATGCCTCTGAATCACCCCGTGAACCTGGCTTACGAAGCAGCTACCGCAGACCTGAGCGATGTGAATATGATCGACCCCTTCCATCTGGAAGCTTACGGTGAGACCACCGTCAACTACAACCGTGACGTGGAAGCATTCCCTGTGCTGGTTGCTATGTTTGAGCGGATCCTGGGCGAGTGCCCCTATAAGTCTCCCACGGATATGGGCGTCAATATGGTGGGCAACTGCATCTTTGACGATGAAGCCTGCATCGAGGCCTCCCGTCAGGAGATCGTCCGCCGCTACTATACCGCTCTTTGCCAGCAGAAGCAGGGCAAGGATATGGACAGCCAGATTCTGAAGCTGGAGTTCTTAATGAAGAAGGCCGGTGTGGCCCTGGAAGACCGGAAGGTGGCAACCGCCGCGCTGCAGCGTGCAGAGGAGACCGGCAAGCCCGCTGCGGCTATGGAACTGCCCGACGGCAAGATCGTCACCGGCAAGACATCCGATCTGCTGGGTGCATGCTCTGCGCTGCTGCTGAATGCCCTGAAGGAACTGGCAGGTTTGGAAGATGAGCTGCATCTGATTGCACCGGAGATCATCAATCCTATTTCCCATCTGAAGGTGGATCACTTCGGCAACCGCAATCCCAGACTGCACACCGATGAGGTGCTGATCGCGCTGTCCATCTGCGCGGCCAGCGATCCCAAGGCGGAGCAGGCCATGGAGCAGTTGGATAAGCTCAGAGGCTGCGAGGTTCACTCTTCTGTGATTTTGTCAAGTGTGGACGAAAAGACCTTCAAGCGCCTGGGCGTGAATCTGACCTGCGAACCCCGGTTCAAGGGCTGAGATACTATATATAATAGTGTAGAATTGTGAGGTGTTTTTTGTGGCGAGATTTCAGAGAGTGCTTCCTATGGTGGATTTCCAGGAGAAATCCTTTTCCAAGGTCTATGACTTTTTAACCGGCAAGAAATTCAAATATGAGACCGTTGACGGCCAGCAGGTATTCCGCAAAGGCGACGGTTTTTGGGCGGCTGCCAAATTTATCCGGGTCTGCTATGCGGATAACCATGTGCTGCTGGAAGCCTGGGTGGATGCTCAGGGCGCGGAGATGGACTTGGAAGGTCCGGTTGCTTGCGCCGCAAAGAAACCCCTGGAGAAGATTGTTGTCGGGGTTCAGGAGATTTTGACCCAGCCCGGCGACGGTTATGTACCTGCAGAACCCACCGGTGCATTTCCGGTGTTTCCGGATGACAGACCTGTGCTGCCTGCGGGGATCACCAAGAGAGAATATATCAAAAACTATGCCGGCGATCATTTCCAGCGGCAGCTGCGCAATACGGCAATTGTGGGATATATCTGCGCAGGTCTGAATCTGATTGTAGCGTTGGTGCTGAATATCTACGCCTTGCTCGATGTGGCGATTATTCTGGGTTTGACTTTGGGTATGCACCTGGGTAAGAGTAAAGGCTGCGCAATCTGTATGCTGATCTACAGTATTTGCTCTGTGGTAGTCAACTTGATTACTACCGGTACATTTAGCGGATGGCTGCTGCTGGTGCTGGGCATCATGGCGGTGCAGGTGTTCGATAAGGCGGAAAAACGCTTCAAGCGGCTGACGGCCAACGAAGTGCAGAAGAAATACAGCAGCACTTACGGAAAATAATACATTATATAATAGTAGGGGAGGGTCTTGACCCTCCCTAAACTTTTCGGTTTCGGGCGATGCTGCGTATTATGCTGTGAGATTCGGGAGGGTCAAGACCCTCCCCTACAAGAAGAAATGGAGCGTGGATGGAATGAATCTGCCGAACAGGAAAAGCACAAAGATTCCTGGGTTTGATTATGCGAGTGAGCACTACTATTTTGTGACGATCTGTACCCATGAAAAGAAATGTATATTTGGTACTGCGGGGAATCTAAACGCGTTAGGTAGGATTGCTGAACAGGATTTGCAAGAATTGAGTGTTCGTTATCGAGGTGTGCATGTTGATAAGATGGTGGTTATGCCCAATCACATCCATGCGATCATTGTGACTGGCTGCGAGAACGAGGATGTCCGGTATCCCAGCCTGAATACGGTTATTGGACAATTTAAGTCCGGTGTCAGCCGCAGGATTCATGAGCATTTACCGGATTTGATAGTGTGGCAGCGATCCTATCATGATCATGTGATTCGTAATCGGGTTGATTATGAGAAAATTTGGAACTATATCGACGGAAATCCGTCAAAATGGATGGATGATTGCTATTAT
>JAFOBK010000236.1 GCA_017381835.1 Oscillospiraceae bacterium | reverse complement strand
CCGGGATCGAATCCCGGAAATTATCGAGACCCAGGGGCAGTGCTGTATTGTAAAACAGCTGTCTGACGAGGAATATCTGAAAATGGTGGATGCCAAGCTGGATGAGGAACTTGCAGAATATCACAAGGATCAGAATCTGGAAGAACTGGCTGATCTGATGGAAGTGATTTATGCGGCAGCGGAAGCTCGGGGGTTCACCAGAGAACAGCTGGAGCGGGTTCGTGCGGAGAAAGAAGCCCAGCGGGGTGCTTTCCATAAGAGACTGCTTCTGCTGGAAGTTCGGGATTCCTGAAATATGTGCTTGTAGAAGTTAGGAGATGTTGGTATAATCCTATTGAAAGACAGAAAGAGAGGATAACACCATATGAAGATTCTTGTTGTTAATGATGATTCTATTCATTCCCCCGGTATTGCTCTGCTGGCGAAAGCAGCCATGGAGTTTGGTGAGGTGACTGTGGTTGCTCCTGCCGACCAGTGCAGTGCGATGGCGCATAAGATTTCTATTCATGATAGCATGAAGGTGGAGAAAGTAGAGGATTTTCCCGTTCCGGTGAAAGCAGCCTACAAAGTCGAGGGTACCCCCGCTGACTGCGTAAAGGTGGCGCTTCATTATGTTCTGGAGGAAAAGCCTGATTACGTTTTTTCGGGTATTAACGATGGCTACAATGTGGGCTATGATGTTGCGTATTCCGGCACACTGGGTGCAGCTCTGGAGGCAGTTATGAGCGGAATCCCGGCGATGGCTTTCTCCAACACTATGCATGCACCGCTAACGATTGCTCAGGCCTATTTGGTGCCGGTGATCCGGGAATTGATGGAAGTCGGACAGGGAAGGGGAGAAGTTTGGAATGTGAATTTTCCGGCTGTGGAACCCGGTGAGCTGAAGGGCATTCTGCGGGATCGTACAGTGGCTCCGATTCCTTTCTACAGTGAAAACTATCTGAAGATTAAAAATGAAGATGGCAGTGTTTCGCTGAAAGCAATGGGCGAACCCATGAAGGCGGGGGATCCTGTTCCTGAAGGTACTGATGCGGAGGCGGTGCTTCGTGGCTATATCTCCATCGGCAAGGTTAAGAGCATGGTTTTGTAATTCAGCAGAATATCTTGTGTATTTACGCTTGTAAAATGTTGAAATATGTGCTAATATATTCATTGGCGTTAAGAAACGTCCCCTGTTAAGAAATTCCCGGTTTTTACCGTGAATAAAAATTATTAAAGGAGATAATCCAAAATGAAAAAGATCCTCGCACTGGTTCTGGTTCTGGTTCTGGCTCTGTCCATGGTCGCTTGCGGCGCAAAGGCTCCCGAAGCTCCCGAAGCTCCCAAGACTACCGATGCTCCCGAAGTGGCTGACAACAACCAGGAGACCGAAGCTTCCCGTCCTCACTTTGAGAAGCTGACTCTGGAGTTCGTTCCCTCCAAGGATGCTGACGTCATCATCGCCGGCACCGCAAACCTGCCCGAGCTGGTTAAGGCCGAGATGGCTAAGCTGGGCTACGACATCGACGAAGTCGAAATTACCGTTGGCACCAACTATGATGCTACCGGTGAAGCTATGTCCGCTGGTACCATCGACATCGGCTGGCTGCCCGGCGGCACCTACGCCCTGTACTCCGATGATACTGAGGTCATTCTGACTGCTACCCGTAACGGCCTGTCCAACGACAGCACCAACCCCGCTGACTGGAACGGTGAGGCCAACAAGACCCTGAAGGACGGCCCTCAGGTCACCTTCTACCGCTCCCTGATCTACGCTGCTCCCACCGAGTACGGCAAGCAGCTGGCTGCTAAGGTCAACGCTGGCGAAAAGCTGACTTGGGAAGACCTGGATGGCGCTACCTGGGCTGTTCAGAAGACCTTCTCTTCCGCTGGTTACATCTACCCCACTCTGTGGCTGATGGAGAACTACGACAAGAAGATCTCTGACCTGTCCAATGTTATGCCTCTGGACTCCGGCTACGGCACTGCTTTCTCCTACGCTGCTGCTGAGCAGGTTGATATCATTGTCTGCTACGCTGACGGCCGTAACGACTACGAAGCTTCCTGGAACCTGCCGGTCGACCAGCAGGACGAGACCGGCAAGCAGGGCATGGGCCGTAACGATTCCATCTGGAATGAGCTGAACGTCATCGGCGTTACCGAGGGTATCTACAACGACACCGTCGCTATCTCCAAGGAGAGCCAGTTCTACACCCCCGAGCTGAAGGAAGCTCTGCAGAACTGCTTCATCAACATCATCAACACCGAGGAAGGCAAGGCCATCTTTGATGTTTACAGCCACGCAGGCTACGCTGTGGCACAGGATTCCGACTACGACGGCGCTCGCGCTGCTCTGGAGCTGGCTTCCTAATTTTTGCAGTTTTCAGAAAGCGCCCTGCCTTAAAACAGGGCGCTTTCGTCCTAATTGCAGCCAATGGGTAGGGCGGGGGCATGCTCCTGCCGAATGAAAAAGCTGGATCCAACGGCGGGGGTAAGCCCCTGCTCTACAAAGGCTGTACAACTCTACAAAAAGAAAGAGTGACCCGATTATGATTAACTTCAAAAACGTCTATAAAACTTATCCTAATGGTTTTACTGCCCTGAAGGGCATCGATCTTCAGATTGAGCAAGGTGAATTTGTGGCCATCATCGGTCTGTCCGGTGCGGGTAAGTCTACCATCCTGCGCTGTATCAACCGGATGCACGATGTTACCAAGGGCGAGCTGACCGTTGACGGTATTGATGTCAATTCCCTGAAGGGAAAGGAACTGCGCCGTTACCGCCGCAATGTGGGCATGATTTTCCAGAGCTTCAATCTGGTTTCCCGCAGCACTGCAATCAAGAATGTTCTGACTGCAGATGTTCCCGATATGGGCTTCCTGCGTGTCCTGTTTGGCATCTTCACCAAGGATCAGAAGATGCGGGCTCTGGAAAGCCTGGACAAGGTGGGCATTCTGGATAAGGCCTACACCCGCTGTGACCAGCTGTCCGGTGGTCAGCAGCAGCGTGTTGCACTGGCTCGCACCCTGAACCAGAATCCCAAGATCATTCTGGCTGACGAGCCTGTTGCATCTCTGGATCCCATTACTGCGAAGCAGGTCATGGAGGATTTTGTCCGCATTAATAAGGAGTATAAGATTTCCATTCTGCTGAATATCCACCATGTTGACCTGGCTTTGAAGTATTGCGATCGTGTGATTGGTGTCCGTGCCGGTGAAATCGTCTTTGACGGCCCTGCCAGCACCATTACCCAGGATCAAATTGACTTTGTCTACAATGGCGCTAAGGCACCGACCATGGGCGATGGAGAGTAAGTATGGATAACAACGAAAACGTTGCTCTCTACAAGGAGACATTATTCGATAAAATCTTCAAGCCGGAAATTATCACGCTGGAAAATGGACACAGTGTTCGTCGCCGCAGAAGCAGAACACCCTTTATCGTTGCTGCACTGATTCTTGTGATT
>JAFOBK010000235.1 GCA_017381835.1 Oscillospiraceae bacterium | reverse complement strand
ATTGGGTATTTATTTGTTAAAATTTTCCGGTTGGAACCGGTCGTTTCCGATAACCGTATCCTGAACACCCTGCTGTACACTGTTTCTGACATTGAACGTATGGCTGACCATGCTATGGCAATTGCTAAGGCCGCGTTGGAGATGGAAGAAAAGAAAATTGAGTTCTCCAACCAGGCAAAGGGTGAGTTGGCAGTGCTGGAACAGGCAGTGCTGGACATCGTGGATCGTACTGTGGCTGCTTACAGCAGTTTCAACCTGGATCTTGCCATCAAGATCGAACCTCAGGAGCAGGTTGTTGACGCGTTGGTTCGGGAAGTCAAATCTCGCCATGTGCGCCGCTTGAGAGACGGCCTGTGTACCGTAGAATACGGCTTCGTGCTGGAAGATCTGCTGACTGCTTGCGAGCGCACCGCAGACCATTGCTCCAATGTGGCCGTGGAAATGCTGCAGGTTGCAGAAGGTAAGCTGGAAGCTCACGAATACCTGAATGCTCTGAAGGCAGGCGAGCTGTATGAGAGTGCAGCTTTTGCAGAACACTTTGCCCGCTACAAAGCAAAATACGCATTCCCTGAAGAGACATAAATCGGAACCCGCCGGTCAAATTGAGAATGACCGGCGGGTTTTTATCATTAAGGCAGTTGCATTTACTGATTTTTATGATGAAAGTAACTGCATCTTCGTTTATTAATTGTATAAATTGACAGATACTTATTTCTTTGCTTTGTTATTCTGACATAATAATTTGGCTGCAATTCGATGAAATTTATTCATTCCGAACATTGACTTTATCCCGTCAAAGTGCTAAAGTTCATATAACAAAACTTGCTGGACACAATGGCAGCGGAAAGGAGCTTATCATGGCTATGAACATTGCATCTATTAATATCCAGCCCGTGATGGGTTCCTCTTATTATTTTTATTCTAAGGCTTGCTTTTTTGCAGGCCTGTTTCGTCGTGCCAAAATATTGTTACTGTCCGGGATATAACTGAACCAATTTCATTTGTGTAGGAAGGCGGCTCTGTTTTTTGGACAGAGCCGCCTTTTTATATATTATCCTAAAATGAAAAGGAGATATTCACTATGAAACGCGTACTTGCACTGATCATGACCACCCTGATGCTGCTGAGCCTCTGCGCCTGTGGCAACACCCCTGAAGACAACAGTGAGAACCCTGGTGAAAAGGTGTATTCTGTTGGTATCGTGCAGCTGATGCAGCATGTTGCCCTCGACCAGGCAACACAGGGCTTTAAAGATGCTCTGACTGAAAAGCTGGGTGATCAGGTTACTTTTGATGTTCAGCTGGCAAGCGGTGAGCCTACCAACTGTACCACCATAGTGACCAAATTTGTTAACGACGATGTCGATCTCATCATGGCCAATGCGACCCCAGCTGTGATTGCAGCTAAGGAAGCAACGTCGAGCATCCCTATTATCGGTACCTCTGTTACAGACTATGTAGCAGCCGAAACGGCAATTGTTGCTTCCAATGAAGCACCCGGAGCTAATGTAACCGGATATTCCGATATGAGCGATATTGCTGCTCATGTGGAATTGACCGCAAAGCTCTGCCCTGAAGCAAAGACAGTCGCCATTGTCTATTGTTCTGCGGAACCCAATTCTGTAATCCAGGGTAATCAGGCCAAAGAACTGTACGAAGCTGCCGGATACACAACGATTACATTGACTGCCAGCGATATTACTACCATTTCGACTGTTGTTACCTCTGCCTGTGACAAGGCCGATGTCCTCTACATTCCCACCGATAACCTCTTTGCTGAAAATATGGAATCGGTTAAGAATATCACGGAACCTGCCAAGATTCCCGTAATCTGCGGTGAAGGCGGCATGGTGGAATCCGGTGGTACCGCATCTGTGGCCATCGATTACTATGTCCTGGGTTACCGGGCAGGCGAGATGGCATACGAGATTATGGTGAACGGCGCCGACCCTGCTACAACTCCCATCGGTTTCATGACTGCTGATGATATGGAGCTGGTTATCAATGAGGAAAATGCTGCAGTTATTGGCTTGGAGATTCCTGAGGATTTAAAGAAGTAAACATATTGCATACCGGATGACCGGGACAATAGTCGTCCGGTATGCAGAACATTAACTATTTACGGAGGTGCCATATGTCATTCATGGCTTCCATGCTAAAAATGCTTCCGGATGCGGCGGCGCAGGGCTTGATTTGGGGAATCCTGGCCATTGGTGTATTTATAACATATAAACTTCTGGATTTTTCAGATCTGACGGTAGATGGTTCTATCTGTACCGGCGGTGCTGTTGCAGCTTTGTTGATCCTTAATGGTGTACCTGTAGCGGTTTCAATGGTTGCTGCGTTTTGTGCAGGCGCTCTTGCCGGACTGGTTACAGCGATTCTTCATACCCGTATGGGAATTCCACCGATTCTCGCAGGAATCCTTACACAGCTTGCTTTGTATTCCATCAATCTACGGATCATGGGTAAATCAATGCTGGCCGTCAGTGTCGACAAGTTCGATCTGTTGGTTAGTGTACGTAATCAGGTTTCCTCTTGTATGGTGGCTCTTCTGTTTGTTTCGGCGATCGTTGCAATTCTGTATTGGTTCTTTGGTACAGAGCTGGGCTGCGCCATCCGCGCAACCGGTGCAAACAGCAATATGAGTCGAGCACAGGGAATCAATACGGATACGATGAAACTTATTGGCCTTGTACTTTCAAATGGTTTAGTTGGCTTAAGCGGTGCGCTGTACACACAATACCTGGGAAGTGTTACCGTAAATATGGGCAGAGGTGCAATTGTAATTGGACTTGCTGCCGTTATTATTGGTGAGGTTCTGTTCAGCAAAGTGTTTCGCAATTTTGCGCTTCGAATGGTTGGTGTTGTCATTGGTGCTATTCTATACTACGTGGTGATTGCGCTGGTTATCCAACTGGGCCTAAATACCGATGATCTGAAGCTGTTTTCTGCTGCTTTTGTAGCAATGGCATTGTTTATTCCTTACTGGAAAACTAGTCATCCGGGCGAAGTGCTGCACAGAGGAGGAAAAAATCATGCTTGATATCATGAAGATCAATAAGACATTCAATCCTGGCACGATTAATGCAAATCATGCACTGAAGGATCTATCCCTACACCTGGCAGATGGTGAATCCGTCACAGTAATCGGCGGGAATGGTGCTGGCAAATCTACACTTATGAATGCTGTGGCTGGCGTCTGGCAGGTTGACAGTGGCACTATCAACCTGGGAGGCGTTGATGTGACTCATCTGCCCGAGCATAAGCGTGCGAAATATATCGGAAGAGTGTTTCAGGATCCTATGATGGGTACCGCAGCTACTATGCAGATAGAAGAGAATCTTGCACTTGCCCTCAGGCGCGGTGCGGCTCGAAGCCTCAGATTGGGCATTACTAGGGCAGAACGGGAGAAATTTCGTGATATGCTGCGGATGCTGGATCTTGGACTTGAGAACCGTCTCACGGATAAGGTTGGACTTCTCTCAGGCGGTCAGAGACAAGCCTTGACCTTACTGATGGCTACACTTCAAAAACCCAAGCTTCTGTTACTGGATGAGCATACAGCAGCATTGGACCCCAAAACAGCAGCCAAGGTTATGGAAGTAACACGAACACTTGTTAACCAAGGACACCTTACCACACTCATGATTACGCACAATATGCGTGATGCTATTGAATACGGAGACCGGCTGATCATGATGTATAATGGCCGTATAGCCCTGGATATTTCTGGTGATGAGAAAAGGAATTTGACTGTGGAGGATTTGCTTGCGAAATTTGGCCAGGCGACAGGGTCTTCCGAAGCCAATGATAAACTTCTATTATCTTAAAAGAAATCCCCCACTGTGATTAAGTGCGCAGCGGGGGATTTGTGTTGGCGGGTTGTTATTATATTAGCTGCTGTTCGTTAATGATCAGCTTGAATTGCAGTCCAAGTTTTTCTGCTGCTTTGCGGCATAGGATCATTCTCTGCATGAAGATTTCGAAGTAATCCATGACAGATCCGAACTTGGTGTCGACGGTCAGCTTCAGCTTTACAATGGTCTTGTCCTCGTTTATTTTCAATGCGGATTTCTTAACGGAGTAGTTCACACGGTCATGTATGTCAAAAGTAGACATATCGGTGTTTCTAACCCGGCTACGTCGAACATCGGCCTTGTCTGCCAGAATCATGGCTGCAGCAACTGCATTAACAGGAACACCGGTTCCTTCGTCGTGGTTACCAATGGCGGTAACAATAGTAGCCACCTCTGCAGGATCGCACCCCATGTCATTGAGGATACTCCAAGCCATAACGGCACCGGATTGGGAGTGATCCTTTCGATTTACAAGGTTTCCGATATCATGAAGATAGCCTGCGATTTTAGCAAGCTCAACAGTACGTTCATCATAGCCCATAGTCTCCAGAATATAACCGGCAGTTTCTGCAACGTGCATTACATGGGCGAAGCTGTGCTCCGTATAACCCAGTGCGCCTAGTGATTCATCTGCGCGAATGATGTATGTCTTAATAGTTTCACTATTTGTTATTTCGTTGTATGTTAACATATCAATACCTCCTTCACCTGTATTTTAACACAAGCTGCGCAGAAAGAAAGCCTTCCCGATGAAGTTTTACAAAGGTTTTACTTTGTAATGAAGTGAATAAGCATAAATGTACTTAATGGATATAAGACAAGGATGGTTCTCATAAACTTGAAAGTGTCCCTCATCTGTAGATGAGGGACACTTTCAATCAGTATTATCTCGATAGTAAGCGCTTTCTTTCGGCTTGATACACGAAAATAGATACCCCTGCATACTCAGGACGTTCCTGCATTTCGAGTAATGAAT
>JAFOBK010000234.1 GCA_017381835.1 Oscillospiraceae bacterium | reverse complement strand
TGGATTCTTCGCTTCTGGGAAATCCCGGAGCGTTCGTTTCCGGAACCAGTGAAGAAGCGATTCTGGACACTGCTCAGAACTTGGGCCTCGCCATTCGTGTGGGTGCAGATCTCTATCCCATGCGTATGACCGCCTACAAAACCCTGCTTGACCGAGCAAAAATCAATGGAACTGCGTTACCGAAGCTGAAAAAGAGCGACCTGGCAGCCGTCCTGAACGCCTGTCTGGCCGTACACTCTTCGGATGCGTTGCTGCTTGTCCGGGATGAGAAAGTGACTGCAGCGCACTCCGGTGACGCTAAGGACTATTCTGTACTCCCTATCGACGAGCTTCTCCATGCCCTTGAAAACAAGATGGATTCCCGTTTCCCGGGCTACCATTTTGAAAATGGGTACAGCGACCATGCTTTTACCAGCGGATGCTGGACATTCCCGGCTCAGAAAGAAGATATGCTGGGAGCCTATACCAAGACATTGGCAGCCAAGGGAATGAAAACCATGGCCTCCAAGCTGGTACCCGGTATCCGTTTTCTTACTTCTGACACCGGTGTAGCTTCCGCAAAGGTTTCTGCTATGCTCATGGGAACCCAGCATCCGATCCATATTGGCAGCTGTATTTCCGTAGACCATCGTCTGCAGCGGAAAGTAGAGGACTTCGACAAGGAACTGGACCAGCTGTTTGCTCAGTTCTGTGATTCCGTTTCCAAGCTTCAGACGCTGCTGGAGATCGAACTGCAGTATCCTGTCAATGCTATGACCCGGATCTGCAAAAAGTTCTCTTTGCCCAAGCGGGAGGCCTTGGAGGCAATCGCTATGTTCGAAGTCTCCTATGGTGGTGGTAAAGCGACCGCGCACGATGTCTTCATGGCGCTTCAGGAGATTCCCTGGCTCATGAAGGCCAACAAATATCCGGAAGCCAAGATGCTGACCGTAGAGGAGAACATGGCTCGCGCTTTGTCTATTCGCTGGAGTGATTATGACCTTGCGAAGGCGGTGAGCTACTAATGGCAGCACCCATTTTACTGTGCGATACCGCCGGTATGAGCAACGATCGGTGGCTCGAATGCCGTATGCACGGCCCGAAAAGGGATATCCCTTATACCATCGGAGGCAGTGATGTCGCAGCCATTTTTGGTGTATCTCCCTGGACAACACCTCTGGAGCTGTGGCTTATCAAAAAAGGCCGCATGAAACCGCCGAAAAAAGCCAATGCAGATCAGCTTCAGATGGGACACCTTCTGGAGCCTATTGCTGCTTACTGGTATGCCCATAAGTCCGGTAACCACGTCTATGAAGATACCGGACTCTATCAGCATGCAGATCATCCTTACGCTCTGGCCAATTTTGACAGGCGTTTTGAACGGAAGACTGACGGCGAGCCTGGCATTCTCGAATGCAAAAGCTGTACTTATCACAAAGCTGACAGTTGGGCGGATGATGCTATTCCGATTTATTATGAATTGCAGCTTCGCTTTTATCTGTCCGTAGCAGACGTACAGCATGGCGCATTTTCCTGCATTTGGGGAAACAATCCTGAAATTGATCTGGCAATGCCAGAGATCGAACGGGACAGAACCATGGAAGATATGATTTTTCAGCGTCTGGACGAGTGGATCTGGAGCCTGGAGCATGACAAAGCGCCTACTATGAGCGGTGTTGAGTCCAATCTCGCTATGGAATCCCTGGCACGTATCTACGGGGCCAGCCAACCCAGTCTGCCGACTATCGAATTTCCGCAGAAATACGAACGTCAGCTGCGTCAGATTGCTCTGCTGCAGGGAAAAATCAGCGAATGCAACCATGAAATCAAAACTTATGAAAAGGAGATTGAAGCACATTCCGTGCGTATTGCGGAACTGATGAAGGAGCATGAGCATGGTATTCTTACCACGACCTCCGATAAGCTGCTCATCGATTTCGTTACGAAACGTACCAAACGACCTGATTCCAAGGCTCTGAAGACCCGTTATCCGTCCGTTTACGACGATGTTGTGAAGGAGTCCCTTAGCCGAAAGGTCAAAGTCTCGGTGCAACCGATCTAAAAGGTGAAAGATATGCGTAAATTCTCTCAACCAGTGGATCTCCGGTCACGATCTGATATGACCCGATATCTGCAAAACCACTTCCGATACGACACAATGAATTCCTGGAATGCCGCAACTTCGTATGCCTGCAATCTCAAGATCCACAAGCTTGGCTTGTGCCATGAGATTGAAAGCAAGCTTTACGACATGCTGCAGATCCAGGATTTTTTTGATGCCCAGCAGGAGCTTATGGATGCCTTTGCCGAGGCCCATCAGTATCGATGGCAGGTTGGAATGAACGGTCGCAGTGGTGGCTATCTCGTCCTCTATGAGGGCGGGATCAAGCCAACCGGGCACCGGTCTTACTGCCGCAGCTGCTATCAGCACAACTTCAAAAGTGTAGCGGAGAGCGGGAATATCTGCGGAAGATGCGGAAAACCTGACCGGGTTGACTTCATAAAGCCGCCTGTGCAGTCTTTTACCTACCCCGGAAAAGGCATTGATATGGATGAAGACTACGATGAATGGTCCATCCAGGATCTTCGGGACCGTGTCAGACTGGTTCAGGAACTGGATTCGCTGGCCGATGAAATGGTCCGCCAGGCTGTACAGATGGCCTGAGATTATGATGTCGTTGAGGTAGAAATCAGTGTACCGCAAACCCGAAGAATCCTGGTACCCAGCTGCTGACAGCATAGGAAGGAGCATAAAACGTGCTATGTAAATTTGAAAAAGTCATATTTCCTCGGGATCCTGCTGCGAGTTATTCCGGCTTTATGATCGCGATCTATAAGCCATGCGGTACTCTGAGAGATGCAGCCGGTAACGTTCTTGACAGTTTCAAGGCTGTTGGCTACTGTCTGCCGACCTCCAATAAAGTCAAATACCGGCTGGAAGGCAAATGGAGCAAAAGTCAGAAACATGGCATCCAATTCGATGTGGAGCGTTATGAGGAAGTGATCATGCCTACCCGCGAAGGAATCATCGCATATCTGGCTTCCGGCCAGATTCGAGGAATCGGCAAAAAGACAGCCGAGCGGATCTATGACACTTTCGGCCAGCAAACTCTGCAGGTCCTGGATCAGGAACCGAAAAAACTGCTCACCGTAAAAGGAATCAGCGAAAACAAGCTGCAAAAGATCATCGATTCTTATCTTGCCAATCGTGGAGCAAGGGATGTCATCGCTTTTCTTGCCCCACACGGAATTACGCCCAACCGTGCAGTCAAGCTTTACCGGGAATACGGCGAAGAGACCATGGACATTGTCAGGAATCACCCATATCGGCTCTGTGAACTGGCGGGCATTGCCTTCAAGACAGCCGATAAAATTGCCATGAGCATGGGAATTGACCCGCTTTCTCCGGAACGGGTCGATCAGGCTCTGCTATACACGCTGACCGATGCGGAAGCGAAAGGTCACTTATGTCTGGAAAAGCATGTTTTTCTGAAAGAGTGCCTCAAACTGCTGGATACGGCAGGTATGACGCAGGATATGGCTGCTGCGCGGGCTGTCAAACTCATTCAGGAAGACAAGCTGATTACCTACGGTGACAGTGTCTTCAAGGCCAAAACTGCCTGGATTGAAGAAAGCCTTGC
>JAFOBK010000026.1 GCA_017381835.1 Oscillospiraceae bacterium | reverse complement strand
TCCTGCCATGACTGCAAACCGAGTCAGTGTGGGCTCCGGCACACTGTATAACCTGCTGGAGCAGTTTCTTGCGGAGGGGTTCATCCGGGAAACCAAGGTGGAAGGCCGCCGCCGCAGCTACATTCTCACCGACAAGGGCATGGAGATCCTGGATAAAGAATATGCTCGCATCCAGGCCCAGGCCGAGGACTATCGACGCATCATCAGAAAGGGGGATGCACGATGAAGGAAATCAAACGAAGATTGATGCCGTTTACCTTTTATGACCGCACGGGTCTTGAGAAGGATCTGGAAGAACAAGCCGAAAAGGGCTGGCTGCTGGAGAAGTGTTCCGCAACCGGCTGGCTCTATCGAAGAATCGAACCCGCAAAGATCCACTTTTCTGTTGTCTACTTCCCTGCTGTAGATATCTTTGATCCGCGCCCCAGCGATAAGCAGCAGCGGTTTCAGGAGTTCTGCGAATATACCGGATGGGAACTGATCGCCTCCAATGCACAGATGCAGATCTTCTGCAACCGCAGGGAGCATCCAATTCCCATCGAGACGGACCCGGTAATCGAAGTAGAGAACATTCATAAGTCCGTGAAAAAGACGATGATTCCTGCCTACTTTTCCAATCTAATCCTTGCCGTAATGCAGATTGGCCTCTCCGCTCAGCGCTTTTCCTGGGATCCTCTAACGGAGCTGCTCAGTTTACCATCCATGCTTGCTACTTTGTTCTGGTGTCTGGATGTATTCTTCTGGACCATCCTGCTTGGCCTCTACTTTAGTTGGCATCGCAAAGCAAAGGCCGCTGCAGATGACGGACATTTTTTAGAAACGAAAAGTACAGACCTGTTCCAGATCCTGATGATCATTACCAGCAGTCTTGCAGTGCTGTTTATGTACCTGTCCTTCGGCAGTTGGACCGTGCTGCTGGTTGGTGTTCTGATGGTAATCGGTATTTTGAGTCTGACAGCCGTTATGGTCTGGTTGAGCAACAGGATGAAAAAGTGTAATGTCAGCGCCAGAACTAATCGACTAATCACTTATACATTTGCAGTCCTGATGTCTTTCGTTCTTTGCGGCTGTGTCATTTGGCTGGTAGTCAGTGTTCATTCGGCAGAAAACGATCCTGCTGCTCATGCAGAAACTTACGAATATAACGGTTGGACCTACTACATATATGATGATCCGATTCCCCTCCGAATTGAGGATCTGATCGATACCGATTATGATGGTTATTCCTATGAGATCATATCTGACGATTCCTCTCCCCTGCTTTCCCGTTTCGAGGCGCGCCAGAAAACTCGCTATGATGCGTTAACGGAACCTGAAATGCAATATCGCATTGTCCAGGTGAAGTTTCCCCTGCTGTATGACTGGGTTCTGACCGAGATGCTGGACGAATTCGATCATAACTATGCGTACCCGGAGGATGATCCAAACTGGAAGGAGGATCAGTCCATCGATCCCTCTCCCTGGGGTGCCGAAGAAGTGTACCAGCTGATTCTCGACGGCGAGGATCAGGCTCGGTATCTGCTGTGCTACGAGAATGTCATCATCGAGATTGACCTTGACTGGATGCCCACAGCAGAACAGATGGCGACCATCTCTCAAAAGTTGATTCCATAACGAATACTACAGCCTCAGAAAGGAGGTATCACAATGAAGAACAGAAAGCGCTGTATCGAATACTTCTCCTTCTACAACCACACGGGCATCGAAGCCCACTTCACCGAAATGGCCCGGAAGGGTTGGCTGATCGAAAGCATCTCCAATCTCTACTGGACCTACCGCAGGATCGAACCGAAGAACATCCATTTCTGTGTGACCTATTATCCCAGAGCATCAGACTTTGATCCCGGTCCCTCTGAGGATCAGCAGACCTTCCACGACTTCTGCGCCCACACAGGCTGGAAGCTCGCCTGTTCCTGGCATCAGATGCAGGTGTTCTACAACGAGAAGGAATCCCCGATCCTGCTGGAGACAGATCCCATTATGGAAGTGGACACCCTTCATCGTGCCTGCAAAAAGAATTACCTGCCGAGCTACTATTTCCTGCTTGCCCTTAGCATCTTGATGGGCGGTTACTCCCTTGCCGGAATCTATTTCGTACCCATCGATTTTCTCTCCAGTTCCAGCCGGATGATCACCGGGCTTGCGTATCTGTGCCTGTTCGCCATCTCTGTGGTGGAACTAATCACATATTTCACATGGTACTCCAAAGCAAAGAAAGCAGCGCAGGACAGGATCTTTATGGATACGCCCAGCACGACCAAATTCCAGTATTTCATCATGCTGGTTCTGATGATCGGTGTGATCTGGTGGTTTGCAAATCTTTTTACTGCTGACGATCCTCTGCTTCTTTGGATCGCTGTGATCATGTCCGTCGGCTTATTTGGCGTAATATTCCTTGTAAACGGCATCAAGCAGGGGCTGAAGAAAGCGAAAGTCTCCCGGGGTGCAAATCGCTTTTTCACTCTTGCAGCCTGTTTCATTCTTCCGACCATCATGACCGTCCTCATCGTGTATACCGGAATTGTCGCAATCCGGAATGATTGGATTCCCGCAAAGCAGGACACCCCTTCCCTGCCCCTCCTGGTTTCCGATTTCTATGATGTGGATGATGACGACTACATCCAGCAAAACAGCATCAGCCAGACCTTCCTTTTGGGTCATCGCAATGTCCACCTCTACGGAAACTGGGATATCGATGGCGGTGGTGACCTTCCTGACCTGAAATACAGCATTACCACAGTCAAGCTCCCCCTCCTCTATGACTGGTGCAAAGATCAGATGTACCGGGATATGGACGAAAGTGAGGATGGCGATATCCCTGCAGGTCACCGAAATGTTCTGAAACCCGAAGATGCTTTCGAGTGGGATGCCGTGGAAGTGTATCGGGTCTACAATGAAGAAGGTTGGTGGCTGAATCGGTATCTGATCTGCTACGAAGAACGGATCGTGGATATCCGCTTCGACTGGGAGCCGACTGCGGAAGATATGGCCATCGTCAGTCAGAAACTGAATCCCTGAATGAATTTGAGCGGGTCCGATTAAGGACCCGCTCTTTTTGCGTTTCTGATTAAGGATTACTCCCCCACCGCCAGCCGATATGGAACAGTACGGGGATTATGAGATTGCCAAGGATGATAAATGCTCCGTCCCAGTATCCAGCTCCTCCCAGTAAGGTCTGAATGGCATTGCCCAGCAGCAGGCCGGGCCAGCTGAGCATCTGGAACACATCACCGGCCGCACTCAGAAAAGCCATCACTGTCATCACGGCCAGCAGGATCAGAAGATACCTTCCGGTATTCTTTACCTGTCTGGCCTTTGGTCTGCGTCCGAAAACCTCACCCAGCGCAAGAACAGGCAGTGCCACCACAACGACACAAAGCACATCAAACCATAGGGGGCTGTCAGTCATAAACCAATAAGCAAGACCGATGAGCAGCATCCCCAAAAAAGCAGCTACAGACGCTGCATAGGCCGCAAGAAAGCTCAAAAAATACCGTTTCATTCCCATTCCTCCGTTCCGTAGGTTCCGTCATCTATGGCGATCTGTTCACCGGCGAGGCTTTCCACCATTCCATCCTCCAGGACCAAATATCGGCTGATGATCGTGATTGTTTCACGATCATAATTATCCCGGGCAAGGAGAGCAAAAGTAAGCGTATCCCCTTTCTGCATCCCCTCGGTTGGGACTGGTATATCGTATTCGCAGTGATAATGCCAATCCTTCGCTGCTCCAGTCTGTCCGGCAGACAAATTGAGAGGGATCTGCCCGATGATGGAATCATTCCGGAAGATACAGATTTCAAGATCCATCACCTTTAGAGCTTCAGAAAGGCCAACACCCTGATCGTGGGCACAAAATACCTCCACTGGTTCTACGGCACCATTTGTCAGACCAGTATTTTGCAGTGCGGCCCACCGCACCTCACCAGTCAAACGAATGGAATAGTCGCTCTTATAGCAATCGAGTGAAAAGCTTTGGCTTCTGGTAATACCGTCCCGCTCCACCAGAAGCTCGACAACAGGCTCGTCCATGATGGGACAGGTTACCGTTGCGAAATAAGACAGTCCCCCATCCTGCTGGGCAGTGGTGATTTCCGGGTTGCCATTGATCCTAGAGAGGAAGCTGACTGCAGTATCTGTAGCCCCCTCCTTCAGGGTCACACGGATTTGATATGTAACAGTATCGGATTCCAAATCTGCGGAGATTCGCTCTGCAGTAAAATCGCTGACCAGGCTGCGCTCTGCCTCCAGCGACTCATCCAGTCTGTCACCAACGCCTGAAATGATCTGGCCCTGCATACCTGCAAGCTCACCAGAAAGATAATCTACCGTACGGCTCATCTCATTCAGCCACTCCCAGATGAAAGCAGCACCGACCAGCATCGCACAAGTCAGGACAATCGCAGGCCACCGCCAGCGCCTGACCAGCCGTTTCCGAGCCGAATCGTATTCCTGGATCATCTTCTCAACCAGAACGAGATGCTGTTCTGTCAGCTCGGCTGCAGGCTCCTGTTCTTCTGTTTCCAATTCCAGGAGCTCAGCCATGCTGATACCCAATGCCTTGGACATTGCAATACAATTCTGAATATCCGGTAGAGCCTTGTTGGATTCCCATTTGCTTACAGCCTGTCTGGATACCCCGACCAGCTCACCCAGGGCCTCCTGGGATAGCTTCTTTTCCTTACGAAGAGATGCGATTCGATCTCCCAATGGCATAGACATCAACTCCTTTGTATCTCCGATTATAGCTGTTTTTAGGTTCTATGTCTACCATTCGAGGGTTCCATACCTGTCAACCAGAGTTTACATTGCTGATTTTTCG
>JAFOBK010000233.1 GCA_017381835.1 Oscillospiraceae bacterium | reverse complement strand
CTGAAGGGCGTTTGGGAGAACGGCGTTCTCACCGGTAAGGGCTTCAGCTACGGTGGCAGCCTGACCCGTCCCGAGGCTACCGGTTACGGTGCTATGTACTACCTGCAGGAAGTGCTGAAGCACGAGGGTGATTCTATCGAAGGTAAGCGTATTGCAATCTCTGGCTACGGTAATGTTGGCTGGGGTATTATGAAGAAGGCTGCTGAGCTGGGTGCTAAGGTTACCTATTTTGCAGGTCCTGACGGCTATATCCACGATCCTGACGGTGTTACCGGCGAGAAGCTGGACTACATCTTGGAAATGCGTGCAAAGGATCCCATGCACTGCAAGCCCTATGCTGATAAGTACGGTGTTGAGTTCGTTCCCGGTGAGAAGTGCTGGGGTGTTAAGGATGTAGATATCTACATGCCCGCTGCAACTCAGAACGATGTCCGCATGGAGTCTGCTAAGAAGATCGCAGAGTCCGGTGTTAAGTACTACATCGAAGTTGCTAACATGCCCACTACCAATGATGCGCTGGACTTCCTGCGTAAGCAGCCTCACATGATCGTTGCTCCTTCCAAGGCAGTTAACGCCGGCGGTGTTGCTGTTTCCGGTCTGGAAATGTCCCAGAACTCCGAGCGTCTGGTTTGGACTGCTGAAGAAGTTGACGAGAAGCTGAAGGGCATCATGAAGGTCATCCACTCCATGTCCGTTGAGGCAGCAGAAGAGTACGGCCTGGGTTACGACCTGGTTGCCGGTGCAAACCTGGCTGGCTTCAAGAAGGTCGCTACCGCTATGATGGAGCAGGGCATCTTCTAAATTACATCCACCCAAAATCCTGCAGGGCAACCTGCAGGATTTTTTTGTTCTGTATCAGTCCGGGCTGGCATAGAATACATAGGATGTCATAAATTCTTTCCACCGGGTTTACAGATCTGTCACAATCAAAAAGAAAGATATGGTAAAATAAACTTACAAGAAAGGCAAGTAGGGTAGCCGATGCCGTGGAAATATCTGCGGATAAGCCGACGGTGATCCCGTGACATACGGGCCTTTGCAGGAAGAAATAGAGATAAGCGGTGATTTGCATCTGCAAATCACCGCTTCTTTTTGTAAAAAATTCCCCGGAAAGGCAACCTTTCCGGGGATAATCTTTAAATCTGTGCACTGGGTTTGTCATCCAAAGATTGGAAGCGGGATTGCTTACCGAGGTAAGTGATAAAGTAATCGGCAAAAGCTACCATCAGGAAGAATCCGTCCACCATGGCGATGATGTTGACCGTAGTTTCATCCATATTGTGGAATAAAACCATGGCCACAAGGCTTGTAAACAGCACCGTAGTGCAGATCTTACCGCTGATCAGAGCGCCCTTGAGAATATAACCGTGTTTCGCGGCCACAATACCCGCAGTCAGCTGGAACAGCTCTTTCAGAACAAAGAGGCTAAACACGGCCCAAAGAACAGGGTAGCGGATCGCCAGGCAAAGCAGCAGGGAAAACTGGGTGAGTTTATCGGCCAGCGGATCCAGGAATTTGCCGAAGGTGGTGATCATATTGAATTTTCTGGCGATCTTTCCGTCCACAGCGTCAGTTGCGCAGGAAATGGCCAGGATCGTACCGGCAATGATATAATCACGGGTTTCCTGAGCGTTGAGATAAACGCTCATGTAAACGGGGATTAAAATCAGCCGGAAAAAGCTGAGAAGATTTGGAATTGTAAGGATTTCTTTTTTCCAGTCCTTGATGATCATTCCTGTGCCTCCAAATTGTGTCAAACATCGTATTCCATATTATATGCCCGTTTTAGCCTTGAATCAAGCAAATTTTCCCAATGTCACAAATTGTTTTCATTTTGCTCCCGGATGGGAGTTGTGGGCGGCATTCAGGGTAAACTGCCTTACAAGGTGATACCATGTGATCCGATCCAAGCTGCCGGTTTCCGGCAGACCTGCCAGGCGCTGGAAACCTCTCAGAGAGGATGCGGTCTGAGAATCCAGCACACCGTCAAAGCCCGGCAGCAGAATATCCGGATGGTCTTTTGATAATTGTGCCAGCATGCCCTGGAGCAGATACACATAGGGGCTGCTCTGGCCGAGAATAATGATCTGCCCCGGTTCTAAAAGAATTTCGATGGGTTCGGCTTTGCCCACACGGATCAGTGCAGGCTCATAGGCTGCGGCAATTTGATTCCAAGTGTTTTCGTCTGCAATGCCGGTGACGGGAATCCCTTCTCTACGCTGGAAAGCGGTAACGGCGATCATGGTGGCTGGGCCGTAAATACCATCGGGAATCAGGGGCGGCAGACGCGGATCATCTTCGGCAATGACCCGCAGCATAGTTTGCAGGCTTCGCACGGGCTGCTCTACAAAGGATTCTCCCGGTCTCATCGTACCACCTCCTGACGAACGGGATCCTGACTGCCAATGGCCAGATCAGATCCCTGGAATTGGGTGAGAGTTGTTGTGCGGCTGAATGAAGAGCGGGGGATCACCGGTTGACCGTTTTTCCTGAAATTACCTGCCGCACGGACAGTTGGCGCATTCAAACCCTGCTGGGGGAAGGTTTCCCCGCTCCGCAAAGATGTATTTTCGATGCCGCTGTATTGCTCATAAATCTCATTCCACGTCTGTGTCCCCACGGTGCCGGTCTCGGGGAGCCGGAACCGGCGCTGGGCAGCCAGAACGGCAGCACGGGTGGCGCTGCCGTAAATCCCGTCCACAGTAACCGGCGGGATACCCGGGATGTATTCGGAAAGAACGGACAGCATATACTGCAGAAGCCGCACCTTTTCTCCGGTATCGCCGGGCTGCAAACCTCCCGGAGGCGACCAGTTGATGGCATAAAACTGTTGCCCCAGGCTCCTGAGTTCTCCAAGGCGGGTTACAGCCGTATACAGCCGCACCAACGCATACCAGGTGGCCTTGCCTACAATTCCGTCGGATGTCAGATCGAATACTTCCTGGAATTTTCTCACGGCAGCCTCCGTACGGCTGCCGAAAATTCCATCCACAACCGGAATTTTCGGGATGGCGGGATAGTTTTGGGAGATCCGGTTCAGCTCCGTCTGCACGATCACCACGTTAGGTCCGGAGCTGCCTACCCGCAGGGGCGTTCCGGGATAGGAGGATGCGTTGCCAAAAATCGGAGCATTGCGCACGGTTTCCACATTCCCGTAATAACTGCGGATGATCTGATCGGAAGTATACCCTTGCTGGGCTAGATTCTGACTGCCCCATTGGCTCAGTCCCTCGCAGGTGACCGTGGTACCGTTGCAGAATTTGGCAGCCAAAGGTTCCACAAAACCGGGCCTTCGCAGGTAGTCGTTGAAAAGTTCATCCACAAGGCGGGAAACATTGTCAAAGAAACTGCGTCCGTTGACAAAGTATTGATCAAAGGCTGTGGAATTGGTAATGTCAAAGTCATATCCCCGGCTGCGGTAGAATTCTGTGTAGACCCGGTTTAGGGCAAAGGAAACAATGGCCAAAATATTGGCCCGCAGGGCACTTTCGTCCCAGGTAGGATAGATTTCGCTGGAAGCTACATTCTTCACATAGTCAGAAAAGGAAACCGTTACATTGGGGGCATTGGAGCTGGGGGAACCCAAATGGACCGTAATTCTATCAGGTACAAAAGGTGTTACCGTTGGCATACTGTCCTCCTATAGGTTTTGGGGCGGCGTATTGAAAATTTCTACCTGATTGTAGGATTCCGGCAGTTCCGATAAAGGGATCATGGCAAGATCCTGCACGGTCAGCGTAGCGGGAAAAACCTGTAGATTTTCTATCTCAATGGTTTCAAAATTCTCCAGGCGCCCGTAGAGATTTACGTCCGTAAAGGGAACGATACCGGTATTGGGAGTTTGGCTTGCGGCCCGATCCGGCACGGTGATCTCAATGGGAGCATCCAGCGTACCGCTGCGGTTTGTCAGCCGCATGGCAATGGCGGAGCCGTCGGGTCTTGTAATGGTGATGGCAGCCCCTTGCAGAGGAATGCGGGCATTGCTGGTGTAAGCGTTGACTTGTATGTATCCGGTTGCAGACACAGTAATCCCTCCTTATATCATTTCTGAGTATGCTATGCCAGTCATAAGAAAAAGGTGCAGGGATTATAAAAATCCCTGCATCTGGCGGATATTGGCCTGCTCGTAATCCAGCAGCTTTCGGGACAGAGCGGTGACCCGCTCATCGGACGCGGCAAGCTGATTCAGGTTCTTGTAGCCTTTGATAATGCCTTTTGTATTGCCCTGGATCATCATGGCCGCAGCTTTGGAGCTGACATCGCCGAAGGAAAGACGGGTTTTGGTCATCATATTGGTCATGTGCTGTACAGCGGGGTTCTGCTGCTTCAGTTCCCAGCCTCTTTCTGTGGCCAGTGCCAATCCTTCCTTTTCAATCTTGTCGTACTCCCGCAGCTGAGAACGAAGCGCATCCTTTAAACTTGCCCGCAAGGGCATATTCAGAACGCTGCGGATACCGATCTG
>JAFOBK010000232.1 GCA_017381835.1 Oscillospiraceae bacterium | reverse complement strand
GCAAGGCCTCTCACGCCGGGATACTGCAAAATGGCAAACTCCGCCAGGCGGAACCGGTACAGCATCGGCACCAAGAAAAACAGTTCCAGCGCTGCGCTGATCACCACCATGGGGATCATCTTCAGAAACATCTCCATAATCTGCACCGCATCCAGGCTGTATAGATACTCGTAAACCGCATCGGTGCTGGTAAAGCTCATAGTCAGTTCCCGAATCCACGCCGAAGAGGGCATCATCATATAGATCGTGCTGCTGATGTTAACCGCAAGAATCGTGATGCAAATTGCCATAATCGCTCTGTTGAGCATCAGACCCAGACAAGGGCCGATCCGGTAAAAGCCGGTCAGCAAATCTCTTTCGACCGGGTGATTCCCTCTTGCCCATTGCAGGGCAACATACAAAAAGCCCAGATTCCAAAAGGGCAGCAGAACCATATTGGCCCACTGCAGCAGGGTCTGCCCTGTCTCCAAAATAGAGCGGGTACCCAGGCCGGACAGACCGGAGGTGTTTCCCATTCCCTCTGCCAGCACATACTGCAGCAGCGTAATCAGCAGACCCGCCGCCACTGTGACACCTGCATGGATCATTGCTAGACGGCGCACATTTTTCCCCGCCAGGTTTTCTTTTGCTTTATAGATAAATTCCTTGATATTTAACATTTCGTCGGACATCTCCTTTGCTTTGCTTATAGTTATAAGGGAAAATATGCAAAATAGCAAATAAATTTTTCGTGACTACGGTACTTTCTTATGGTATACTGAGGTAAATTTCACTTACCCCGGAGGCAGCTATGGATCTTTCTCAGAAGCTAAAGCAGGCTCGGCTGGACGCCGGTCTTTCCCAAAAGGCCCTTTGCGGCGACCGGATCACCCGCAACATGCTCTCCCAAATTGAAAACGGCAGCGCCCGTCCATCCATGGACACACTGCGCTATTTGGCAGGGCAACTGGAAAAGCCTCTCAGCTATTTTTTGGAAGAGGATGCGGTTACCTCCCCCAACCAGGCGCTGATGGAGCAGATCCGGGAAGCGGAACCCTCCCAGGCGCTCCGGCTTTTGGGGCAATATAAGGCACCCGACCCCACCTTTGACCGGGAACGGTGGCTATTGGAAGCACTGATCTGTATCACATTGGCGGAAGACGCCCTCCAGCAGAGTAAACCTGCCTATGCGCAAACCCTTTTGGAGCGCGCTGCCGTAGCGGGAAGCCGCACCCCCTATTATACTTTAGATACTGAGCGCCGGAGATTGCTCCTGGCCTATCAGGCTGGTATGGCTGATATTGCGCCACAGCTTCCGGATCTGACCCCGGAGCTTTTGCTGCGGGCGGATGCCGCGCTGCAGGCGCAGGATTTTTCCCGATGCGTAGCGCTCCTGGCCTGCGTCACAGAAAAAACGCCCCGCTATCATTATATCAAAGCCGGAATGCATTTTGCCCAAGCAGCCTATTCCGATGCCAGACCCCATTATGAGGCCGCCTGGGATCACAACCCGAAATTCTGCTGCCGCCGTCTGGAGGACTGCTGCCGGGAAGTAGGGGATTTCGCCGGTGCCTATTTCTATGCCTGCAAACTCCGGGAACTGGAGGGGAATTTCACAAAAAATTAACGGCTTTCCCGCAAAAAAAGCTTGATTTTTCTTAAGTGTTAGGCTATGATATACCCGTTAGCACTCAAGATAAGTGAGTGCTAACATAATACTGTAGATACATGCAGATGAGACTGCAGTCTAAATAATCCACGTTGGAGGAACAAAAATGAAACTGAAACCCATGGCAGATAACATCCTGCTGAAGTCCGCAGAGGCTCAGACCTCTACCGCTTCCGGCATCATCCTGGCTACCACCACCAAGGAAAAGCCCGGCATCTATGAAGTCGTTTCCGCCGGCCCCGGCACCAAGGACGTCACCGTTACCGTTAAGCCCGGCGACAAGGTCGTTGTTGCTACTTTCGTTGGCACCGACATCAAGCTGGATGGCACTGACTACAAGTTCGTCAAGCAGGACGATATTCTGGCTGTTGTTACTGACTAATTAAGAGGAGTTTTTATCATGGCAAAACTGATTGTATACGGCGAGGAAGCTCGCAAGAAGCTGCAGGCCGGCATTGACCAGCTGGCTGATACCGTTAAGGTTACCCTGGGCCCCAAGGGCCGTAATGTTGTTCTGGCCCGCAAGTTCGGCGCTCCCCTGGTCACCAACGACGGTGTTACCATCGCTAAGGAGATCGAGCTGGAGGACGCTTTCGAGAACATGGGCGCACAGCTGATCCGCGAGGTTGCTACCAAGACCAATGATATCGCCGGTGACGGCACCACCACCGCTACCGTTCTGGCTCAGGCTATCACCCGCGAGGGCGTAAAGAACCTGTCCGCAGGCGCTAACCCCATGGTTATGCGTAAGGGCATCGAGAAGGCTGTTGAGGCTGCTGTTGCTGCTATCAAGGAGCACTCCGTTGCTGTTAACGGCATCGAGGATATCGCCCGGGTCGGTACCGTTTCTTCCGGTGACGAGTCCATCGGCGCTCTGATTGCTGAGGCTATGGAGAAGGTCGGCACCGAGGGTGTCATCACCATCGAAGAGTCCAAGACCGCTGAGACCGGCCTGGATGTTGTTGAGGGTATGCAGTTCGACCGCGGCTACATTTCCCCCTACATGGTCACCGATACCGACAAGATGGAAGCTGTCCTGGATGACGCTTACCTGCTGATCACCGACAAGAAGATTTCCTCCATCCAGGAGATTCTGCCCATTCTGGAGCCCATCGTCAAGGCCGGCAAGAAGCTGGTTATCATCGCTGAGGATGTAGACGGCGACGCTCTGGCTACCCTGCTGGTCAACCGTCTGCGCGGTAACTTCAACGTTGTCTGCGTTAAGGCTCCCGGCTTCGGCGACCGCCGCAAGGAGATGCTCCGCGACATCGCAATCCTGACCAACGGCACCGTGATCTCCAGCCAGCTGAACATGGAACTGACCAATACCCAGCTGGGCGATCTGGGCCACTGCCGTCAGATCGTAGTCACCAAGGAGACCACCACCATCGTTGACGGTGACGGTGATCCCGAGATGATCGCTGCCCGCGCTCACGAGATCCGTTCCGCTATCGCTACCACCACTTCCGACTACGACCGTGAAAAGCTGCAGGAGCGTCTGGCTAAGCTGGCCGGCGGTGTTGCTGTTATCAAGGTCGGCGCACCCACTGAGGTTGCTATGAAGGAAAAGAAGCTGCGCGTTGAGGACGCTCTGAACGCTACCCGCGCTGCTGTTGAGGAAGGCATCGTGGCCGGCGGCGGTACCGCACAGGTCAACGCCATTGCTGCTGTTGAGGCTCTGATCGAGACTCTGACCGGCGACGAGAAGACCGGTGCTAAGATCATCGCTTCCGCTCTGCAGGCTCCCATCCGCCAGATCGCACAGAATGCCGGCGTTGACGGCTCTGTTGTTTACGAGAAGATCCGCACCTCCGGTAAGGTTGGCTTCGGCTACAACGCTTACACTGAGGAGTATGTGGACATGATCCCCTCCGGTATCGTGGACCCCACCAAGGTTACCCGTTCCTCCCTGCAAAACGCAGCTTCCATCGCATCCTGCGTGCTGACCACCGAGAGCCTGGTTGCCGACAAGAAGGATCCCGCCGCTGAGATGGCTGCCATGAACGCAGCTGCCGCTGCCGGCGCAGGCATGTACTAAGCCGACCGTGTCGGCTGACAATTCGTGCTTAGCTGGTCAGAGGCCGTTACTTCCCTGACCCGCTCGGTATCGTTACTGCACACAATTTCACCCCGGTCATCCGACCGGGGTGTTTTTATGCCCTTTCCTTTTTTACCGTCATTGCGAAACCAATCCGCGACCTTACATGCTCTAATTGTAAAACCATCCCCCGGTCGAAAGACCGGGGGATTTCTAACGTATTTTATCTGATTTTCCACTCAATCGTGTATTCCTTATCAATCACATCACCGATTTGAATAATGTAGTTCTCGATGAGTTCTTTGGCTCTGTCCTCTGCCTTTATGCGCAATGCCTTATTTTCGTTGATTTCCCTCTTCATTTCTTCCTGCGCAGCAACCACTGCTTCTGTTTGTTCTTCTGCAGAAATCTCATTCTTGAAAAGCCATCTATCATTAGAAACAATATAAGACTCCTCGAAGATCGTATAATCCGTCGATAGGATTTCAGCTTTCGGCAATGTAATATTAACTATTGTTCCATTTATTTGAATATCAACATCAGACATCTTAATACCCAATGTTGCCTTTCCCTCATATTCGATCCACAGTTTCCTGTCTTTCTGGAAAAGATTGTCGGCTTCTTTATTAATCTTAGCCACATTGTTATAATAACATTCTAATGTTGCCAGTTCACAAATAGCACGAATGTCTTCTTCTCGAAGTTCTTTCTTTGTGTCCTTCTTACAAGCACACATACACAAAATCATAGTTGCCAATAAGATTATGGAAATTACTTTCTTCATTTATCGTCAACCCCCTTTTCTGCAGCAAAAACAACATCAAAGGTCATATTTTCACCAAATTGGTCTTCAAAGGGTTTGATTAATGCTAGCAATGTAGCTTCTGCACTTTCTCTTGCTGTTTTCAACAACTCCTCATTAGTATGCGCTTTGGCTTCCAAATCTTGTTTGCAAACTGCTTGCGCCTCTGCATAGACCGTCTCTGTTTCGTACTTCTCCTTCTCAAAAATAAAATCTAGATTAGGATCAACAGTAATTTCTAAAATTTCCACATCTGGAACAATAATACTAATCACATTTTCTTTTTCCTCAACTTCTACTTTTTCAAAATCAAAACCTGCCTTGACTTTACCCTTGTAAGAAACATAGTACTTCGTCTTTCGGCCGTCCGTTACCTCTGTAATAGAGTTATAAGTATATTCTGCGGTACGCAATTTTGATTGTATAATTATTTTCTTAAGTGTTGCTTCAGCGCTGATTGTTGTTTTGCCGGATCCCGAGAAAATTACTAGCAGTACAACCACAAGTAGCACAGCAGAAATAGATGCTATAATTAAACTTATCGTTGTCTTGTTTAGTCTTTTAACTCGCTCAATCATATTTTCCATTTTTATCTCCCCTCTATTTTTTTAGTATCCTCCCAAAATACAACCTGTATTTTTCGCGAATTTAATGTTGGGATTTATCTAAATTGTATCATTAGCATAATAACAACGCAACTATCAAATGACTAATCATAATCTATAACCCCACATCAATATTTTCACTTAAAATACGGATTGCCACGTCGGCTTTGCCTCCTCGCAATGACGCGGAGATATTGAAAATTTCTCCAAAACAAGCGAAAAATGTTGAAATTTTCCTGCAAAAACCTATTGACAAGGATGCTTACCCGTGGTAAAATACCCAGGTAATAAAGAAGGCTGAACATCCGCCTCACCTCAAGCGATTGGCAAAGAGGTTAATATTCCACCTTTTCCTTAGGGGATAGTAGGAGTATGTGCGGATGCGAGGCATCCGCTTTTTTGTTGTTTATTTTTTGGAGGTGCTTACCATAGCCAAGTTAGATCATCAGCTCAATGAGGAAATCCGGGACAAGGAAATTCGCGTCATCGGTAATGACGGCGCACAGCTGGGCATCATGTCCGCTGCCCAGGCCAACGCAATGGCCGAAGAGCAGGGCCTGGACCTGGTGAAGATTTCTCCCAACGCTACTCCCCCCGTCTGCAAGATCATGGACTATTCCAAGTTCTGCTTCGATCAGAAGAAGCGCGAGAAGGAAGCCAAGAAGAACCAGAAGGTTGTGGAGATCAAGGAAATCCGCATGAGCCCCAGTATTGATACCAATGACTTCAATACCAAGGTCAAGAACGCACAGAAGTTCCTGAAGGATGGCAACCGGGTCAAGGTCAGCGTCCGCTTCCGCGGCCGTGAAATGGCACATACCAACATTGGCGAAAAGCTGCTGATGGACTTCGCTGAAGCCTGCGCAGAATGCGCCAACATGGAAAAAAACCCCAAGCTGGAAGGCCGGTTCATGGGTATGTTCCTGGCCCCCAAGAACAGTAAGTAACAAATATATTACCAAAGATACGGAAGGAGATCCAACTATGCCCAAGCTGAAAACCCATAGCGGTGCTAAGAAGAGATTCAACCTGACCAAGTCCGGCAAGGTTAAGAG
>JAFOBK010000231.1 GCA_017381835.1 Oscillospiraceae bacterium | reverse complement strand
GTCCCGGTCGGAGACGGCGGCGATGCAGCCGGTGTTGCGCCGGATGGAGTCGCACATCTGGGCGGCGAAATCCTGCAGGTCCCCCAGGGGCGAATACTTCCGGAAGGTCACGCCCCCGTCCTTCTCGGTGTAGATCTCCAGGGGGCTGCCCTCCTTGATCCGCAGGGTGTGCCGGATCTCCTTCGGGATCACCACCCGTCCGAGACTGTCTGCTTGTGTCAAGCTAGGACAAACAGATTTTTGATATTTTTTATTTGAAGGCAATACCTTCGTTTTTTCGTCAAAAAACTTCTGTGCGTTTGTCTTTATGGAACACATGGGGTTGCGCCGGATGTGTAATAATAGGGCAAACACTTTAGAATCGGAACAGGGCGGATAGCTGTACTGCTACCCGCCCTGTTCCATTTTGCCTTCTCCCCTAATTTACTTTTTGCTTACTATCCGTAAAGTTCCAAGTGATCTCCAGCTCCGTGGAAGGGTAAACATCCACTCGCTTCACCGCCTCGTACATAAACGGCCTGATCTGATCATCCGAGAGGATGAGCTGCTGGATCATTTCCCTCGACCTCTGCTCCTGGTCTTCCTGATGGGCAGATTCTTCCATCAGCCGCTGTTCCTCCTGCCTGAGTTCCTCAAGCTGCGTTTTTAATTCTGTCTGCCGATTGGTTATGGTCTCCTTCTTCTGAAGAAATTCCTCCCGGCTCAGTTTGTGGGATCGGTAGGATTCATACAGCCGAAGATTGCTCCCTTCGTAGGTGGCCAGTTCCTCGGAAAGCTGTCTCTGCTTCCTGCGGCACTCCCCAACCAAGTCCCTAGCAATTCTCTGGATACTCTTGCGAAGTTCATCTTCCATCAACCGCAGCTGCATCCGGTATGCCTGGATGAGAATGTCTTCCAGTGCCGATCTGCTCCATTGAATTGTGGAGCAGGCTGCATCCTTTTGATACAGCGGAGTCTGGCAGGAGAAGTATTCATCCAGACCGTAGGTTTTTCTCAGACGTCGACCGCAGCATCCGCAGTAGTACAGCCGGTCCTTACAGTCGGTTCTCATAGGAGCATTGTACTTGACTTTTCTGATCGTATCATTGGCCTTTTGGTAGATTTCCTTGGAAACAATTGGCTCGTGGCAACCTTCTACGATGACCCAGTCTTCAGGCTTATAGCGTGTCTGGGAACGGGCTCTGACAGTCTCATTTCCACACTTGAAAGTTACCATGGCTCCGGTGTATTTGTAGTCCTTGATGATCCTCAGGACTGCCTGATGGCTCCACATGAGGTCGTTCTGAATGTGCGCTTTATGCCACTTCTTATAGGCCATTGGGGTTGCTACCCCTTTCGCATTCAGCATTGCGGCAATCTCTGTCGTGCGTTTTCCGCTGATCGCAGCCTGAAAGATTTCCCGGACGATCGGCGCCGTGTTCGGATCGATTACCATCTGATGCTTCTGTGTCGGATGCCTCATGTAGCCATAGGGACAGTGGGAAACGAATTTTCCCTTTTTCATCTGCATATGCCTGGAGGATTTGATTTTTTCAGACAAGTCCTGGGCATACCTCTGGTGAATCAGGTTGCGGAAAGCCACATCGATGCCGCCGGTGCTTCCGATGTGCTTGCTGCTGTCGTAATGGTCGTTGACAGCAATGAAACGAACTCCAAGAAGTGGAAAAATATGCTCCAGATAGTCGCCGACCTCCAGATAGTTGCGCCCGAATCGCGACAGATCCTTCACAACAATACAGGCGACCTCTCCGGTCTTCACCTTCTCCAGAAGTCGTTTCACACCCGGCCGATCAAAATTGGTGCCGCTGTACCCATCATCGGAATACTCCACTGTTGGGTATTTGGCAAGCTCCGGCTTACCGGAAATATATTGCTCCACCAGCAATCTTTGGTTTCGGATACTGTCGCTCTCATCGTTCAGCTTATTGCTTCTGACGTTTATATCCTCCGAAGAAAGCCGCAAATATATGGCCAGGTGTTTCTTCATACTTTACGCAACCTCCGCTCTCACTGCCTCACAGTCGCTCAGAAGGGCCTTGAATTCATCCTCATACAAGAACTTAATCGTAATGGTGGAATCGGAATGCAACCGAATCTCTTTGATCATTGCAGTGACCATTTCTGCCGTTACCGATTCCGCACGGTAGTACCGCTCAATCAGTTCTGACCATTTTTTCTCGCCGATAATCACATCGGCAGTGCGTTTTTCTGTGTACTGAAGCTCATAAAGCTCCTGATCCAGGGCCTCGATGTCCGCACGCAGCTTTTCCTTCGCATAGACATATTCCTCTTGGCTGACAGTACCGTCTTTGTAATCGGCGTACAGAGAAGCACTCACATTCCGCTTCTGCTCCAACTCTGCCCGGATCTGCTGCTTGCGTTGTGCATCAGGCTCATTCGCAGTACTGTTATCAGCCATCAGTTGTCTCAGTAATGTCTGAATTTCAAGAAAAACATCCATCTGCCTGCGCATAGTCTCCAACACGGCCTGATCCAGTGCTTCTGCCGTCATCCTTCTGAAGGTACAGGCCTGCGCTCCAAGCTCAATGTACTGTGGGCATTTATAGGTATAGTAGTCCTTGTTTCCTGATTTTCTATAAGACCGTACCTGCTTAATTACACGACCGCAATCTGCACATCGCAACAGCGATCCGTATGGATTTTGCCGTTTGGGCAGATTTGCGTTCTTGCCAAAGGATGCCTTCGCCTCATTGGAGCGTTTTGTATTCAGTGACTGAACCTGATCCCAGAGTTCCATGCTGATAATCGGCTCATGGGTACCCGTGACCACATCCCATTCAGACTTATCCTTCTGGTGGTACGGAATACCTTGGTACAGGCTGACGCCAACCCGTCCCTGGGCCAGATTGCCAATGTACACCACATTGCGGAGGAGATCCGTCAGCACATGCCGGTTCCAGGGAAGCTCACTGCCTTTTCTATTGTTATGGGTAATGATCCCTCTTTCAAATCGGAGCCTGCCGGGAGAAGGATACCCTTTCTCATTCAGCACACGACAGATTTTTTCGATACCAATACCAGTGGCACGCAGTTCGAAAATCTCCTCCACAATGGGGGCAATTTCAGGGTCGATAATGAGTTTGCTCGTATTATTCGGATCTCTCCTATAACCGTAGGGCTCATAGGCACCCACAAAATCTCCCCGCCGCCGCTTCTCCTGCATCGCCGTACTGATTTTCCTGGAGAGATCCTTTGCATAGGCATCATTGACCAGATTCTTTAGCGATGCCACAAGCTGATCGGAGGAATTAATGTTGTTGCTGTCGTAGTTGTCATTGACCGCAATAAAGCGGATCCCGAGGAAAGGGAAAACCTTTTCCAAGTAGTCACCGGCTTCCACATAGTTACGCCCCAGTCTGGACAAATCCTTCACAACGATGCAGTTGATTTTGCCGCTGCGGGCATCCTCCATCATCCGCTTGAATTGCGGTCTGTCAAAATCCGTTCCGGTACAGCCGTTATCCGTATAAATGCCTGCCAACTGTAGAAACGGGCGAGCTTCCACATACTTCATCAGCAATGCTTGCTGATTTGCCAGGGAATCTGCATCCTTCTTTTGATTGTCCTCCAAGGACAATCGAAGATAGATTGCCGTTTGGAAAATTTCAATCTTTTCCGGCTTGGCCACGGTTGCCACTGGGTTCTTTCTTGATGTTCTCGCCATTTATACCACCTCCAATCTGGGCAGGAGTGTCAGATTCTCCTTACGCTTTGCTGCGGTTTTCTGCTCTTCCAGGAATTCAAGGATGCACTGGAACTGGTCCTTGTGGCAGAATTCCACCGCGATTTCGTTCCGATTGGAGATTGAAACCCGATCAATCATGCTGACCACCAGCTTTCTGGATAGCTCCTTCACTTCAGCGAATTGCCGGAATTGCTCCAACCAGGTCTTTTGATTATTCAAACCGTCCTGGATGGCACTTCTTCTGGACTGAAGTTGTCCGATGGCCTGACGAGCCGCAGCAATGCGAGCAGAAAAGTCCTCCTTCAGACTTGCATACTCCTCTTTACTGAGGATGCCTGCCTGTAAATCTTCATAGACACCCATTCTCAGGCTATTGTTACGCTCCACGATCTGTTCCTGTATCTCAATGCTCTGATTGATTTTCCGTAGCTCCGCCTCTTCCCATGTAGAAGACTTCACTTTTTTGAGTGCCTGCTCCATATCCAGAAGGAGTGCCACCTGCTGCTGAATTGCCACTAGGACAGTGCTATGCAGCAGTTCTTCCTTGATACGGTGCTGCGTGCAGGAGCTGGAATCGTTTTTATAGGAACCACAAATATAGTAGATATATTTCTTTCCTCTGGAAGAAACAGTTTTTCTCACCAGCGGAGCCCCACAATCAGCACAGAACAGTCTGCCGCTGAGGGGATGTACCGCGGTGTCAGTGCTGCATGCACGGGTATCCTCCTGCATCAAACGCTGAACCAATTCAAAATCCGTTCGGGTAATGATCGCCTCATGGGTTCCTGCAATTCGGACCCATTCACTCTCATCCTTGAGAATCTGGGTCTTGGTCTTGTAATTGGGGGTCGTGCGCTTTCCCTGCACCATAACACCGGTGTATATTTCATTTTTCAAAATTCGCCTGACCGCAACATGACTCCATTCAGCAACGGAAGATTTCTTGAAGCTCGTTTCAAAGCTGATACCTTGGGATTGTTTGTATTCCATAGGAGACAGCATGCCGGCCAGATTAAGTCTTTCTGCGATTGCATTGGGGCTGTATCCATCGATCTTCCAACGGAAGATATCACGGACAATGGATGCCGCATAGTTATCGATCAGAAGACGATTCTTGTTCTCCGGGTCCTTCCTGTAGCCATAGACAGCGAAATTGGAGATACACTCTCCCTGCTGCCGCTTGACCGCCAAGTTACTTCGGACCTTAATGGATATGTCGCGGCTGTAAGAATCGTTGATCAGATTCTTGAACGGGACCAGCAAGCTGTCTGCGTGTCCCTGGTTCGCCGTGTCATAGTGGTCATTTACCGCAATGAAGCGCACCCTCAGCTTCGGGAACAGTTTTTCGATATACTTGCCACAATCAATATAGTCTCTGCCAAAACGAGACAGATCCTTGACAATGACACAGTTGATCAGACCCTTTCGGATATCCATCATCATTCTCTGGAAATCCGGTCTGTCAAAATTGGTTCCGGTGTAGCCATCGTCCTTGTATTCCCCAACCAGTGCCATCTCAGGATGGCCTGCCAGATAGTTCATCAGCAGCTCTCGCTGATTGTGAATACTGTTGCTTTCGGTTTTTCCGCCGCCGGACAACGAAAAATCGCCATCATCCTTCGACAGGCGAAGATAGATGGCGACCCGATAAGTTTGGTCAATGATTTGATTCATTGCGCCACTCCTTCCTATATATTGCGAAAGTTCGCATACGCAGCCAGAGTAGTCGCTGATTTTGTCCACGCTCATTATAGCATAGGCCCGCTCAAAAAGCCAGTGCTATTTGCTGGCAAATCATCTACCAGACTATCCTTGCATTCTGGCAAGCATATCGCAGAAGTTATCGGTCAGGGTACGGTCAGTATCTGAAAAGGACACTCGGACCTTCACATCCCCAACCCGGAAGCAGTACGGGTCTTTTACCTGTTCAATGTAGGACCTGATCCGTTCTTCAACAGGCAGACTGGTATCGATGTTGACATCCCGGATGTCAACCAATTCTGAGAGATCCTTGCTGATCGGTGTTCCCTTCATTCAATCACGCTCCATATGTTTCTGTTGAAGGAAAGTATTTCCTTTCCTCCCAATTTTATACTGCTATTTGGATGCCAGCCGGTGCCTGTGGCGAACAGGTCCATAGAAATCTCATCTCCCCGCCTTCACTATGACCGGGCCGCGTGTTACGGAAGTACCATTATGCCCTTGCTGCATCATCGCGTGATGTGGGAGCCACCCGCATATTGGTGCGCCTGATTCTGTTAGGCCGACAGACAGAACGCCGCTCGTCAGCAAAGGGATGTACCGGCTGGACATTATGAAATTTTCAAGGTGCAGATGTACAGGGCATATAGATGCCTTCATTATTAAAGAGTCTTTTTTTTCGCCGAACCTGTCACTTTCCAGAAAATTTCATAAAAAATCTCCGGACATGATCCGGAGAAAACTATAAGTTAAGGGGGCTGCCGACTGCAGCCCCCTCTTGATTCGGTTTATTTATCTTCTTACGACGTAACGGATGTCCACATATAGCGAGTGTCGCCGCTTCCGTTCTTGCCTGCCCAGAAGCAAACATATGCCTTGTAGTATCTGCCCTTTACACCCTGGGTAGACACATGCGACGAGACATACCAGTCATCTTCCGCAAGCATGGTCGTCCCGTAGTTTTCATGAGAGAACGTCTTAATACGAGTCCAGGTCTTCCCATCGGTAGATTCGTACAGCAGAATGCTCAGCACGCCGATTTCATCCATGTCTCCCGTACCCATCACTTCGAACCATACCTGTGCTTGGCCAGAGTTCGTAACATAGACATATGCGCTATAGGCATCTAAATAGTAACTGGCGCGAGGCAAAACCGATTCGATCTCGGACGAACTTGCAACTACGGGCATAGCAGTGGCAAACATTAGGCTCAGCACAACAAAGAATGCAATAAGCGACCTATATTTTCTCAATTACATCAGTCCTTCCCAATAGAGTCGATCATTCTTTTCATTTCAGAGACTGAGAGAGGACCCATAATAAAGCACTCAAAATTTTCATTGACCCATACTGCACGAAGCTGATCATGATTACTGAAGATGTAATAGCTAATATTGTTTGTAATGTACTCTTCCATTAATGTACCACTTTGCTCGATTTGAATAGGCGCAGAATCATAACAATCTGCTATTCTGATTCGGATAGTGCCTTCATTTGATTGATACTTAGCAACAAACTGTCTCCTCATTGGAGTATCTTCGATACTCACTTCAACTTCCGTATATCCATCAGGAATCCAACTTGGCGCAAGCGGCAGAGTAATATCGTAATTGTCTAAAGCTTCCTGGAGACCAGCAAAAAAGTTTGTGTTTTCACGGTTAGGTTCTTCAGATCCCGAAATATCCGAATTATAGTCAAAATGAAAAGTATCTTGAGTCCACTTAACAACGATTCCCCACAAATCAAACCCAAATGCATTTGCAGTAAATGATGTACCCATAATCAGCACAATCACAGCCACCGCAGCAACCAGGCCTCTCGTCCACCGCCGAACAATGGGATTGTGCCTCCGCACGGTGAAGCCTCTCTCAGAACTGGAAGCATTTTCTACTTCCGGCATATAGTTTTTCACGAAGGAATCCAGTGCTTTTTCCGGAGTTTTTCCTTCCTGGCGGGCCTGCCGGCGTTTGGCAAGCACCTCCATAACATAGAAAAGAACTTCCATGTTGGTTTCTTCGCCCTCAGGTTTTGAAGCATCTTCCCGCAGGAGCGCCTGAAGTTCCTCAGTGCTCATGGCATCGTATTTTGCGAACGCGATATCATTGCGGTTTTCGAAATCGGGCATGATTCTTCCTCCTTTCACTGGTATATGTAACACCAATGCGTTTTGTGACATCATATGCCAATCTTTTTTCTCAATATTTCTTTTGCCCTCTGCATTCGCTTCCTGCAGGTGACGATGCTGATCCCCAACTCCTCAGACAATTCCAGATAGGACTTCCCATCCAGAACCATCCCTTTGACCATCTGAAATTCCTCCAGATCAGCCACATCATCGTACAAGACCTCCAGACCTACACGGTCATGGGAAACGGATATATCCTGGGCACTTGAAGCAAAGTAATTCAGCAGGATCCGCCTTGCTATGTTTTGGCTTCGTAGCGTATTTCGGATGACGTTCTTTAGTGTGTTGAATACCCACCCTTCCGGGTTTGGGGAGCCGAAGACATCCTCTGGCTTCTGGCAGACAATGTGGAAGGTATCCTGAACTGCTTCCTCTGCCAGCGCATCACTGGACAACGATGCACGCGCATATTCAAATAACATCGCATACATCTGCAAATATAGCAGTTCTATCTCTTTTCTGTACCTATCCATCATCAGGCTGACGCTCCCTTGAGAAAAAATAATGAAATTTATGTCACATTCGGCGCAGTTGTTACATATTCTCTCGTACCACACAGAAAAGAGGATGAGAAAATGGATCTAGCACGCATTGGCCAGCGAATCAAAGAAGCCAGAGAAGCCGCACACATTACGCAAGAAGAATTGGCGCAAGCCGTAGGATGCACCACCAAGCACATCGGTTCCATCGAACGGGACATCAAAACACCGAGGCTCGATACCTTCATCATTATCGCAAACACCACCGGTGCATCGGTAAATCTTCTGCTTCAGAATTTGATCCATAGCCCTGTCGACACCATGGCCGGGGAATTGGCTGCAGCAGTATCGTCTCTGCCTCAAATTTGAAAAATGCAAGTGGATTGCTGATGTTGCGCACCTCACAGATGATGAGATCAGCACAATGAAGCAGCTTGGGAAAATCAGTGCAGGCGAGATCGCGGTGGCATTTCACGCAATGTCGATCAAACATACCGCCAGGGCGAAATATCTATTATAATACAACAACCCAGCCATGAGCAAAATCATGGCTGGGTTATCTTGATTGCGAATCAAAAAGAAAGACATCAACGGGATTCACTTATCAGCCAGCCGCTCTGCCATAGTAACCAGTGCCGTAAGATCCTTCGGTGACAATTGTTTTGCGAGCGCAGTGAGCTTGCTTATCAACTGCGGCTCTTTCAAATCAGTATCGAAGAACTCTCTTGGTGTTACCCCAAGATACTCACATATATACAAGAACTCAGCAAAGGAGGGCAACGATCGGCCGGAGGAAATGCTCTGGATATAGGTTTTACTATGCCCCAGATCGATGCTCATTCTATATTCTGACACGCCCTTTTTTGTGCGCAGTTCTGTAATACGATTCCGAACAAACCCGTCTTCCATCACACCCCCACCTTTCATACCTTTATATTGTACACAAATTCTAACGGTAATAAGCACGATGTAAATACCGATTTACGCTTATTTGTACCGCTTATATCGGTCTGATTAGCGTATAATCCAGATTGTGAACGGTGGGAATACTCCTATTACATGAATTACTGGTCATCAAAGCGACTTTACAGAGGGAACTTACTGATATTCAGCGCAATATGAATAAAAAGATATTGATGCAGGTCTTCGTCGTATTTTCCCTGGTGATAAGAGTACTTTTCAATCAAAGGGGTGTACAGCTCCAGAAGGACCTCCAGATTTTCATGACGACCTGCTACTGCGCCCTGAAGGATCTCTGCAAACTCAGCCTTTGTCATGCGAGTCCCCCCCTTCCATCAGTTGGGAGCGCAGTTTCTTAAGCGCACGCGATTTTTGCAGATGCACATAATTTACCGAGCAATGCAATTGATGCGAGATTTCTTCCGGGGTCTTTTCTTCCGCAAAAAGCAAGCGCAGAACCTCCCGGCGCATCAGTGGCAATTCCGAAAATGCTCTTGACAGCTTCTCCTCCTCAAAGTCGAAGTCTCTGTTGCTTTGTTCAACCTTTGCATAATGATCTACCGGATCCTCAATCAATTCCGCCGGAATCTCGTCAAGAGAGACCACTTCATATGCCTGTCGATGTTTATCTATGTATTTCAACTTCGCCCGGTACAGCATTGTATCGAGCCAACCAGTAAAACGCGCTCTAAGTTCGTCACGATCTTCATCTTCGGATGGTATCGGTTTTCTGTTATTGTTATTCATATCCTTTCCTCCACTGAATTTTTGATTAGTGAAAGGAAGGCGGTGCCCTGTAGCGTTTGAGCAAGCTGCAAGCACCCATATGCGATAACATAAAAAACCACCCACTTGCCATGTAGATCAGGTACACTTACCTGGACCTACAGTTGCAAGTGAGTGGCCTCACATACAGTCTTATCGTCGGCGCATTATTCGGGCTTACCCTTTATGATTGTCTGAAAAAACCAAATCTTTACAGCATCATAATGGTATAAAATTCATTTTTCGCCATATTAAGACTATCTGTCTATGTAATAAACACAACAGAAGGTGACATTCCGAATTATTAAATTTTCGCGAAGAAAACAGGAATCTGCTTATGCTATCCAAACATATCCAAATCAGCAATCATATCAAGAATATCATGGCTGACTTGGTTGACAGATCCTGTCGGAACGGTATGGTCTTTTGCATCCGGAAGGATGCCTGAGCCTATCAATTCCGTTACCAACCGCCGAACCATATCTTCCAGATGTTTCTGATCCGGCACGGCGATGTGGAGCCGTATATCTCCTCGTCCCGACAGGATTTCGGGGTGGTTGGTCATATACTCATTCAAGGCAGCCACAACAACCGGGCTTTTCTTCTTTCCCAGCTGTTCCAGCAGATTACCAGCTTTCTGCTCCTCGTCCGTATTCATACCGAACTGTAGGGTGAATCGGAACTTACCGTCCTTGATCACTGAGGATCACCCCATTTCCCGTTTATACAGTTCGCAGGGAAAGCTGGGCCTCAGCCATCGCCTGATAGCCGATGGCATTGGCATTGGGACTCTCTACAAAGGTGGCCTGAGCAACGAGGGGCGATTTTTCCAGATAAGGCCGGAAGAGTGCGCTGCCGCCGCCGATAAATACCGCCGGATTGGATCTGAGGTCTACCTGCAGCTCACGGAGTTTGTCCAGGATGCCCTTGGCATACTGCTCGGCGGACTGTCGAATCGTATCCTTTACCTCATCAGGAAGGATCGTTTCCCGGCCACAGAGGACCGCATTGATATGTTCTTCCTCAATCAGCATATCATGCCGGACACCGATCAGACGGATGATGTTGTTGTTCATATCGATCACGCCCTTCTCCAGGCTACGGCAGAAGAGCATATCGGGCTTTCCGCTGCGCAGAAGCAGGACATCCGTGGTGTAGCCGCCGATATCGATCAGGAATACCCTCAGATGGTGATTGAGCTGACCCTTCCGGGGCGCAATCGCTGCATACGCCTGGGGATAGACGAACACATCCCGGATCATGATAGTAACAGGCTTCTCGTTGTAGATGAACTGGATGGACTCCTCCCGCTTGAAGTACTGGCGGAACTTATCTCGCAGGATTCCATAGTGTTCGGGCGGCAGACCAACCGCCAGATCGATCTTTGCAGTGCTGGAGAGTCCACCTGCATGGACCATCTCTTTGACGATGGCAAACAGGGTCAGAATAAAGTAGCTCTCGTCCCGGGTCTTATCCCGCTGATATGCCTGCCGCTGGCCGGAGAGCGTCCAGTAACTGCCGTCATACTCCAGAACCTCATCGGCCATGGGAGGACGAACAGAGTGCCGGGAAAGGCCGGCCACAAAATTGTGATGAACCGTCTTGATGGCAGAGTTGCCGTGATCAATTGCGATTAACATGAGTGATTCCTCCTTTAATTGTCTACACTTAATTACACCGCTGCACATACGCATTTGCAACAGCTGTACTTACAAAAATGAGATAAACGCACAAAAAGGACGAAACCCGACTGGGTCCCGTCCTTCTGCAAGATGTCAAAGTGTACCTTCCTGACGACAATGCCATACATAATCGTCAAGACCTTTATATTGCGGATCCCACAGGTAGGTGCCGTATTCAATGCCAACCTCCGCCAGCATCGCCGCCAGATTGTAGTACCCATCCTTTACATGAGGGTTCTTCAGGTAGTCCATGTCAAATACAGTCATGATTCGAGTGGTTCCCTTTGACTGCACATATTCCAGCATCTCCTTCAGATGGGTCAGGGAGTTCACACCGGGGACCGCAATGACCGTCAGGCCCGTCAGGTGGTTGATGATATCCGCTTTGAGTGGGCCTTCTGTGAGGAGAATAGTAGGTGTTGGGGAGCCTACGATATGGGTCCAGCATTCTGCCTTGCAGCCATCCTGCTTTCCTACACTGGAGATCCACCGAAACTTACCTTTTTTGATATTATCCCTTCTTACCTGCAACCCCTGAATCTTACCATCCGGATCTCTCACCGGTACAAGGATACCTCGTTTTTCCTGGATCAGTGTCCAGCTTCCGTCCTTATTATGGTAGAAACCTGGAACACCGGCAAGATAGTGGCCTTCTGATTGGAGCTGCTTGGCGATGGCTGCATAACCCACAACCGGCATCGTCTTATAGCCAAACCGCTGGATCTGATCGTCTGTGAGTCCCCTGGACAGGAGATTTTCATGGTGATCAGATGCCAGGGAAAGCTTGGAAAGCAAAGCCGTATAGGTCTCATGACGCGCATCGATGTCCATAAGGGGTAATTCAATATCACGCTGAAAGGACTGGGTAATGGTGCGCCTCTCTCGCTTCCCTTTGATGCCATCATGCTGAGAACCACCGTCCTTCAGACCAAGTCGTTCCAACAGCAGACTGCGCACATTTTGCCGATCCACGCCGGCATAATAGGCATACAAATCAAATACACCGCCGGAGAAATGACACCGGGGACAGCAAAACACATCTTTTTGCAGATTGATGTTCAGATGCTTTTTCCGTGGATTATCATCGCAGCAGGGGCAGCTGATATTGTATACGGTTTTGCCGTTCGTGGGACCGGGGATGCCGATCAGCGGGATAATATCTGAGATATGTATTTCGACCATGCGACCTCCTTTCCGGAGGATGCATTACACATCCCCCGGATGAATTGCGGCTTATGCGGATGCCTGTTCAAGGGCGTAGTTGCAGATAAACTCTGCTGCAGCTTTGATCTGCGGGTCACCATTGTAGCTGTTGGCCAGCCACTTGATGGCACGGGGATCCTGATTGAGGACCTCGCCCAGCGTCTTTCCGAAATGCTTCTTGATGGGGCTGACAACAGCGCAGGCTTTTTCAAACTGCTGCTCCGGTGTCAGTTCCACAACCGGTTCAGGTGCTGGCAAGGCCGCAGGAGCGCCGGAAGCATCGTTCTCGATCTGGGAGCCAATCTGATCCACGGGAGGTGCTGTTGTAGGAGTGCCTCCTGCTCCCAGCTCATCGGGAACCTGATTCTCCATATCATCGCCCGCAGCACCAAACTGGAGGCCGAAGCCGGCATTGCGCAGGGCAATACCCACGGCCGCCGTCTGCGCCCATTCCCGGGGAGAGACAGTGGGTTTCAGAGGATCATACTTACGGGATGCGGTGGCTTCTGCCAGATAGCATTCCACCGGGTCCTTGTAGCTGACGTAGATTCTTGCGGTGGCGACAAAGTAGTCCTTCACACCTTCAACAGAGATTGCTATTTTCCCCTCCGGATGCTTCAGACGGAACCATGCCAGCTGCGCCATAACAGGAAGACGCTTCCGCTTCTCCTGGGTGGTGAGGTCGATATACTCCACCGCCAGCACAGAGGGATCAAAGCCCTCCACCTTATTGATAGTACTCAGAACAGAATACTGGGCACCGAGAATGTTTGCCTGATTCATGATGACACCTCCAGATCAAAACGGGATATAGGTATATCGGTACTGCAGCCACGCAGGCAGGATCGTATTGATCATCCTGCTGACTGCATCCCGATAGGCTTCAGGGCTGGTCGGTGCGAAGCTCTGGAACTGCTTGCGGAAACTGCCAACGACAGTCTCCAGATTGCCCCGAGCGGTTTCACGCTGATTCTTCAGCTTCTCATCCGCCGGCATACCAAACTGCCGTTCCTGAAGCAGGCAGATAAAGAGGGCATCCACGACCTGATAGTGAAAACACATGGCATTCAGGTCAGCAGAAACCGGTGCCGTTTTGACAAAGCCCATGCAGCTCTCCAGAACGGAAATACGGTATATAAGCTCCTGATAGCCCAGAAGCTTGTCCACCGTAAAGCTACCGTCTGCCATTTTCGCATTGAGCTGCTGCTTGGTCTGGTAGTACTGGTCCAATGTAGTCATAATCGTAAATTCCTTTCTACTCAATGAAGTCTTGGATTCTTTGCGCCAAACGGGTTCCACGCTGATCCGCCTTGGTATTGCGGATCGCACGGCACAGTGCCTTCCGTTCACCGACGATGATGAGACGAAGTCTGGCGCGGGTGATGGCCGTATAGACGATGGCACGAATGAGCATGATCGCATGGGCACATTGCAGGTTCATGATGACGGATTTGTATTGGGCACCTTGGGATTTGTGGACCGTGGAAGCATAACCGAGATCCAGCATTCGCAGCTGCTCGTTTTCATACTCCATGATTCGTCCATCTCCGAAATCAACCACCACTGTTGCCTCGTTTTCCGGGCCGGTGATGGAACGGATATAGCCCACATCCCCGTTGTTGACCTGCTCATAGTTTTTGATCTGCATAACCTTATCGCCCAGGCGAAAGCGCAGCTGTCCGAAAACAGCCTCAGTTTTGCCAGGGGCCGGAGGATTTACCAGGGCCTGCAATCGGGCGTTCATCGCATCCACGGAAGTGTCTGTCTTGTGACGGAACGGTGTCAGAAATGCTACACCATCCACACCGTATTTGTGAACCTCCTGCATATACAGCTCCTCGATCATCTCAGCGGAGGCAGCAAGGTCGTTGGAGTCGAAGAACATAAAGTCCGGGCCATACTCCATACTCAGATTTCCATGCTTAATCAGCCGTGCATTGGTGGCAATGCGGCTGCCTGCACTCTGACGGAAAACATGATCCAGACGGACAACGGGGACGACGCCGCTTCTGATGATCTCCTTCAAGACTGCACCTGGACCCACGGAGGGAAGCTGGTCAGCATCGCCAACCAGAACCAGTCTGGCATGGGGCGGAACTGCAGCAAACAGCCGCTCCGCCAGATATGCGTCCATCATGGACACCTCATCTACGAGAATCAGATCTGCATTCAATGTCCCAGCTTCAGTTAGGGAGCCGTCTGCCGTGGCCTTGATACACAAAGCCTTGTGAATGGTAGAGGACGGCAATCCGGAGGATTCCTTCATGCGCTGAGCTGCCTGACCCGTGGGGGCACAGCAGATGATCTCCGCTTCAGGATACTTATCCCGATACAGATCCAGCAATGTCCGCTGTACTGCGGTTTTTCCCGTGCCGGGGCCGCCGGTGATCACACAAAACTTGTTGGTAAGTGCCATTTTTATGGCCTCCCGCTGTTCCGGTGCAAGCTTGATCTTCAGCTTGCGTTCCTCCGCAGTGATCGACAGATCCAGATTTCCGTACGGTTCCACCGTGCTTTGAACCAACTTGGTAATGTGAAAAGCAATGTTATTTTCCACGGTCGCTGCAGCATTGCGGTAGACATACTGATCATAGCACACCAATCGGTTTTCCTGAACCAGTCTGAAGGCTCTGCCGGCCGCCATATCCTCCGTGATTTCCGGTGTCTCCAACATACGGATGCACCGTCTCAGAAAATCATGCTTTTCCAGACACATGTGGCCCTGGCCTTCTGCTTCTGACATGGTGTACATCAGTGCTTCGTCGACCCGTTCCGGGGATACCGACGGGATTCCCAGACTCATCGCCAGCTTATCTGCTGTCTTAAAGGCGATACCCGCCAGCTCTACCAAGCGATAGGGATGCTTGCGGACAATTTCCAATGTCTCATTCCCATACTCACGATAGATCTGGATTGCTCTATGGGCAGTCACACCATGCGGTGCCAGGAAGGCGATCACATCCCGGGCACCGCGGGAAGCCAGATAGGAATCTCTGATTTTTCGGAGCTTCTTCTCACTGATTCCCCGAACAGACATGAGTTTCTCAGGTTCATGGTCAAGTACCTCCAAGGTATCCTGACCAAACGCATCATAGATTTTCTCTGCGATGCGATGGCCTACACCCTTGATTTGCCCGGAGGCGAGATAGCCGATGATTCCGTCCTTGGTATGAGAGATGACCTCCTCGTAGCTCTCTACCTCGAACTGCAGACCGTGCTTGGGATGCTTGATCCAGTGGCCCTTCAGTCGGTATCGAAGCTTATCAGAAGTGGGCAGGCAATAGCCAACTGCCTTGATCTGGCTCATCATATCGCCTGCAGAATCTCGAACAATCTCGCAGGGACGATAGACGGCGATCATATACTCGACAGTGGATGCATCTGCTGTTTTCGGGTAGAGGAGCTTATCAAATTGACACAGCACTTACTTTCTCTTTTCCTGTGTAGTCGAAAGCAGAGCAGCCTGACCGATACCGTTGCCAGTCAAGCTGCCCTGCTCCTTATTCAAATCGGTTGTACCGAGACTTTTACCTTCCGGCTGGTCGACACATTCAGGACATCAGCATACACGGTGGGATACTTTGTCTTCAGTGCCTTGGAATCAGGCCGTTTGGTAGACTTTGTCACGAAATCGATGAGGAGCTTATCCGTAGTAGTCGTCAGGATACCATGTTCATGGGTCTTCATGATTTCGGCAATTCGCACGGAATGTGCCTCAATCTCCTTTTCATAACGTTTTTTGTCGGCATCGCATTCCCTGATTTTTCCCTGCAGCATAGCAATCTGCCGAAGCGGATGCTCATACTTGGCAGGAAACTCAATGGTAGGGAGGCCGGATTGGCTGTCGCCATAGATTCTTGCAAGAGACTCCATAGCAAGCTTAGGTGCAACACCGCTCATGGTGGGCGGAACATCATGCTCCAGGCTCCAGATCCACTCGTCCAGCCGCTCAAAGATCATCGCTTCCTTTGCAAGATCGCGCTCGATCTCAGGCATAGCCAGATCGTTTTCCGGATTATTTCCCCAGATGCAAGAGAAAGCACCGTGCTGAACATCTGCCACGGCCAGATAAAAGCGGAGCTGCATCTCGTAATACAGTGGAATAGAATCATCCGCCCAGCTGTCAGCTTTATGAAAAGTGCAGCTCTTACACTCGAGGATTCCACTTTCACCATCGCTGCCGCGCTCATACCTCCGGTCAAAATTGGCCAGAGCATAAGGATGGTCTGCGTGCTGGTAAAGCCCGGTATCCTCGTAGACGAAGTTACCGCTTTTCTTCGCATACCAGTGGGCTGCGATCGGCTCAAGCAGGTGACCCATTTCCAGCTGATCGGCATTATCCTTGGGCTTCGGCTTCATGCGGCCTTTTTTGATCATCCACAGCTCCAGAGGCGTAGTCCAGGGCGAGACACCAAAAATGGCTGCCACATCACTTCCACCTATGGTATAGGGGATATCACCCTTCGGCCCGTGCATTCTGCACTCAAGCCAGCGGTCGTTGCTCATCCCTGCGGTATCACAGAGCATGATCGGTGCTGCCATTACCAACTCACCGCCTTCGCCAGATCGAAGTCGCTCCACTTCAGGGACAGGGCGCGGGCCATGTTTTCCTCCACGACGAGCATCTTAGCTTCCGGGGTGTGGTGGACCTTCATCAGGTAGGGAATTTCCTGCATGGCCATGAACACATCATGGGCGCTGGCAGGGCCGCCACCGTAGGCCATCTCATACATAGCAATGGCTTCCAGAGATTCCTTCTTGGGCAGAGACAGCTTCTTGCAGATTCTGGTCATGGCATTTCCGGGATACTCCAGCTCAACCGACAGCAGACTCTGAAGCTTTGCGACGGAATCGCAGAACTGGGCAAACAGCTGATCCAGCGCATCACCGAAGTCGGATACCTTCTTCTGATGCCGGTGATCCACTGCGATACAGCTGCCGATGTGAATCGGATGCTGCGTGCCCATCAGCATGGCGGAAACTTTTGCCGATGCCAACCCCGTATCGGAAGTCAGGAAGCGGATGCCAGGAACCAATCTGCTGGCCATAGCGGTCTTGCCGTAATACCGGAGGCTCTGATCATAGGTGCCCAGCAGTTCCTCCTTCTGGTCAGGGAAGATCCAGTTGCCACTGGTGAAGGAGTGGTCGCTGTAGCCGCCCTCAAACCGGAAGCCAGGGAAACGCTCACCCATTTTTTTCTCCAGCATAAGCAGAAGCTCATCCATAGGAAGCACGGAATAGTCCTTCACATCGCCGGAGTGAGCGGCAGAGACCTTCTCATCCCGGATTAGGAGGAGAGCATCGGAAGTCTGGACGGCCAGGCATGCGTTCAGCACACTTGCCAGATCCTTACGGCTGAGCTTGGGCAGAGAGGTGCCGCCGATCTTCGCACGATCAAGCAGCGTTTTGTAGGCCGTGGTACGTACAGGATAGACTTTCCCATCCACCCGCAGTGCGAGGCCGAGTTTTTCGACAGTATCTGCCACAGCGTCTGCACTGATGCCAGCTGCAAACGCAGCGGGATTGCCGCACAGCACAGAGGACGCATCCAGAGGCTCCACATGGAGGTCTTTAACCTTGCAGCGGTGCCAGTTGGATTCCTTGCTCAATGTCTTGTGGTAATCGAGCATGGACGGGTAGGTGTCGAAGGTGGTTGCGTAGTTGTCTTGACAGGGTAACATATTGCTTGCTCCTTTCGTTTGTTTGGCGGAAACCGCCAGAAATGACAAAAGCCAGCAATCCCCCGGGAGACAGAGGACTACTGGCTAGTGTTGATATAATGAAGATGACAAAAATAAAAAGTGCCATTTGCGGAAAAGGACGCAAATAGCACTTGTGAAAACTCGGATACTGTGTTTGCTCGCGCAAAACTCGGATACTGTAGTATGGCAATTATAGCACATGACGCTTTGATAGTCAATTGCTGTATCAACGGGGAAAGTGGTAATCCTTTTGTTCAATATGCAGGAGGACAACCTTGCGGTTGCCCTCCCGGAAGACCTTTTACTTCAAAAATCGTTTGATGACTGCGGTAAGTTTCACAGGGAGCTGGTTTAAATCTGTGATATCGAGATAGGAATCGCCATAGATCCGCTCGATATTTTGTCTATCGTCTCCGATAGCTGCAGCAACGAACAGAATTCCTTTGCGCTTGTATTCCTGCTTGATACCACGGAGATCTTCTTCTGCGGCTGTACCGCTGTACCCGTTTGCCGCAGGCTGGCCGTCTGATACCAGAATGAGCAGGCGAACCTCCTCTGACCGCTTGGAGAGCTGTTCCGCAACATAGCGCAGTGCGGCACCATCCCGATTGCTGTTTCTAGCAGCAATATCCATGAGACGATACTTATCATCCCGGTCGATGCTGTCAAACTCTGCGTAGGAGTATAGGTCAACCTCGCTTCCCCAACCTGTGGAATGACCATATACCATGATTGGAATATTCAGGGACTGGCAAAAATCGTAGAGAATAATGGCCGCCGCTCTGGCATAGGTACTGCGATCACTGCAGCTCATAGAGCCAGACTCGTCGAGGAGTAAACCGACAGAGATCTTCGGAATCTCATTGGGCAGGTTATTCTTGTAGAATACCTTCCCATCGTTCCTGCACAGCGCATGGGCATCCAAACGGCGGCCCATGACCAGACCGGTTTGCTTGCCGCCTCGCTGCTGATCCTTCAGCCGCTGCACCAGACTGCGCTGGAGCTGTCTGGAGATATTCAGCAGTGGAGCACTGATCGCATGGTACTGTTCCTGGAGCTGGTCATCCACCTCGGCGATTCTATGAACTCGGATGTCAACACCGCTGTGGATATCTCCATAGGAAATGCTCTGAGCAGCTTCGTTCAGTTCCTTCAAGCGTTCTGACTCAAGCTGCTTTGTAGCTGCTTTCTCAGCCATCTGGTCCAGCATCCGCTCGATGTCAGAAGCGGCATTCTCATTCATCTCTCGCTGGTACTCATCATCATACTCCGTGGAACCACCGACAGGCGCAGATACCGAATCAGTCTGATGCTCAGGGATCCGGCCACCTTCATGATCTGTGGTTTCCTGCTTACTGGAAGCACCACCAGCACTGTCCAGTGGGGCGCCTACATCATCTGCAGCGTAACCATCCTCTGAGTCAGTCTGGGTAGGAGCAGGCTCCTCAGGGGATTCTTCCTCTTCGGAGGCACTTGCCCCAGACTCATCCGATTTTTCCTCATCGTCCCCAGACTGGTTCTGCCGAGCCAATGCCTGCGTGCGCCCACGGGCTGCAGCATGAGATGCAGGACTTTTCCATGCTTCAGAGCCTGCAACAGGCTTACCGGAGCCAGAACTCTCAGCAGATGCACCAGAAATAGCCTGCAGCAGTCCGGAAAGAACTTCTCCCGTCGTGCCGCCAGAGCCAGCGGCTACTGCATCCTCGTGTCGCTTCTTGCACAGTTCGATGTAGTCCTCGATATGATGCCAGCATCGGATCATTATCAGACTGACGATCTTCCAGCGTTGCTTTGCAGATGTCGTCGTAATTGCTTCATCCAGCTGGGGGATCAGCTGAAACACCGTTTGAATGCGCTCATCACTCAAGGGCGTATCATCATACTTGATTTCACCGAACAGAGCATAGGAGAGCATGATCTGCAAAATCGATTGGAAGATATGACTGGAGCCATCGTCCTCTCGTTCAATCAGCTGCGTCACGGTACCCATGTCCTGGAACTGACGATCCCGCATGACAGACAGATTATAGCCCAGAACGCCGGGAAACTCAGACAGAATCCGATTCTCAATGTATCCATCCTCCAAGACATTTGCAATGAAGGATGCGATCTGCATCGCAAGCTTCAGATTCTGCGGATCCAGTTTGACATACTCCCAGAAGTCCCGCTCATTGGCGGTATCCCGGGAGGTCTTCAGATCCGGCGGTGCAGGATACCACTTGTATTTGGACAGGTAGTTCATGTAGGTCTGCTTGGCCAGAAAATCCGTATACAGCACGTGGCCCAGCTCATGGGCAAACAGGCCTGACACCATCTCATAGCGGTCCATGCGTCCTCTGGTCTTTGTTACCCAGGGGTGACCCGCATTGATCACAATGGAGGTGTTATTGGTGCTGGCTGCATTGCCATCTTTGGGGTCCCAGTAGATATTGACATGAACACGACGGTCATACCGATACCGCTTGGACTGTGCTGCCGCCACATCCTCATAGTGGCCTGCCAGGATTCGGGAGGTGAAGAACTGCTTGTCTGTGATCTTGCTTCGCTTTTCATTGAGAAGCTGCTTCACCCGCTTGTGACTCACTCTTGCCATAGGAAACCTCCTCAGGAAGCCTTACGGCGCTTCGGAGCAAAAATGGGTTCCAGAATCGTAGTCTTCAGCGTCTCCCGATCCTCCTCGTCAGAGGTGGCCTTGCTGAGGATGGTGCAGAGTGCAGATCGGTAAGGATCCCCGGTAATCTCCGTGCTGGTGATCCAGTCGATGAGACTTCTCATACCACAGGCACCATCGGTGATACCATTCTTGCGCATGTACTCCGCCATATCATTGACAACCTGGACCATCTGGGAAACCTGATACTCATCCGTAGCACCTGTGACTGCCATCGCTCGCTGGGCCATGACCTCAGGACTGGGAAGCTCGATGTCCTCCACCAGACTCATTCTGTCCACGACGGACTGATTCAGGGACCGGCAGCCTTCATAGGTGATATTCGTGGTAACGACAACCACCGTATCCGGGTGCCGCTGGATAATCTCACCGGTGGGAAGCGTGATAGAGCCTGTCTGCTCCAGAAGGGAGTTCAGGCCCACCAGAACACCTGGCTGGGTGATGACCGTCGGCTCTTGCAGCTCGACTAAATACCCGTTCTTCAGAGCCTTGATAAAATCAGTCTCCACATAGGTATAGGTCTGTCCGGAGGAGGACTCCTTCTCGGCCGGTTTCGTCAATGCCTTGATCTTCTCCGTAACCATATCCATGACCACCGCCATGCAGTCCCGGGAAGAGGCATCCTCGTTCTCCACGCCCGTCAGCCGATGAAAAACGCCGGCAGGATCATAGTCCATATCGTCCAGATCAGGAAGATTCATCAGCTTTGCCACATTGGCATAGTTGATACCGCCCATGGACTGAAGGATTTCCCGCTGCTTGTCCAGTTCTTCGTCGCCCGTAGACATGGAATCCGTGTTAGGGAAGACCATTCCCACGAAATCAAACACCTCCGTAGATGCGGAGCAGGTATATTTCATATAGGGCAGGTTCAGTCCAGCAGCAATCGCTCTGGCTCCCTGGGTCTTACCCGTTCCGGCAGGACCCCGCAGCAGAAAGTTCCGCATCTGCATGGGCTTTCCCGTAGTCGTCTGAGCATGTTTGCAAATCTCCACCACCTCGTCGGGGATGATGTACCACTCCTCCAGTTTGGGAACCAGGGCCGTCTCCATGACAGAGAGCTTCCGGCCGCCCGTCAGCTGGTATTTGCCGACAAAGTCCTTGTGGTCAATGGCATCCTTGGAAATCGTAACCGTGACCTTTCCCGTCTGGGCGAAGATGGTAAACTCGCCTGCCAGAACCGAGTTGGGAGTATAAACACCTGCCAGCAGATGGCTCTGAGAAACCCGGAGCAGGTTCCCCGACTTATCCAGCGTGACATTGATATGAGCCGGACAGGTATCGTCCTTGAGCCGGCGGTACGCATTGTCGCAGAGAACGGCCATGGAGTCCGTAGCCTTCTTCAGATCCGGATAGCCCGTATTACGCTGGTCAAAATAGGTCTGGAACTGTTCTTCAAATTCCTCGTCCTTCAGCAGCAGCGGCATCAGGGCCATCATAACGGCAGCACCATCACGCTCACTCTGGTGGAGCTTGTAGTTCTCGATGGCTTCCGTGTTCTTATCGTACACACTGGCCATAATTGCACCGGAACCGCTGTCAAACACGACCAGATGGAACAGCTCCGGACCTGCAGCAGACTTGTACTCTGCCACAGTACGGTGGTCGATGGAGCCAACGGCACCCTCACCATTGCCGGACATGCAATCACAGACAGCATGAACAGCCTTGATCACAGTACAGCTCAAAGTAGCCTCCGTGCCGCTGCCATACTTGGAGGAGATTTTTACCTTCTTGTTTGACAGCTTATCGAACGGAGCCGGTAAGGATCTGGAGTAGTTAAAGAGGTTACCAATAGAAACACTCATAAGATAATTTCCTTTCTGCAGTATTACTGCTCAAATTCAATTATGATGCCCTCATCACAGCATTGTGCGCCGTGAAGGTCGTTGCGAATCAGCTCTTTGCAGATCTCC
>JAFOBK010000025.1 GCA_017381835.1 Oscillospiraceae bacterium | reverse complement strand
TGAACGATACACCATTGGGCCCACCCGGTTCGAAACCCTGCATCTTGAAAAATATCCGACGAGTTTCCGCCGGTCCCCACACCGGGACCGGCGGTTTTTCTAACAAGAAGTTAGCATACGCTAACCAAGAGAGGAGAATATATTATGAAAATCCGTATTGATAAAGACATTGTGACCTTCACCCCTGAGCACGCAGCCGAAACCGCCGAGCTGGAAGCCCTGTGGATCAAGCTGGGCAACTGCCTGGGCGCAAACAAATCCCTGCAGCCTATCGGCACTTATATGCCTTCCGAGAATAGGACCGCATCCTTCCATATCGAAGGCCTCAATGAGCAGGAGAAGAATGCTGTTCCCGAGATCCGCGCCCCCTACGACACCGATGTATACTGCGTCACCTGCAACAAAACCGTTCATGCAAAGGCCGGCGAGGTAGTCCCCTTCTGCTGCGGCAGACTGATGGAGATCCTGGACTGAACTTCACAAAAAGCAGGCGGGGACTTGTCCCCGCCTGTTTTTTGTGGTATGCTTACGCAAGTTTCTATGGGAGGAAGTGGAAAACGCATGGTACAGATGGCTCTGTTTGCCCTGGTAGGATTCAGCAGCGCCCTGGTGAATCTGGGTATATACAATTTAGTTCTATGGGCTTTGCGGTCCTTGGCCTGGTTTTCCGGCTTTGATTTCCTGATTGCCCAGTTTTTCGGCTTTGTGATCAGCGTAGCCTGGGCATTTTTCTTTAACCGGCGCTATGTATTCTGCGCCCCCGGCGCTCCCTGGAAGGAATCCCTCATCAAGGTGTATATTACCTACAGCATCACCGGCATCGGCCTGAGCAGCCTGCTTTCCCTTATGTGGGTGCATTGGCTGGGCATTCCCAAAGAAGTGGTGACGGTGATCAATGACCTGCTTTGCTTTCCCGTAAATTTTCTGCTGAATAAATACTGGTCTTTCCGCAAGAAATAAGAAATCGCCCCGGTGAATATCGCCGGGGTGTTTTTGCAAACTCAGCAGATGAATTGACACAAACAGCACTTTTTTGGTATACTTTTCTTGCAAATACTTAAGAGGGGTGACTTCTTATGAAAAAATATTTACGCGTGATTCTTCCGATCCTGGCTCTGCTGATCCTGCTGGCAGTTCCCGCTGCGGCCGCTGAGACGGATGAGATCATCACTGTCTCTTACGATGGCTATTACGATTATCAGAAGAGTCAGGAAGTTCTTAAATATGTAAATCAGTATCGGGCCGAGGCAGGTGTTGACCCTGTTGTTCTGGACCAGGAACTGACCGAGCTTGCTATGCAGCGGGCAGCGGAGCTGGTCATGCTTTATGGCCATGACCGCCCCAACGGAGAAAACTGCTTCACAATTTTGGATAATGCCGGTGAAACATTTCGCAAAGGTGTCGTTGCTGAAAATGCCGCAAAAGGCCATAAAGATGCAGAAAGTGTGTCCGAATCATGGTATAACTCTCCGGGACACTATACCAATATGGTAATGGACAATCATGTCAGCGTCGGCATCGGCTGCTTTTATTCCCAGGAAGGCGGCTGTTACTGGATTCAGTTGTTCAGCAGCGGAAGTTCCGGAATTGTGTGCACCGCTTCTTATGCAAAAGAAGTTACCGCAACGGTTCAGACCAAGTCCTCTCTGCTCGATCCCCAGTTTTTTCCCACAGACCAGGACGGAAACCTGCTGCTTCTGAAAGGAAAAACGCAGAATGTGCCTTTTGTTCTGAACTATAATTCCTACCCCGTTATTTTAGGCGATTGTTATGAGCTTGTCTCCGCCAACTCCTCTGTTGCAAAAGTGAGCGGCAGAAGTCTTACCGGTGTGGCAGAGGGAACCACAGAGGTTACCTTTGTTATTTCCGGTCTGCGGCGCAGCATCCCGGTGCGGGTATATGCGCCGCTGAAGCTGAACTGCACCGTAGATAACGGCACCGCCGTGACAACCTGGGAAGACCCCACCGGTGTCGCAAAATTATTCTACCGCAAGGTAGGCGAAGCTACCTGGCATCAACCCAACCGGGAGGACCATCAATACTGGCAGTATATCAACGAAGGAGAAGTCTATGAAGCTGTTCTTCGTGTGCGCACGGACACCGGCTACATGGATGTCAGCGATGTTTTGACCATCACCCGGGACGGTATGCCCTCCGTAGAAATCACCACCCAGCCAAAAACTGCCTATGCCAAAATGGGCAGTACCGCGAAAGTCACCGTGAAAGCAAAGGGCGATGGTCTAACCTATCAGTGGTACATCAAAAATGCAGGAGGCAGCAAATACAGTAAGGCCTCTGTGACCGGCCCCACCTACACCTGCAAGATGAGTGAAAAAGCCAAAGACCGCCGGGTTCTGTGTATCGTCACAGACATTTACGGCAATGAAGTGCAGACGAAAACTGTGATGATCCGGGAAGCCGCTTCTGTCACTGCCGAACCTAAGAACACCTACGTAAAATCCGGCAAGACCGCAAAGGTGACCCTGGAAGCCTCCGGTGACGGTCTCAGCTATCAGTGGTACATCAAGAACGCAGGAAGCAGCAAGTACAGCAAATCCTCTGTCACTTCGGCAACCTATTCCTGCAAAATGAATGACAAGTCCAAGGATCGCCTGGTTTACTGTGTTGTTACCGATAAATACGGAAACACCGTCAAGTCCAAGACGATCATTCTTCGAATGGCAGCTACCATTACTGCCCAACCCAAGAGTGTGACTGCTGCAGAAGGAAAAACCGCCACCGTGACCTTTGAAGCGGCAGGCGACGGTCTCAGCTATCAGTGGTATGTCAAAAATGCCGGCGGCAGTAAATTCAGCAAGTCCTCCATAACAGCTGCCACCTACAGCTGCAAAATGAGCCAAAAGACCGATGGCCGCGAAATTTACTGCGTTGTCACCGATCAGTATGGCAAAACCGCAAAAACCAATGTTGTCACCCTGGATATGGTCTGATCTGTGATACCCCCGGCAGGATACATTCTGCCGGGGTTCATTTTAGGGCATGGGAGGCGCTTCCGCCTCGAAAAATCTTGCTTTTTAAGTGTATTCATTATATTATAATGTATAATAACACAGAAAGGAGGGATCTCATGGCGAATAAGCTGGATGCTTACCGGGGCTGTTTATTGGGTCTTGCGGTAGGTGATGCTATGGGTATGCCCGTTGATGACATGACCTGGGAGCAGATTCAGGAGAACTACGGTCCCCACGGTTTGCTGGGCTATGATCTGCGCTCGGACTATGCCGAGATCACCTCCTATACCCAGGTGGCGGCTTTTATCTGCAATGCGCTGCTGCTCAGCGTCAGCCGTGGCAAGGGCGATAAAAAGCTGGAGTATGTGAAACTGGGTCTGAAGGAATGGACCAGAAGCCAGCAGTTTGCCCGGGACCCGGAAAATTCTTACTGCTGGGTGGCAAAGCTCCCTGCCTTCCGCCGCCGCCATTGCCGGGATGCCCGTATGCTGGACACCCTGCGCCTGGCTGCCATGGGTTTCCCCGAAAAGACTAACAAGTACAACACCCCCGGCTCTCTCACCGCCGCGGTATCTGTAGGCATGTTCTATAATTCCCAGCGGCTGACCCCGCCCCAAATCGGCGAGCTGACTGCCCAGATCATCAGCCTGACCCACGGAGATCCCACCGCATTTCTCTCCGCTGCCGTTCTTGCCTATGCTGTTACCGGCATTCTCATGGAACCTGAGCTCCCGCTGGAAACCCAGTTTCTCTCCGCCATTGCCGCCATGGAACAGCAGTTCCGGAGCAAATACCCGGAAACCGCTCAGATTGCCGCCACATTGAAGGCCGCCGTCCGCCGGGCGGAAGCTGCCGAACCTATGAGCCAGGTCATGGAGGAGCTGCAATGCTACAGCGCCATGAACTGTCTTGCCGGCGCTATTTACGCAAGCCTTGCCAACCAAAACGATTTTGACACTGCCATGATCACCGCTGTGAACCACTCCGGTTACAGCAGCGCCGTGGGTGCTATCACAGGCGCCATCTTAGGCGCAAAGATGGGCTACTCCGCTCTGCCGGACTTCTATGTGGAATCCCTGGAGCCGGTGGATGCGCTGTGTCAGCTGGCAGGCGATATGCTCAGCGGTACCCCCGCCAAGGGTCTGTTCGATGACGACTGGGATCATAAGTATGTGCAGGGATTGCCTCTGCTCTAAGGTCTTTGATTCCGTTTTTTCTTAACTTTTGCTGGATATTTGTAAGTTTTGTCGAAAAATTGCAGAAAAAACTGTGCAAACCCTCTTGCAAATTAGTTTTGGGGATGTTATAATGCCCATAAGTAAGTATTGACATCAAAGAGAGGGGTTCGCCCCTCTCTTTTGTACTGAAAAAGGAGAATTTTTAGTGAAAATTACTGATCTGGTCACCGAGTTCGCCAAACCCGTGGTAGAGAGCTTCGGCTGCGAGCTGTGGGATGTGGAATATGTTCGGGAAGGCTCCGAGCGGTTCCTGCGTATCTACCTGGATAAGGACGGCGGCATCGACATTGAAGACTGCGAAAAGGTCCACCGTGCATTGGATCCCATTCTGGATGAAAAAGACCCCATTGCGGAAAGCTATCATTTCGAGGTGTGCTCCGCCGGTATTGAGCGTCCCCTGAAGCGCCCCGGCGACTTTGAGAAGTTTATGGGCAGCCCCATTTTCGTCAAGCTTTACCGTCCCGTCAACGGTCTGAAGGAGATCCCCGGTATCCTGCGGGGTTACGAGGATGGCCGCGTGACCGTGGAAGCCGGCAAGCAGACCCTCACTTTTGAAAAATCCCAGGTGGCTCTGGTCCGCCTGCGCGTAGAATTTTAAACATACACCATATAAATATAAGCCTTGCGTTTTTACACATAAAGGAGGAAAAACAAAATGGCAAGAACTACGAAGTCCAAGAAGCAGGCCGCTCCTCAGGTTGATATCGGCGCTGAGATTTTCGCAAGCCTGCGCGAGCTGGAAAAGATCAAGGGTATCCCCGTAGAGTACATGGTCGAGCGTCTGAAGCAGGCTCTGACCAGCGCTTACCGTAAGGACCGCGAAGACCATCGTGATATTCCCGCAGAAAATGTGGTGGTTGACCTGAGCGAGAAGGGCCTGTTCCTGTCTCTGCTGAAGACCGCTGTGGAAGAGGTTGAGGACACCGCTGTGGAAATCCACATCGATGCTGCCAAGAATATCGATCCCAAGGCTCAGGTAGGCGATTCCATCACCATCCCTGTTGATATTAACAAGTTCGGCCGCATCGCTGCCCAGACCGCCAAGCAGGTGGTTATCCAGGGCATCCGCGAAGCAGAGCGCGGCGTGATCTACGACAGCTACTCCTCCAAGAGCCAGGAGCTGCTGCTGGGTACTGTCCTGCGTCTGGATCCTTCCGGCGATGTCTTTGTCCGTATTGGTCAGGGCAATGAGCAGAACGATGCTGTGCTGCGTGCCAGCGAGCAGATCCCCGGTGAAACCTACACCGTGGGTCAGACCATCCGTGTTTACATTCTGGAAGTACACCGCGCTAACCGCGGCCCCATGATCCAGGTTTCCCGTACTCATCCCAACGTTGTCCGCCGTCTGTTCGAGCTTGAGACTCCCGAAATCGCTGACGGCCAGGTTGAGATCCGCAACATTGCCCGTGAGGCCGGTTCCCGCAGCAAGATCGCTGTCCGTGCTACCATGGAGAATGTGGATCCCGTGGGCGCATGCGTTGGTCCCCGCGGCGGCCGTGTTGGCGCTGTTGTGGAGGAGCTGTGCGGCGAGAAGATCGACATCGTTGTTTGGAGCGAAGATCCCTGCCAGTATGTAAAGGCAGCTCTGAGCCCCGCCGATGTAGTTTCCGTTTCTCTGGTTCCCGGTCAGAAGGCCTGCCGTGTCATCGTTCCCGATGATCAGCTGTCCCTGGCAATCGGCAAGGAAGGCCAGAATGCCCGTCTGGCTGCCCGCCTGACCGGCTATAAGATCGATATCAAGCCTCAGTCCCAGGCTGAAGAATAAATAAACTGTCATTCCGAGCCAGTGCTCACACTGGTGTGGGAATCCCCATCTCAAGAAGGAGATTGCCACGGGCGCAAGCGCCCTCGCAATGACGAGGAAAACTAAGGAGGTAACTTATGCAAAAGAAGATTCCCCAGCGGCAATGCATGGGTTGCCGTGAGCGCAAACCCAAGCGGGATATGATCCGCATTGTCCGCGGTACTGACGGCATCGTCAGTCTGGACTTCGGCGGTAAGATGAACGGCCGCGGTGCCTACATCTGCCCCAACCCCGAATGTCTGAAGAAGGTGCAGAAGTCCAAAGCTCTGGAACGGAGCCTGGAAGTGCCTATCCCCGAAGAAGTATATGATCGGCTGGCAAAAGAAATGGAGGCGGGTATTAATGGATAAAGCCCTGAATTATCTGTCCCTGGCCCGGAAAGCAGGCCGTATTGAACTGGGCGAAGAGCCCGTCGGTGCCGTAGCCAGAGCCAAAAAGGCCCGGCTCATCCTGGTCGCCAGCGATGCCGGTGACCACAGCTGGCGCAGAGCCAAGAGCTTTGTGGCGGGTACCGAGCAATTGTGTATGAAAGTTCCCTTTACCAAAGACCAGCTGGGTGAGGCCATCGGCCGCACCAGCCTGGCAATGGCTGCCTTTACCGACCCTGCCCTGGCGCTGGCTTTTGTCAAAGCTTTGGGCGAACCGGAGAAGCACAAGGAAGCGCTGGCCTCTCTTGACAAGCGTGCCCAGCGGATCCAGCAGCGTCAGAAGGAAGCTAAGGCACATGAAAAGAATGTGCGGTTTGGTAAGAAGTAAGCAACGAATTGATAATGGACAATGGATAATGGACAATTGCCGGATCCCTCCGGAACTGTCTATTGTCAATTGTACATTGTCAACTCCCAACATGGAGGTGCATTGATATATGAGTTTTGTGAAGTATCGTTTGAAAGAGGTTGCGACAGATTTCGGTGTGGCACCCAAGGAAATCGCAGAAGTCGTAGCCAAGGTTACTGAGAAGCCCAAGTCCAACACCCAGGTTCTCACCGACGAGGAGCTGAACTTCGTGTTTGACTACATGACCCAGAAGAATCAGATCCGCTCCATTGAGCAGGTCTTTGCAACTGCCCAGGCTAAGGCTGCGCCCGCACCTAAGCAGGAAGCACCCAAGGCCGAGAAGCCCCAGCAGCAGGGTGGCCAGCGTCCTCAGCAGCCCAGACCCCAGCAGCAGAATAACAACCAGCGTCCTCAGCAGCAGGCACAGCCTCAGCAGCCCCAGAAGCCCGCTGAGCCCGAGCGTAAGCGTGAGCGCCGCGTGGTCGACACCTCTGCTGTCCAGGTGAACACCAACCGTTTTGCTGATGTTGACAATCTGGTTTCCGAGCGTGTGCAGAACTACCAGGGTGGTAAGCAGAAGTTCGGCAAGAAGGGTCAGCAGCAGAACAAGAAGGACAATAAGTTCAAGGGCAATAAGGCCCGCAATGAAGAGCAGGAGAAGCTGCGCAAGCTCCAGATGGAGGTTGCCCGCAAGGCTCCCACTGTTGTTAAGATTCCCGACGAGATCACCGTCGGCGAGCTGGCTTCCCGCATGAAGAAGACCGCTGCCGAGGTTATCAAGTGCCTGATGAAGAACGGCGTTATGGCCGGCATCAACCAGGCTATCGACTACGATACCGCTGAGTTCGTGGCTACCGAGCTGGGCTGCAAGGTCGAGAAGGAAATCACCGTCACCATTGAAGAGAAGATCATTGACGATCATCAGGATACCGCAGAAGAGCTGGAGACCCGTGCTCCTGTCGTTGTGGTTATGGGTCACGTTGACCACGGTAAGACCTCCACTCTGGACGCAATCCGTAAGACTTCCGTTACCGCAGGCGAAGCAGGCGGTATTACCCAGCACATTGGTGCATATACTGTCGAT
>JAFOBK010000230.1 GCA_017381835.1 Oscillospiraceae bacterium | reverse complement strand
GGTAGACCTGTACATCAGCCTGAGATTGGTTTAAGGATACCAGTTCATCTGCTTTGTCCTCAATAAAGGAAACCAGCACATCCATGGAATTGCTGGATGAATCACCGAATTCCTTGAAAACAGCATCCAAAGGATCGTCCAGCGCAAGCAGAGCATTCGCCTGAGCTTCGTCCAGATCGGTGGTTTCCATGACGGTGAGAATATCTGCTTTCGTGGCATATTCATAAGCGTGGTTCAGTATTTCTTCCGGCTGCTGCTTAAGAAGCCAGTTGGAGAAATCCTGAAAAGATTCCTCCATTTTGGCATACAGCTTTGCATTGGTCGCTAAGATTGTATCAGTCATCGAATAACCTCCTTTGCGTTTTTCTTTTGCTTCAGCCTTTCCCTGATGGTGGGTCGCTTCAGCTTATCCATAATGGTCTTTCTCTGACTGTGATCTTCCTTCAGTTTCAAGACATGGATTCTGCCGCTGATGTTTACAAATGCTTCCGGGGAAGCGAAGCGTTCAGTATACTTGCGGATTTGTTTATCAGTTAAAGAAAACACGTCATCCCTGCCTTGTCCAACAATGAGAAATGTTCCCCAGATAATGTTGGAAAGATTTCCGTGATCGTCATAAAGCGCTCGATTGGGGGCAAATGGAAACAGATGCGTATCACTGTTAATAACCACAGCGACGTCATCATCGAAGGGGTACAAATATTTGCAATATCCGGAAACCTCACTCATTAAGATTGGTTCGACGGGATCGATCTCCTTCACATAAGGTGCTTTTTCTGGTTCAACAACCAATACCTTAACCAGTCCGTTGTATTCTGCAACAGGCTCGGAAGTTATATCGCATTTGCCAGAATCATCCATACCGAAATACTTGGATAGGTCATCAGAGTGGGCATTGTCCGTCATCGTGGATCAATCTCCTTTCTTTGATTTTTGGTGATGCTGCTGTGTGATGGTGAGGCTTTTAATTTGTCCAGAACAGAGGGGCGGTCACTCTTTGCAACGATAGCCCCATCCGCAATTTGCTGGGATTTTCCTTTCCCATCCATATCCAGCAGGATATTAAGCTCTGCCAGCCGGTCAGATTTCTGCCGCAGCTCTGCTTCCTGAGGGAAGGGCTTGCCAATTTCCGCCTTGGCATTTTCCATCTGGGTATAGGTGTTCTGCAGCTGTGCTTTGGTTCCGTTCAGGCGCAGAGGAAGCTGTGCCAGCTCATTTTCAATACGAACCAGATTGCCCCTGGCATCGCTGCCCAGCTTGACGCTGTAGCTGAGATTGCCTTTTAACTGGAGATAGTAGTTTTTGCCGAAGTCCTCTAAGGTGACTGTCATGGAAAAACCACGGTAGGTACCGATGGGAACCGGATCATAGCCGCTTACTTCCTTGCAGGCTTCCAGCAGCGCAGCACCGGCATTGTCTTTATCGGTGAGGGTATCGCCCTTGACGGTCATTCCGGCAAATCCATCTGTCGGATGGGGTTGTTCTGCAAGCATGACCATATCCTTTTCAATACCGGCAATGATACCCTTGAACTTCTCCACCTGTTCCGGGAAGAATTTCAGAAGATTATCTTCCAGTTGGAACTGCTGGCTTTGGTGGTCAGCTTTCAGCAGCTTCAGACGGGCAACCTCAATATCCAGGTCCATCTTTTCTTTGATACGGGGATCACCGGCACACAGAGCTTTTATCTCAGCATAGGACAGTGCCGTTTCATCCACATCTTCACAGGAACGGACAGGAGATTTGGAGGTCATAATCTGAGAAATGAACTTTTGCTTGTTTTCCACCGTCTGCCACAGATAGCTGTCAAAGGTTCCTTCCGTCACATACCGGTAGATATGGACTTCCGGGTTTTTGTTACCCTGGCGGATGATTCTGCCGCTTCGCTGCTCCAGATCACCGGGTCGCCAGGGACAATCTAAGTCGTGTAAGGCAATGAGGCGATCCTGTACATTCATACCGGCTCCCATCTTGAAGGTACTGCCCATGAGAACACGCACCTGTCCGGATCGAACTTTGCCAAACAGCTCCTTTTTCCGGGCATCGGTATTGGCATCGTGGATGAAGGCAATCTGCTCTGCAGGTACACCGGCATCGATCAGCTTGCTGCGGATGTCATCGTAAACGGTGAATTCCTTATCTTCCGGAACCTCTGCCAGAGCTTCCAGAGCATGAACTTCCGGGCTGTCCAGGGTTTTGCCTTTGGCTGTTGTGGGTTTCTTGGGGGTGGAAATATCGCAGAAGACCAGCTGGGTCAGCTTGTCAGCCTTTCCGTCCTCCCAGATCCGAAGAATATTTTGGACACACAGATTGACCTTGCTGCCGGGATCGTCCGGGAGATTGGGGTTGATGATCCGTTGATCCAGTCCTAGCTTCCGTCCGTCAGAGGTGATCTTCAACATATTGTCCTCTTCCGGTTTAACGGCACCACTGTGAACCTTGGCGGCTCGTTCCGAAAGCTGCTGAACCAGCATTTTCTGCTGTGCTGTAGGCTGCGCTACCTCGTTGTGGTAGACTGCCGTAGGTCGGGGAAGGTTTAGCTGGTCAGCGGTTTTCACATCAGCTGCTTCTTTCCAGATGTTGATAAGCTCCGGGAGATTAAAGAACTTGGCAAAACGGGATCTTGCCCGATAGCCGGTTCCTTCCGGTGCCAGTTCAATGACCGTTTTGGTTTCACCAAACTGGGAGGCCCAGCAGTCAAAGTGGCTCCACTTTCTGTCCTGTAGCATATCATGCTGCAAATACCGCATCATGGTATAAAGCTCAGTCATGGAGTTACTGACAGGGGTGCCGGTGGCAAAGATAACACCCCGGCTTCCGGTCTTTTCATCCATGTAACGGCACTTCATGTACATATCCGAAGATTTCTGGGCATCAGTTGTAGATAAACCGGCAACGTTCCGCATTTTTGTGTAGAGGAACAAATTTTTGTACCCATGCGCCTCGTCCACAAAAAGGCGATCAACACCCAGCTGCTCAAAGGTGACTACATCATCCTTGCGGCCTGTTTCCATCAGCTTCTTCAGCCGGACTTCCAGACTTTTCTTGGTTTTCTCCAATGCTTTAATGGAGAACCGTTCTGCGCCACTTGCTTTCATTTCCTCCAGACCGTCTTCGATTTCCCAAATTTGCTGCTGGATCAGCTGTTGCTGCCGTTCCATGGATATGGGGATCTTCTCAAACTGTGAGTGACCCATGATAATGGCATCATAATCGCCGGTGGCAATCTTGGCGCAGAAGGTCTTTCGCCGTGCCGGTTCAAAGTCCTTCTTCCGGGCAACCAGAATATTGGCAGAGGGGTAGAGCCGTAAGAACTCGGAGGCCCACTGCTCCGTCAGATGGTTGGGGACTGCGATCAGGGACTTGCTGCACAGACCCAGCCGCTTGGATTCCATAGCAGCGGCAACCATTTCAAAGGTCTTACCGCTGCCGACTTCATGGGCAAGGAGTGTATTGCCGCCATAGAGAATATGGGCAATGGCGTTCTGCTGATGCTCTCTCAAAGTAATTTCCGGACTCATGCCGCCAAAAGTGATATGGCTGCCGTCATATTCTCTGGGCCGGGTGGAGTTGAAAAGCTCATTGTACTGCTGCACCAGAGCTTGTCTGCGTTCCGGGTCTTTCCAGATCCAGTCCTTGAAAGCATCCCGGATGGATTCCTGCTTCTGCTGTGCCAGGGTGGTTTCTTTCTGGTTCAATACCCGGCGCTCCCGTCCTTCGGAGTCTTCCACAACATCATGTATTTGCACATCCCGCAGATTCAGACTGTCCTCCAGAATCTGATAGGCATTGATCCGGGAAGTACCATAGGTGGTATTGGCATTGACATCCCGGTAGCCGATGTTCTTCTTGCCGGTGATGTTCCATTCTGCGGTGAAGGGAGAATAGTTGACCTTGATGGTTCTTCTCATGTAATAGGGCGGGTCCAGAAGATCTTCCATGAACTCCTGAATGTACTTTTTGTCGATCCAGGTAGCGCCCAGACGGACATCGATTTCATGGGCTTCCAGATCTTTCGGCTGTGCCGCTTCCAGAGCAACCACATTGTCACTGTAAAG